>NZ_BHZI01000090.1 GCF_004305975.1 Streptomyces otsuchiensis
CGGGGGCGTCCGCGGGCTCCTCGGCGGTGGCGTCGGCGGGGACGTCGGCGGGGACGTCGGCGGGGGCTTCCTCCAGGATGACGTGGGCGTTGGTGCCGCTGATGCCGAAGGAGGAGACGGCCGCCCGGCGGGGGTGTTCACCGGGTTCCCAGGGCTGCTCGCCGGTGAGCAGTTCGATGCGTCCGGAGGACCAGTCGACGTGCGGGGTGGGGACGTCGGCGTGCAGGGTGCGGGGCAGCACGCCGTGGTGCATCGCCAGCACCATCTTGATCACGCCGGCGGCCCCGGCGGCGGACTGGGTGTGGCCGATGTTGGACTTCAGCGAGCCGAGCCACAGCGGACGTTCCCGGTCGCGGCCGTAGGTGGCCAGCAGCGCCTGCGCCTCGATGGGGTCGCCCAGCGTGGTGCCGGTGCCGTGCGCCTCGACGACGTCGACCTGGTCGGGCGTCAGCCGGGCGTCGTCGAGCGCGGCGCGGATGACGCCTTCCTGGGCGGGACCGCTGGGGGCGGTGAGGCCGTTGGAGGCTCCGTCCTGGTTGACGGCGCTGCCGCGCACCACGGCGAGCACCGGGTGTCCGTTGCGGCGGGCGTCGGAGAGCCGCTCGACGAGCAGGACGCCGACACCCTCGCCCCAGCCGGTGCCGTCCGCGTCGGCGGAGAACGCCTTGCAACGGCCGTCGGAGGCCAACCCGCCCTGACGGCTGAACTCGTGGAAGGCGACCGGGTGCGGCATGACGGTGACGCCGCCGACGAAGGCCATGGAGCAGTCACCGGCGCGGATGGCCTGGGCGGCCAGGTGCAGAGCGGTCAGCGACGAGGAGCACGCGGTGTCCACACTGACGGCGGGCCCCCGCAGGCCCAGCGTGTAGGCGATACGGCCGGAGAGGACGGAGGTGGCGCTGCCGGTGAGCTGGTAGCCCTCGGTTCCGGCCATGCCCGCCTGCATGTTGATGCCGTAGCCCTGGCCGTTGGTCCCGACGAACACGCCCGTACGGGAGCCGCGCAGCGTCCCGGGGTGGATGCCGGCTCGCTCCATCGCCTCCCAGACCGATTCCAGGACCAGCCGCTGCTGCGGGTCCATGGCCAGCGCCTCGCGCGGGTTGATGCCGAAGAAGGCGGGGTCGAACATGCCCGCGTCGTGCAGGAAGCCGCCCTGGGACGCCTCGGGGGCCGCCGCGCCCTCCGCGCTCACCAGCGGGCTGTCGTCCCAGCCCCGGTCGCCGGGGAACGCGGTGACGGCGTCGCCGCCCGAGGCGAGGAGCCGCCAGAGGTCCTCGGGCGAGCGCACACCGCCGGGCAGGGTGCAGGCCACCGACACGATGGCCATGGGCTCCTGCTCCTGCGACTCGGCCTCGCGCAACCGCCTGCGCGTGGTGTGCAGTTCGGCGATCACCCGGCCCAGGTAGTCACGAAGCTTGTGCTCGGTGGGGCTCTTGCTCGCTTCGGTCGTCATCGTGCTCTCCTGCGGGGTTCTTGAAGCGGCGGCGGTCACTTGAGTCCCAGATCCCTCTCGACCAGATCGAACAGTTCGTCGTCCGTGGCGTCGCCCAGCCGGTCGGCCAGGGCGGTGCCGTCAGCGGAGTCCGTACCGGTCTCGTTCCGTGTCGTGGCCAGCAGCGACTCCAGCCGCATCACGATGCGGACCCGGTCGAGGTCGTCGCCGGCACGGCGGGCGAGCGCCGCCTCCAGCCGGTCGAGTTCGTCCGTCGACGGCAGGTCGTCGACGACGTCCTCCGGCATCAGCAGGCCCAGCAGGTGCTCCGCCAGCGCGACGGGCGTCGGCTGGTCGAAGACGAGCGTGGCCGGCAGTGTCAGGCCGGTCGCGGAGGCCAGCCCGTCACGCAGCGCCACAGCGGTCAGCGAGTCGGTGCCCAGGTCGCGGAAGGTGCGTTCCGGCTCGATGTCCTCCGGTCCCGCGTGGCCGAGCGCGATGGCGGCGTGGGTGCGGACCAGTTCCAGCGCCGCGCGCTCGCGCTCCACCGGGGACAGCCCGGCCAGCCGGGCGCCGAACCCTTCCTCGGCCGTGTCCGGGGCGGCCACGGCTCCGGCGGTCCGGAGGGCGCTCACCTGGGGCAGTTCCGCGAGTAGCGGGCTGGGGCGCAGAGCGGTGAAGGAGGGTTCGAACCGTTCCCAGTCGACCTCCGCGGCGGCGGTGGACGGTTCGCGGGCGTCGAGCGCCTGCCGCAGCGCGACCATGGCCGGGCCGGGCCGCAGGAGCGAGATGCCGCGGCGCAGCATCGGTTCCACAGCGGCTTGGTCGACCATGCCGCCGCCGTCCCACGGCCCCCAGGCGACGGAGAGGACGGGGGCGCCTTCCCGGCTGCGCCGCTGGGCGAGCGCGTCGAGGTAGGCGTTGCCGGCGGCGTAGCCCCCGTGCTGTCCCACGCCCCACATGGCGGAGATGGAGGAGAAGTGGACGACGGCGTCCAGTCCTGCGGGGTCGAGCAGTTCGTCGAGGTGACGGGCGCCGGCGACCTTGCCGCCCACCAGGTGGGCGAGGTCCGCGACGCCGGTGTCGGCGAGCGGGGCCAGAACGCCAAGGCCGGCGGTGTGCATGACGGTCCGGACGGTGACGCCGTCGTCGGACAGCGAGTCGAGCGCCCGGCTGACGTCGTCACGGTCCTGCAGGTCGCAGGCGACGACGGTGACGCGGGAGCCGAGGCCGGTGAGTTCGGCGGTGAGTTCACGGGCGCCCGGAGCGTCGGGGCCGCGCCGGCTCATCAGGACGAGGTGCTCGGCGCCCTCGGTCGCCAGCCAGCGGGCGACATGGCCGCCGATGGCGCCGGTGCCGCCGGTGACCAGAACGGTGCCGTCCGGTGTCCAGCCGGTGCCGGAAGGCGGAAGGACGGGGTCGGCGTGGCGCAGTCGGCGTCCCAGGGCGGCCCCGGCACGGACCGCGACCTGGTCCTCGCCGTCGGTGCGGGTCAGGGTGGCCGCGAGCCGGGCGGCCAGGCGCGTGTCGTCGCCGAGGCCGTCGGCGGGCAGGTCGACCAGACCGCCCCAGTGGCGGGGGTGTTCCAGCGCCGCGACGCGGCCCAGGCCCCAGATGGCGGCCTGCGCCGGGCTGACCGGCGCCTCGTCCTCGCCCGCGCCGACGGCGCCCGCGGTGAGGGTCCACAGCGGCCCCGGATCGGCGTCGAGGACGGCGTGCAGCAGGCAGAGGGTGCCGGCCAGCCCGGCGGTGATCACCGGGTGGTCCGGGTGCGGCCTCTCGTCCAGGGCGAGCAGGGAGATCACGCCGCGGAGTTGCTCACCGGGGATCACGTAGTCGCGAAGGAGGTCCGCGAACTCCTCCCCGTCGGTTTCGGCGGGATCGACGACGAGCAGATCGACCTCACCCTCCCGTTCGGTGAGCGCGGCGCGGCAGGCGTCAACCGCCGCGTCGGCGTCGTCGGGGGCCACCAGGAGCCACCGTCCGGCGCAGGACGCCACGGACGGCTCCTCCAGGGGAGTCCAGCCGATCCGGTACCGCCAGGCGCCGACGGCCTCGTGCTCGCGGGCGTCGCTGTGCCAGGCCGACAGCGCCGGCAGCAGGGGCTCCAGCGCCGCCGGGTCCAGACCCGCGGTGGCGGCCAGGGAGTCGACGTCGCCCTTGTCGACGGCTGCCCAGAAGCGGGACTCCGCCGCTGAGGCGGCGGGCGCCGCCGCCACGGCCGTGTCCGGGGCCGGGGGCTCGGGCCAGTAACGGGTGCGCTGGAAGGGGTAGGTGGGCAGGTCGACCCGGTCGCCGGCGCCGGTCACCGCGGGCCAGTCGACCTCCGTGCCCCGTACGTGTGCCCGGGCGATCATGCCCAGCAGCGTCCGCGCCTCGCCTTGCGCCGACCGCAGCGCGGGGACGGCCACCAGGTTGTCGACCTGGTCCTGGGCGAGGGCGGAGAGTACTCCGTCCGGTCCCAGCTCCAGCGCTGTCCGGACTCCGGTGAGGGAGGCGAGCGCGTCGGCGAAGCGGACGGGCTCACGGATCTGTCCCACCCAGTAGTCGGGGGTGGCCAGGTCGCCTGGAGCGGTGGTGACGACGGGGATCTGCGGGGCGTGGTAGGTCAACGACTGCGCGACGGCTGCGAATTCGTCCAGCATCGGCTCCATCAGCGAGGAATGGAACGCGTGCGAGACCGCCAGCCGCTTGACCCGTACCCCCTGCGACCGAAGCTGCTGCTCCAGCGCCTCGATTGCGTCCGCCGCACCGGAAACCGTCACGGAGGTGGGCCCGTTGACCGCCGCGAGGTCCACCCCGTCGGTCAGCTCCAGCGCATCCTCGGCCAGCTCCACCGCCAGCATCGCCCCACCCTCAGGCAGGGCATCCATCAACCGACCACGCGCCGACACCAAAGCACACGCGTCATCCAGCGACAACACCCCCGCCACATGCGCAGCAGCCAGCTCACCGATCGAATGCCCCACCAGCACATCCGGAGTCACACCCCACGACTCCACCAACCGGAACAACGCCACCTCCAACGCGAACAACCCCGCCTGAGCGAACACCGTCCGCTCCAACAACCCCGCATCCTCACCGAACACCACCCCACGCAACGGCAACTCAAGATCCACCCGCGCACACACCGCATCAAAAGCATCCGCGAACACCGAGTACGCCCCGTACAACTCACGGCCCATACCCAGCCGCTGCGAACCCTGCCCCGAGAACAACAACGCCAGGCGGCCGGATTCGGCGACACCGCGGACCGTCTTGTGGCCGGCGTCAGCGAGGTCGGAGACTTCGGTGAGCAGGGCTTCCCGGTCGGGTCCCACGGCCACGGCCCGGTGTTCCAGGTGGGCACGGCCGCCCGCCAGGGAGACCGCCACGTCGACGGGGTGGAGAGTGTCGTCCCGCGTGATCCGCTCGGCCAGGCGGGCGGCCTGCTCCTGCAGCGCCTGCGCGCTGCGGGCGGAGAGCACCCACGGAACCAGGGGCGGGGCCGCGCTCGGTGCGGGACGTTCGGCGCGTGTCGGAGCGGGAGCGTGCTCCAGCAGCACGTGCGCGTTGGTGCCGCTGATCCCGAAGGAGGACACCCCGGCACGGCGCGGGCGGTCCAGCTCGGGCCACGGGCGGTCCTCGGTGAGCAGTTCCACCGCGCCCGCCGTCCAGTCCACCTCGGGCGTGGGCTCGGTCACGTGCAGGGTGCGGGGCAGCACGCCGTGGCGCAGCGCCATGACCGTCTTGATGATGCCGCCGACGCCTGCCGCCGCCTGGGTGTGCCCGATGTTGGACTTCAACGACCCGAGCCACAGTGGCCGTTCGGCGTCCCGGTCCTGCCCGTAGGCGTTGAGCAGCGCCTGCGCCTCGATCGGGTCGCCCAGCCGCGTGCCGGTGCCGTGCGCCTCCACCAGGTCCACCTCGTGCGGCTCCAGGCCGGCCGTCGCCAGCGCCGCCCGGATCACCCGCTGCTGGGAGGGGCCGTTCGGCGCCGTCAGGCCGTTGGAAGCGCCGTCGGAGTTCACCGCGGAGCCACGTACCACCGCCAGTACCTCGTGTCCGTTGCGGCGCGCCTCGGAGAGGCGCTCCACCAGCAGCAGCCCGACGCCCTCGCCCCAGCCGGTGCCGTCCGCGTCGGCGGAGAACGCCCGGCAGCGGCCGTCGGACGCCAGACCGTCCTGCCTGGCGAACTCGGAGAAGACCCCGGGGCTGGTCATGACCGCGACACCGCCGACGACGGCCATGGCGCACTCACCGGCGCGCAGCGACTGTGCCGCGAGGTGCAGCGCCACCAGGGACGACGAGCAGGCGGTGTCCACGGTCAGCGTCGGGCCCTCCAGCCCGAAGACGTAGGCCACCCGGCCGGACAGGACGCCGCCCGACATTCCGGTGAGCAGGTGCCCTTCGGAGCCGGGGGCGGCGACGCCCATTCCGTAGCCGGACGGTGAGGCGCCGATGAAGACGCCGGTGGACGTCGAGCGCATCGCGTGCGGGCCCAGCCCGGCACGCTCGAACAGCTCCCAGGAGGTCTCCAGCAGCAGCCGCTGCTGCGGGTCCATCGCCATGGCCTCGCGCGGCGAGATGCCGAACAGGTCCGCGTCGAAGGAAGTGGCGGTGTGTACGAAGCCCCCGACCCGGGTGTAGGGGTCTCCGGTACCCGTGTCCTCGCCGGTGGGCCATCCGCGGTCGGACGGGAAGCCGCCGACCGCGTCGATGCCCTCGGTGACCAGCCGCCACAGTTCCTCCGGCGAGGCGGCGCCGCCCGGATACCGGCATGCCATGCCGACGATCGCCAGGGGCTCGTCGGACACCTCGGCCGTCGTGACCGCCTCGCGGTCGTCGCCGCTGACCAGTGAGAGCACGTGGCGGGCGACGTCCGAGGGGGTCGGATGGTCGAAGACCAGCGTCGTGGGCAGGCGCAGATCGAGGGCGCCGGCCACCCGGTTGCGGACGGCCACGGCGGTGAGGGAGTCCACGCCGAGGTCCTTGAACGGGCGCTCGGCATCGACCGGTTCGGAGTAGCCGAGGACCGCCGCGGTCTCCCGGCGGACCAGGTCGAGGACGGTACGGGCCCACTCCGACTCCGGCAGCCCGGCCAGCAGGGTCCGTACCGCCGAGGCTCCGTCCTCGGCGGCCGGCCCCTCGCCCAGCGCCTCGGTGACCTCGGGCAGGGTGGAGAGCAGCGGGCTGGGCCGACGGCTGGTGAAGGCGGGGGTGAAGCGTTCCCAGTCGATGTCCGCGACGACCGCGCAGCTCTCGCCGGTGTCGATCGCCCGCTCCAGCGCGGTGACGCACAGCCCCGGCGGCATGGGGCGCAGGCCCCGGCGCTTCAGGTACTCGTCGGCGCCCTCGCGGGCGGCCATGCCGATCTGTGCCCAGGAGCCCCAGGCCATGGCGGTGCCGGCCCGGCCGGCCTCCCGGCGGGCCGCGACGACGGCGTCGAGGTGGGCGTTGGCCGCGGCGTAGGCGGCCTGGCCGGCGCTCCCCCACACTCCGGCGATCGAGGAGAACAGCACGAACAGTTCGGCGTCGGGGAGCAGCGCGTCGAGGTGCTCGGCGCCGACGGACTTGGCTCGCAGCCCGTCGGCAAGGACGGGTACGGATGTGGAGTCGAGCGGCATGGCCGGATCGGTTCCGGCCGCGTGCACCACTCCGGTGACCGGGTGTTCGGCGAGCAGGGCGGCCAGCGCGTCACGGTCGGCGACGTCGCACGCGACGGCGACCGCGGTGGCACCCAGATCGGCGAGCTCGGCGACCAGTTCGGCGGCGCCCGGCGCGTCGGGGCCCCTCCTGCTGCACAGCACCAGCTTCCGGGTGCCGCGGCGGGCGAGCATGCGCGCGGTCTCGGCGCCCAGCGCTCCGGTGCCACCGGTGATCAGCACCGCTTCGGGTGCCGCTTTCGCGGCCGGGGAGTCGGCGGCCGGCGCGTGCAGCAGGCGGCGCACGTAGACGCCTTCGGGCCGTACGGCGACCTGGTCCTCGGTGCCGCCGAGCACGGCGGCCAGCCGGGCCAGCGCCCGGGACTCGGGGTCGACGGGCAGGTCGATCAGTCCGCCCCACCGCTCGGGGTGCTCCAACGCGGCCACCTGGCCCAGTCCCCAGAGACGGGCGGCGGCCGGGTCGGCGATCCGGTCGGCGCGGTTGGTGGAGACGGCGCCGGTGGTGACGCACCACAGCGGGGCGGTCACCTCGGCGTCGGCCAGTGCCTGGACGACCGTGAGGGTCGCGCCGAGACCGACGGACACCGCACCGTCCTCGGGATGCGGCCGGCGGTCGGCGGCCAGGAGCGACAGGACTCCGCCGACCGGTCGGGCCGCCTCGGCTCCTTCGGTTCCCTCGGTTCCCTCGGTTCCTTCGACGGCCTCGCGCAGGAGTTCGCTGAGCCCCCACCGGTCGAGCGCGTCGTCGGGAACGGTGACGACGGCCGGTTCCGCGCCCGCCTGCCGCAGCGCCTCCGCGCAGCGCTCGGCGTGACCGCTGTCGACGCCCTCGGTGTGCAGCAGGAGCCAGCGCCCGTCGAGGGTGCCGCCCGGGGAGCGGTCGGCGGGCTGCCAGGCGACGCGGTAGCGCCAGGAGTTGACGATGGAGTGTTCGGCACGGTCCCGGCGCCACCCGGCGAGGGCCGGCAGGACGGTCTCCAGGCCGTCGCCGGAGCCCAGCCGCAGGGTGTCGGCCACCTGCTCGTGGTCGAGCCGGTCGACGGCCTGCCAGAAGTCCGCCTCGTCCGGGTCGGTCTCCGTGGTGCCGCTCGTGGCCTGTACCGCCTCGGGCGGGTCGGTCATCCAGTAGTGGGCGCGCTGGAAGGCGTAGGTGGGCAGGTCGACCGGGTCGGCCTGCGGCAGCACCCGCGTCCAGTCGACGGGCACGCCGTGTACATGGGCCTCGGCCAGCGCGGTCACCCAGCGCCGCAGGCCACCCTCACCGCGGCGCAGCGTGCCCAGTACCGCCCCGGCCCGCCCCGCGGCGTCCATGCATTCCTGCACCCCGACTGCCAGCACGGGGTGCGCGCTGACCTCCAGGAACACCGTCCGCCCCTCGGCGAGCAGAACATCGGTGACGTCCCCGAACCGCACCGCGTTCCGCAGATTCCCGTACCAGTAGGCCGCGTCCAGCCCCGCCGTGTCCTTCCGCTCCCCCGACACCGACGAATAGAACGGCACCACCGAAGACACCGGCGAAACCGAGTCGAGAGCATCCAGCAACCGCTCCCGGACCCGCTCCACCTGCACACCGTGCGACGCGTAGTCGATCGCCACCCGCCGCGCCCTGACACCCGCGTCGTCACAATGCGCCAGCAACCCCTCAACGCCCGCCACATCACCCGAGACAACGGTCGAACCCGGCCCGTTCACCGCGGCCACCGACAGCCCGTCCCAACCACTCACCAACTCCTCCGCCACACCACGGGAAACACCCAACGACACCATTCCGCCCAGTCCCACCAACTCCTCGGCGATCACCCGCGCCCGCAACGCCACCACCCGCGCGCCGTCCTCCAGCGACAGACCGCCCGCGACCACCGCCGCCGCGATCTCCCCCAGCGAATGCCCGACCACCGCGGACGGCACCACGCCCACCGAAGCCCAGAGCCTGGACAGCGAGACCATCACCGCCCACAGCACGGGCTGCTCCACCTCGGCCCGCTCCAGCCCCGTACCGTCCCGCACCACGTCCACCAGCGAGAACTCCGTGAACGGCGCGAGCGCCCGCCCGCACTCCGCCATCGCCTCGGCGAACACCGGCTCCCGCTCCAGCAACTCCGCGCCCATTCCCACCCACTGCGCCCCGTGCCCCGGGAAGACGAACACCGGGGCCACCGCGGAACGCCCCACACCACGCACCACATCCGGATGCGGAACACCCGCCGCCAGCGCGACCAACGCACCCGCGCGATCGGGCCCCGACACCACCGCACGCTGCTCCAGCACCGCGCGGGAGAACGCCAGGGTGCGGGCGGCACCCACCGGGTCGAGGCCGTCGGCGACCTCGGCCAGCCGTTCGGCCTGTCCCCGCAGCGCCTCGGGGGTGCGGGCGGACAGTATCCAGGGCAGCACCGTGGTGTCGGCGATGCCCGGCGCGGGCCCGCCGGCGGCCACGGCCCGGTCGTCGGCTCGGTCCTCGGCCCGGTCGTCGGCCTGGTCTCCGGCCCGGTCCTGGTCGTCGGTGGGTGCGGCCGTGGCGTCGGCGCTCTCCAGGACGAGGTGGGCGTTGGTTCCGCTGATGCTGAACGAGGAGACGCCCACCCGGCGGGGCCGCTCCGGGTCCCGCGGCCAGGCCGTCGCGTCGGTCAACAGCCGGACCTGGCCCTGGGACCAGTCGACGTGCGGGGTGGGCTCGGTGACGTGGAGGGTGGGCGGCAGCTCCTCGCCGCGCAGGGCCATCACCATCTTGATCAGACCGGCCACACCCGAAGCGGCCTGGGCGTGACCGATGTTCGACTTGATCGACCCCAGCCACAGCGGCCGGTCGGCCGGCCGGTCCTGCCCGTAGGCGGCGAGCAGTGCCTGCGCCTCGATCGGGTCACCCAGGGTCGTACCGGTACCGTGCGCCTCGACCACGTCGACATCGGCGGCGGCGAGCCGGGCGTTCTCCAGCGCGGCGCGGATGACGCGTTCCTGTGACGGACCGTTCGGCGCGGTCAGGCCGTTGGACGCACCGTCCTGGTTGACCGCGGACCCCTTGATCACGGCAAGCACCCGGTCGCCGCGGCGGCGCGCGTCCGAGAGGCGGCGCAGCACGAGGACGCCGGCGCCCTCGGACCAGCCGGTGCCGTCGGCGTCGGCGGAGAACGGCTTGCAGCGGCCGTCGGACGCCAGACCGCGCTGCCTGCTGAACTCGGTGAAGATGCCCGGGCTGATCATGACGGTGACGCCGCCCGCGAGTGCCGTGTCGCACTCGCCGTTGCGCAGCGCCTGCACCGCGAGGTGGGTGGCGACCAGTGACGACGAGCAGGCCGTGTCCACGGTGACCGCGAGCCCTTCGAGGCCCAGGGCGTAGGCGACGCGACCGGAGACGACGCTGGGTGCGCTGCCGGTGAGCAGATGGCCCTCGACGCCCTGCGGGAGGGTGCGCAGGCCGGTGCCGTAGGCGGACGACGAGGAACCGATGAAGACGCCGGTGCGGGTTCCGCGCAGGGAGAGCGGGTCGATGCCCGCGCGTTCCAGTGCTTCCCAGGAGGTCTCCAGCATCAGCCGCTGCTGGGGGTCCATGGCGAGGGCCTCGTGGGGGGAGATACCGAACAGGTCGGCGTCGAACTCGCCCGCGTCGTGGACGAATCCGCCCTCGCGCACGTAGGTGGTGCCGGCGGCGTCGGGGTCGTCGTCGTACACGGCGGTGTCCCAGCCGCGGTCGAGGGGAAATCCGGAGATGCCGTCGCGGCCCTCGGAGACCAGCTGCCAGAGATCCTCCGGGGAATGCACGCCCCCGGGATAGCGGCAGCCCATGCCGACGATCGCCACGGGCTCGCTCCCGCGCGCCTCGACCTCCCGCAGTTGACGCCGGGTCTGCCGCAGGTCCGCGGTGAGCCGCTTCAGGTAGTCGAGATACTTCTGATTGTCGGCCACTCGATGCCACCTTCTCCGGACCGGCAGTTCACTTTTTCGCGCCGGGAATCTCGCACAGATAACACGGGCCGCATGTCGCCTGGTTTTCTGGGTTCCCGAAATATTTATGAGTTCCCGAAAAACGCCCCAATACCACCAGCAAAAAACCCTCACTGAGGGTACGAACGACTCCAAGCCACAGACAACCCCTAGCCGCCCCTAGGGGGGACGAACCAGGAGGTCGCTCCGGGTTTCCGGGGTAGGGCGGATCGGCCCTCCGGGAATGGCCGGCGCGAAGAGGGGCCGGGTCGGGTGAACCCGCCACGCGGCTCGGACGGCGTGGACCGGTCCACGCCGTCGCCGGCCCCCCCGGCGGGGTATTCCGGGAACCGTTCGCGGAATACCCCTCACCGGTGGCAGGTCACGGGCTCTCCAGTTCGTTGTCGATGAGCGCGAAGATGTTCTCCTCGGTGGCGGAGTCCAGATCGGAGTCGCGGTCCTCGTCGGCGGCGTTCCGGTCCTCGGGGGCTTCGGCCCACCGGGCGAGCAGTGCGCTCATCCGGACCCGGAGCCGTGAGCGGTCGCTGTCGGACAACTCGCCCGACATGGACTCCAGCTGGTCCAGTTCAGCCATCATGGCCTCCGCCGGGTCGCGAGCGGGCGGCGCCAGATCGGCCCCGAGCCGCTCGGCGAGCGCGTCGGGCGTCGGGTAGTCGAACACGAGGGTGGCGGGCAGTCGGGTGCCGGTGGCCGCGCCGAGCCGGTTGCGCAGTTCCACGGCGGTCAGCGAGTCGAAACCGAGGTCCTTGAACGCCCGGTCCCTTTCGACGGCGTCCGCTCCGGCGAAGCCGAGCACGGCGGCCGCCTCCGACCTCACCCGGTCCAGCAGCACCTGTGCCCGCTCGGCGGGAGGCAGTGCCCGCAGCCGGTCGGCGAAGCCGGCCTCCCGGGCCACGGCGGCGGTGCGCCGGCGCCCCCGTACCAGGCCGCGCAGCAGGTGCGGTACGTCGGGGCGGCCGGCGAACCCGCCGACCTCGACGGCACCCGGCACCACGGCGGGGTCGGGCCCGGCGAGAGCCTCGTCGAGCAGGCCCAGGCCCTCACCGGCGGTGAGTACGGGCAGACCGGAACGGGATGCTCGCAGGCGGTCGCCGTCGGTGAGCACGCCCAGCATTCCCGCGCCGACGTCCCACGGTCCCCAGGCCAGGGACAGGGCCGGCAGCCCGCTGGTGTGACGGTGGTGGGCCAGGGCGTCGAGGTAGGCGTTGGCCGCGGCGTACGACGCCTGACCAGGAGTGCCCAGGGTGGCGGAGACGGACGAGAAGAGCACGAACTCCTCAGCCTCGGGGATGAGTTGATGCAGAGCGCGCGCCGCGGTGATCTTGGGCGCCAGCACCGGTGCGATCCGGTCGGGCGTGAGACCGGTGGCGACACCGTCGTCGAGGACACCCGCGAGGTGGAAGACGGAGCTGATGTGTCGCCCGTTCACCACCTCGGCCAGGGCTTCGGGATCGGTGACGTCGCAGGCCACGATCTCGACTCGCGCTCCGGCCGCCTCAAGCTCCGCCGCGAGGGTGTCCGCACCCTCGGCGTCCGGGCCGCGGCGGCTGAGCAGCAGCAGCCTGTCCACCTCGCGCCGGTCCACCAGGTACCGGGCGATCAACGCGCCCAGAGCACCCGTGCCACCCGTGATCAGCGCCGTGCCGCCCGGCTCCACCGCGCGCGGTACGGACAGCACGACCTTGCCCACATGGCGTGCCTGGCTCATGAAACGGAACGCCTCCGGCGCCCGCCGCACGTCGAAGGTCCGCACCGGCGGCAGAGTGAACACACCCCGTGCGAACAGGGCCAGCACCTCGTCCAGCATCTGCCCGATCCGCTCGGGGCCCGCCTCGCTCAGGTCGAACGCGCGGTACGTCCGGCCCTCCACCGACTCCGGATCACGGATGTCGGCCTTGCCCATCTCCACGAACCGGCCGCCCTCGGCCAGCAGGCGGACCGAGGCGTCGATGAACTCACCCGCCAACGCGTTCAGCACCACATCCACGCCACGCCCGCCCGTGCGCTCGGCGAAGACCTTCTCGAACTCCAGGTCCCGCGAGGAGGCGAGGTGCCCCGCGTCCAGCCCGGTCGCGCCCCACTTGCCGGGCGAGGCCGTGCCGTACACCTCGGCACCCACATGCCGCGCGATCTGCACGGCGGCCATCCCGACTCCGCCCGCGGCCGCGTGTACCAGCGCCGACTCGCCGGCCGCCAGGCCGCCCACGTCCAGCAGCCCGTAGTACGCCGTCACGAACGCGATCGGAACCGCGGCGCCCTGGGCGAAGGACCATCCTGCCGGAACCGGAGCCACCAACCGCGCGTCCGCCACCGCCAACGGCCCCATCGCCCCGCTGAAGAACCCCAGTACCTGGTCCCCCACGGCCAGTTGCGACACCCCGGGCCCGGTCTCCACGACCACGCCGGCGGCTTCGCCCCCCAGCTCGACCTCTCCGGGGTACATGCCCAGCGCGTTCAGCACATCCCGGAAGTTCATCCCGGCCGCACGTACCGCGACCCGCACCTGTCCTTCCTCCAGTGCGGCTTCCGCATCAGGCGCGGGCACCAGCCCCACGCCCTCGACGGCACCCCGCGACACCACACCCACACGCCACGGGCCCTCGGGGGCCCGCAGGGTGCGTTCCGCGACCGACGCCAGACGGGCGGCGTACAACCGGCCGTCACGGACGGCGAGTTCCGCCTCGTCCAGGCCGGGCGCGCCGAGCAGCGCGGTCCACGGGTCGGCGTCGGCATCGACCAGCAGCACACGGCCGGGGTTCTCCGACTGCACGCTGCGCAGCAGGCCGCGCACGGCGGCGCCCGCCACGTCGGACAGGTCGTCGCCCGCCCCGGCGGCGACAGCGCCCCGGGTCAGCACCACGAGTGTGGCGCCGGCGTCCTCGCGCGCCAGGAAGGCCTGGACGGTGGCCAGCATCGCGGTCACCCGCGCCTCCGCGCCGTCCCCGCCGTCGTCCGGTGCGGAGGTGACCAGCAGCGCGTCGGCCGAGGCCGTGGCGATGTCGGACGCGCGCACGCAGTCGGCCCCGAGGGCCGAGAGCGCGTCGGCCGCGCCGTAGGGGTCGTCGCCCAGGACGGCCCAGGTGCCAGGGGTCCGTGCCGCGTCGGGGAGCGGAATCCAGTCCACGCGGTGCACCGGCCGCGACGGGGCGGCATCCGTCGTGGCGTCCTCGGCGAGGGGACGCAGCACGACTCGTCCCACGGAGACGACGGTCTGCCCACCGGGGTCGACGGCCAGCAGCTCCACCCCGTCGGCGCCACGCGGTGAGACACGGACGCGGAGCGTGGTGGCGCCGGAGACGGTCAGCGCGATCTGCGACCAGGAGAACGGCAGTCCGGGGGGGCCGGCGGGACCGTCGGACGCCACCGCCCCTACCGCGAGCGAGTGGAGCGCGGCGTCGAGCAGCGCCGGGTGCATTCCGAAGTGCCCGGCGTCGGCGTGTGCGGTCTCGGGCAGCTCGACCTCGGCCCAGAGTTCCTCACCCGCTCGCCAGACCGCGCGCAGGCCCTGGAAAACGGGCCCGTAGTCCAGGCCGGCCGCGGCCAGCTCGGGGTAGAGCTCGTCGATCGGCACAGCCTCCGCGTCGACCGGCGGCCAGGTCAGCTCCGGCGCGGCGACCGGGGCCGCGGCTCGCAGGGTGCCGGAAGCGTGCCTGGTCCACGGCTGCCCGAACCAGCCGGTGCCGTCGGACATACGGGAGTGGACGGTGATCTCCCTCGCCCCTTCCTCGTCCGGGGTGGCGACGGTGACCTGGAGCTGGACCGACTCCTCGGCGGTCAGCACCAGAGGTGCGTGGAGCACCAGTTCGTCCACGACATCGCAGTCGGTCTGGTCGCCGGCGCGCACCGCGAGGTCGACGAACACCGTGCCGGGCACCACGATCCGGCCGTGCACCCGGTGTTCCGCGAGCCACGGGTGTGTCCGGAGGGAGATGCGTCCGGTGAACAACAGACCGCCCTCGTCGGCGAGTTCCACGCCTGCGGCGAGCACGGGGTGCCCGGTCTCCCCCAGTCCGGCGGAGACCACGTCGCCGGGGCGTGCCGACGCGGAGGACGAGGGCCAGTAGCGCTCGCGGGCGAACGCGTAGGTGGGCAACTCGATGCGACGGCCTTCGGCGGGTGCGAGCAGGGGAGCCCAGTCCACCGGGACGCCGCGCACGTACAGGGTCGCCACGGCGCGGAGCAGCGTCTCGGTCTCGTCGCGCCTGGGCCGGAGTGCCGGCACTGCCGTGGCCTGGTCCAGGACCGCCGAGGCGGCAGCCGACAGCACTCCGTCCGGCCCCAGCTCCAGCGCCGTCCGGACTCCGGTGAGGCGGCCGACGGCGGCGGCGAAGCGGACGGGCTCACGGATCTGTCCCACCCAGTATTCGGGGGTGGCGATGTCGCCGGGAGCGGTAGTGAGAACGGGGATCTGCGGAGCCTGGTACGTCAAGGCCTGTGCGACGGCTGCGAATTCGTCCAGCATCGGCTCCATCAGCGAGGAGTGGAACGCGTGCGAGACCGCCAGCCGCTTGACCCGTACCTCCCGGGCCCGAAGCTGCTTCTCCAGCGCCTCGATTGCGTCCGCCGCACCGGAAACCGTCACCGAGGTGGGCCCATTGACCGCCGCGAGGTCCACCCCGCCCGGCAGCGTGAGGGCCTCCTCTGCCAGCTCCACCGCCAGCATCGCCCCACCCTCAGGCAGCGCGTCCATCAACCGCCCACGCGCCGACACCAAAGCGCACGCGTCATCCAGCGAGAGCACACCGGCCACATGCGCGGCGGCCAGCTCACCGATCGAATGCCCCACCAGAACGTCCGGAGTCACACCCCAGGACTCCACCAACCGGAACAGCGCCACCTCCAACGCGAACAACCCAGCCTGAGCGAACACCGTCCGCTCCAACAACGCGGCATCCTCACCGAACACCACCCCACGCAAAGGCAGCTCCAACTCCACCCGCGCACACACCGCATCAAAAGCATCCGCGAACACCGGGAACGCCCCGTACAACTCACGGCCCATACCCAACCGCTGCGAACCCTGCCCCGAGAACAACAACGCCAGCGAACCGTCCTCCTCGGCCCGTCCGACGACAGCGCTGCCGAGGTTCCGCAGTGCCGCGTCCGCGGTCTCGCTGTCGGATGCCAGCACCACTGCGCGGTGCTCCAGCGCTCCCCTGGTCGTTGCCAGGGAGTGGGCCACGTCAGCGATCCGGTGCTCGTCGAGGGCCGCTCGCAGCTTCTCCGCCTGCGCCGGGAGTGCGTCTGCGGTGCGGGCGGAGAGCAGCAGCGGGAGCAGTGGCGTGCTGTCGCTCAACGGTGCTTGGTTTTCCGTGTGTTCCACTGCCGGGACGGCCTCCAGCACCACGTGGGCGTTGGTACCGCTGACACCGAACGACGAGACCCCGGCCCGGCGCGGCCGGGCCGTGTCCGGCCAGGGGCGTGCCTCGGTCAGCAGTTCCACCGCACCCGCCGACCAGTCCACCTGAGGGGTGGGCTCGTCGACATGCAGCGTCCCCGGGAGTACACCCCGGCGGATCGCCTCCACCATCTTGATCACACCCGCCACCCCGGCGGCGGCCTGGGTGTGCCCGATGTTCGACTTCAGTGAGCCCAGGTACAGCGGCTCCGTCCGCTCCTGACCGTAGGTCGCCAGCAACGCCTGCGCCTCGATCGGATCACCCAGCTTCGTGCCCGTACCGTGCGCCTCCACCACGTCGACGTCGGCAGGCCGCAGGTCCGCGTCGGCCAGCGCCTTGCGGATGACGCGTCGCTGGGCAGGCCCGTTGGGGGCGGTGAGGCCGTTGGAGGCGCCGTCGGAGTTGACGGCGCTGCCGCGCACCACAGCCAGCACCCGGTGCCCGTTGCGCCGGGCGTCCGACAGCCGCTCCACAAGGAGCATGCCGACACCCTCGCCCCAGCCGGTGCCGTCGGCGGCGGCGGCGAACGCCTTGCAGCGGCCGTCGGCCGCCAGTCCGAGCTGGCGGCTGAACTCCACGAAGGCGGTCGGTGTCGACATCACCGTGACCCCGCCCGCCAGCGCCATCGAGCACTCGCCGGCCCGCAGCGCGCGCACGGCCAGGTGCAGCGCCACCAGGGACGACGAGCACGCGGTGTCCACCGTGAGAGTGGGTCCCTCGAAGCCGAAGGTGTACGCGACGCGGCCGGAGAGCACGGCGGCCGCGTTGCCGGCGCCCTGGTGTCCCTCGCTGACTTCGGGGTCTCCTACGAGCAGTACCGGGTAGTCCTGCCCGTTGGTGCCCGCGAACACGGCGGTGTCGCTGCCGCGCAGCGCGGCGGGATCGATACCGGCGTGCTCCAGGGCCTCCCAGGCGACCTGCAGCATCAGGCGCTGCTGCGGGTCGGTGGCCACCGCCTCGCGGGGTGAGATACCGAAGAAGCGGGCGTCGAACTCGGCGATGTCGCCGAGGAATCCGCCCTCGCGGACGTAGGAGGTGCCGGGGCTGCCGTCGGGTTCGTAGAGACCTGCGGTGTCCCAGCCACGGTCCTCGGGGAAGTCGGTGATGCCGTCGCGGCCCTCGGCGACCAGCTGCCACAACTCGCCGGGTGAGGTGACGCCTCCCGGGTAGCGGCAGGCCATGCCGACGATGGCGATGGGTTCGTCGGCGGCGGCGGAGGCCACCACGCCCCCGTCGCCGTCCACGTCCAGAACGAGGTCGTCGAGGTGGTCGGCCAGCGCGGCCGGGGTGGGGTGGTCGAAGACGACGGTGGCGGGCAGGCTGAAGCCGGTGGCTTCGGCGAGGAGGTTGCGCAGTTCGACGGCGGTGAGCGAGTCGAAACCGAGGTCCCGGAAGGCCCTGCGGGGATCGACGGCGTCGGCGTCGTGGTGACCGAGGACGACGGCGACACGGGTACGCACCAACTCGACCAGTTCACGCCGCCTCTCCTTGGTGCCGAGAGCGGCGAGGCGGACCGCGAACCCGGAACCCGCCTCCGCGTCGGCCTGGCCGGCCGGTTCGTCTCCCCCGCCCTGCTGCGCGGCGCCGCGCAGCGCGTCGAAGAGCCGTTGTGGCCGAGCGGCGGTGAAGGTGGGGATGAAGCGCGTCCATTCCACGTCGGCCACGACCACGGAGACGTCCCCGCCGTCCACCGCCGCGCCCAGAGCGTCGAGCGCCTTCGCCGGTTCCATGGTGCGCAGTCCGCGTCGCCGCAGGTAGTCGGCGGTCTCCTGCGCACCGGCCATACCGCTGCCGTGCCAAGGGCCCCACGCCACCGAGGTGGCGGGCAGACCTCGGGCAGCGCGGCGGGCGGCGATGGCGTCCAGGGCGGCGTTGGCCGCCCCGTAGGCGGCCTGGCTGCCGCTGCCCCAGATACCGGAGACCGACGAGAAGAGCACGAAGGCGTCGAGCTCCGCGTCCCGGAGGGCGTCGTCGAGGTGGAGGGCCCCGGTGACCTTGGCGGCCAGCACGGCGGCGATGTCGGCCTCACCGGCGTCGTCGAGTGTCGCGAACGCACCGCTTCCGGCGGCGTGCACCACGGCGCTCGGCGGGTGCGCCGCCAGCAGCTCGTCGAGTGCGGCGCGGTTACTGACGTCGCAGGCGGCGATCGTGATCTCGGTTCCCGCCGCGGTGAGTTCGGCGGCGAGGTCGGTCACGCCCGGGGCTTCGGCGCCGCGCCGGCCGGCCAGCACCAGGTGCGGTGCGCCACGGGACGCGAGCCATCGGGCGACATGGGCGCCGAGCGCGCCGGTGCCGCCGGTGATCAGGACGGTGCCGCGCGGGCGCCAGGGCCCGGCCGGACGCACGGTAGCCGGAGCCGGAGCCAGTCTGCGGCCGAGGGCACCCCCGGCACGGACGGCCACCTGGTCCTCACCCGTGCCGGCGAGCACGGCCGTCAGTCTCCGTGCGGCGTCCGCGTCAAGCTCCCGCGGGAGGTCGACGGCGCCGCCCCAGCGATGCGGCTTCTCCAGCGCGGCCGCGCGGCCCATCGCCCACAGCTGTGCCGCCCCCGGGTCGGTGGCGGAATCATCCGCACCGGTCGTGACCGCGCCTCGGGTGAGTACCCATACCGGGGCACCCTCCCCGCGCAACGCGTCGAGCAGTGCGGCCAGCCCGAGGGAGAGCTCAGGATGGGCGGAGTGCGGCCGGGGGTCGTGCGGAAGGATCAGCCCGTCGACGTCCGGAGCGGGTGTGCGGCCGACGACGACGGTCGCGCCGTGTGCGGCCAGCGCTTCGGCGCACCAGGTGGCCACTTCGTCGTCCGGCGCATCGGGGTCTGCCAGTACCTGCCAGGTCCCACGCAGTACCGGCTGCCCGGCTTCCGGCAGAGGCTGCCAGGTGACCGCGTACCGCCAGTCCGCTGGGTCGGCGACTTCGGCGGAAGGCTGTACCGCCCAGAAGTGCTCACGCTGGAAGGCGTAGGTGGGCAGGTCGACGACGCGGCCACCGAGGCAGCCGAAGACCTGGCCCCAGTCGAACCGGACCCCGGCGACATGGGCCCCCGCGACCGCGGTGAACAGAGCAGCCACGCCCTCATTGCCCGAACGCTGCAACGGCAGAACGGTCACCTCGGGGTGCTCAGCCAGACAGAGCCCCGTCTGCGCCGACAACACCCCGTCCGGACCGAGCTCCAGGAACCGAGTCACCCCGGTGTCGTGAGCCCGGCGCACCGCGTCCGCGAAACGCACCGGCTCACGGATCTGTCCCACCCAGTAGTCGGGGGTGGCCAGATCACCGGGCGCGGTGGTGAGAACGGGGATCTGCGGGGCGTGGTAGGTCAACGCCTCTGCTACGGCTGCGAATTCGTCCAGCATCGGCTCCATCAGCGACGAGTGGAACGCGTGCGAAACGGCCAGCCGCTTGACCCGTACCTCCTGCGACCGAAGCTGCTTCTCCAGCGCGCCGATCGCGTCCGCCGCGCCCGAAACCGTCACCGAAGTCGGCCCGTTGACCGCCGCGAGGTCCACCCCGTCCGGCAGCTCCAACTCGCCCTCAGGCAGCTCCACCGCCAGCATCGCCCCACCCTCAGGCAGGGCATCCATCAACCGACCACGCGCCGACACCAAAGCGCACGCGTCATCCAGCGACAACACCCCCGCCACATGCGCGGCGGCCAGCTCACCGATCGAATGCCCCACCAGCA
>NZ_BHZI01000091.1 GCF_004305975.1 Streptomyces otsuchiensis
GGTGGTGGTCGGGCCGGCCGGTGAGGGCGGGGGAGGCCGTGGCAGGCCGCGGGCGGCCCGGCCGGGGCGTGCCGCAAGGTGTGCCCGAGGTCGCGCCGGGCCGTCGTGACGGCCGTCACCTGGCCGCTCCGCGGAGCCCTTTGCGTGACGTGACCGTCAACAGTCGTCGAAACGCGTCACAACCTCATAACGGGTGGCAACGATTGCCGCTGAGGAGGAGTCATCGTTCGAGTGGAGTTAATCTTCTCCACGGCAGGCGTTAGTACCACAGTCAGATCGGCGGGAGCGGGATTTGTCCATCCAGAGCTATTCGGCGCGTCCTCGGACCACGGCAGTCGTGCTCGCGGGGGGGACGGGCCAGCGGGTGGGGCTGTCGATACCCAAACAGCTGATCAAGATCGCCGGGAAGGCCGTCATCGAGCATACGCTCGCGGTGTTCGAGAAGTCCGACGACATCGACGACGTCATCGTGCTCATGACCCCGGGCTATGTGCCCGAGGTCGAGAAGATCGTGGCCAAGGCCGGTCTGCGCAAGGTCAGCCAGGTCATCGAGGGCGGAGCCACCCGCAACGAGACCACCGAGCGCGCCATCGCCGCTCTCGGCGAGGACCTCGCCGAGGGGGAGGAGCGCCACCTCCTCTTCCACGACGCCGTGCGCCCGCTGCTCTCCCAGCGCGTCATCAGCGACTGCGTCGCCGCGCTCGGCCGTCACCAGGCCGTGGACGTGGCGATCCCCTCCGCCGACACCATCATCGTCACCCGCACCCACGGCGACGACGGCGAGTTCATCACCGACGTACCCGACCGCTCCCGGCTGCGTCGCGGGCAGACCCCGCAGGGCTTCCACCTCTCCACCATCCGCCGCGCCTACGAGGTCGCCTCCGGGGATCCCAACTTCCAGGCCACCGACGACTGTTCGGTGGTGCTGAAGTACCTGCCGGACGTGCCGATCCATGTCGTCCACGGTGACGAGTGGAACATGAAGGTCACCCAGCCCGTCGACGTCTACATCGCCGACAAGCTCTACCAGCTGGCCTCCACCGCCGCCCCCGCCCAGTCCGACGAGGCCGCCTACCGCGAGCTGCTCACCGGCACCACGATGGTGGTCTTCGGCGGCTCCTACGGCATCGGCAAGGACATCGCCGAACTGGCCGAGAGCTACGGCGCCAAGGTCTACCCGCTGGGCCGCTCCACCACCGGCACCCACGTGGAGAACCCGCAGGACATCGCCGACGCGCTCGACAAGGCGTACGCCGAGACGGGCCGCATCGACCACGTCGTCAACACCGCCGGCGTGCTGCGCATCGGCCGCCTCGCCGAGACCGACACCTCCGTCATCGAGGAGGCGCTGAAGGTCAACTACCTGGCGCCCGTCCAGATCGCGCGCGCCGCCCACAAGTACCTCGCCGAGACCGGCGGTCAGTTGCTGCTCTACACCTCCAGCAGCTACACCCGGGGCCGCGCCGAGTACAGCCTCTACTCCTCGTCCAAGGCCGCCGTGGTGAACCTGACCCAGGCGCTGGCCGACGAGTGGGCCGCCGACGGCGTCCGCGTCAACTGCGTCAACCCCGAGCGGACCGCGACCCCGATGCGCACCAAGGCGTTCGGACAGGAGCCCGCCGGCTCGCTGCTCTCCTCCGAGGCCGTCGCCCGCACCTCGCTGGACGTGCTGCTCTCCACCATGACCGGGCACGTCATCGACGTCCGTCAGCAGGACCCCACCGCCGACGCGACCGCCGCCGGCAGCTTCGACCTGGCCCTGGCCGCCTCGCTGAACACGGGGACCGTCGGTGAGTGAACCCAACACGCAGAACGGGCCCGCCCGTTCCTCCGCCGACGCCGGGGCGCGGGACCGCTCCACGATGACGCGCCTCGTCGACCGCTACGGACGTCTCGCCCTCGTGGTCTCCCTGGCGTTCGGCGTGAGCGCCGCGCTGCTGGCCGTCGCGGCCATCACCGACAACCCCGCGCTGTTCTTCGGCGCCTGGGCGGTCAACTACGCGGCGGACTGGTACCTGCGACTGCGCGGCCGGGTCGCCAACGCCGTCCTCCGCCGGTTCGGCTTCGGCGACCGGCTCCGGGAGTTCAACCGGCTCCTGCTGCTGGTGCTGCTCGCCGTCATCAACGAGACGACGGGCGTCACCGTGCTGGCGCTGCTGGTCACGCTCTACTTCAGCGCCAACGGCAGCCACGCGCCGCTCATCGGCTACCGCAACAAGCGGCGCAACACCCCCGTCGCCGTCCTGAACATGGACATGAGCGAGCTGCGTGTCCCCGACGCTCCCCACGGATCGATGTGGCACCAGCGCGGGCTGACCCGAATCCCCGGGCCCGAGGTGCTGATCGCCGCGGCGACGGCGGCGCTGCTCGCCGGAGGCGGCGCGGCCTGGCTGACGCTCGCGGGAGCGGCCGCGCTGCTCTCGCTGGGCTTCACGGCCCAGCTGTCGCTGCACGCGCTGCGGAACCGGCGCATACCCGAGTCGCCGGAGCTGATCGAGGTCATCAACCGGCGGCTCGCGGAGTACCGGCCCGAGGTGGCCCTCTACTTCACCTTCGCCGCCACCGGCCAGGACTTCATGTACCAGGTCAACATGTGGATCGACACGATGGAGAAGCTCGACCGCCGCGCCATCATCATCCTGCGTGAGACCGCGGCGATGACGCAGCTGGACCGCACCCGGCTCCCCGTCGTCTGCACCCGCAAGGCCGACGACCTGGCGCTGCTGGACCTCTCGGACGTGCGGGTGGTGCTCTACCCGGGCAACGCCGGCAAGAACGTCCACATGCTGCAACGGGCCGAGGCACAGCACGTCTTCATCGGCCACGGCGACAGCGACAAGCTGGCCAGCAGCAACCGGGTCAGCCGGGTCTTCGACGAGATCTGGGTCGCCGGCCAGGGCGGACGCGACCGCTACCAGCGTGTGCGCCACGCGATCGACCCGGCCACCATCGTCTCCGTCGGCCGGCCCCAGCTCGGCGAGGTGACCGCCGCGTCGCCCGGGCACCGCGGCGGGCCCCTCACCGTCCTCTACGGCCCGACATGGGAGGGCTGGACGGACGAGGCCTGTCACACATCGGTGCTGCCGATGGGCGAGAAGATCATCGAGGGCCTGCTCGCCCACGGCGGGGTGCGGGTGATCTACAAGCCCCACCCGCTGACCGGCAAGCGGTCAGTCGAGGTGGAACGAGCCGACGAACGGGTGCGGCAGCTTCTGCTGCTCGACAACGAGCGGCGTGCCGCCGCCCGCGACGCCCGCCACCTCGAGGAGACCGAACGGCGCCTCGCCGAGATCGAGTCCCGCATGGCCGACCTGTCCGGGCAGTCGGCGCCCGGCGACTGGCTCCAGCGCACCAGGGACGCCCGCTGGGAGTCGCACGACGTGCGCGCGGAGATCGAGGCGCTGCGGACCCAGTGGAGCGCCCTGTTCTGGGACGACGCCTACCAGGCCGGCCGGCACATCATCGTCACGGACCGGCTGCCCTCCCTCTACGACTGCTTCAACCACTCGGACCTGCTGATCAGCGACATGTCGAGCGTGATCTCGGACTTCGTGGCGAGCTGCAAGCCGTACGTGGTGACCAACGCGGAGAACGAGGACGCCGACCAGTACCGGCTGCTCAACCCCACGGCCGGTGCCGCGTACCTGCTGAGCGGCGACTGCCGGGAGCTCGGCGGAATCCTGGAGACGGTGGGCCGGCCGGAGGCCGATCCGCTCGCGCAGCGCCGGGTGGAGCTCAAGCGGTACCTGCTCGGCCCCGACGAGCCGTCCTCGATGACGCTGTTCAACGAGGCGGTGGACGCCCTCTACGAGCGCGGACTGCGTGCCTTCCCCCTGGGCACCACCGCGGATCCGGTACCGGCGACGCCCGCGTACTCGACCTCGGTTCCGGGACCGCGTGAGGAACTGGTCCCGGAGACGCTCTCCTGACGACCGGCTCACCAGCACACGTGTGAGGGGTCCCCGCCCATGGGCGGGGACCCCTCACACGTGCGGAACGCCGGTCTCTGCCGGCGGAGCCGGCCTCAGCGGGCCCCGGAGTGCTCCGCCGGGAGCCGTGTCTCGCTCGTCTGCGGCGGCACGGTCGCCGCCGGAGCGGCGGTGTCGTCCCCGTTCTTCGGCGGGCGCTTGGCAGACGCGTCACGGACCGCCCGCGAGAAGAGCCAGGAGACGCTCGGCTGCACCACCGGTTTGGCCAGCAGCCGCACCGGGGGAGAGGCGAGCAGCGCCGCGAGAACCACCGCGGCAAGGATGATCAGCAACTGCTCCGACCTCTGGTCGACGCGCTCGAAGATCCCGGTCTCGCGGAGAGGCCGCAGGACCAGCGGGTGGAGCAGGTAGATGTACATGCCGCCGGCGCCGAGATAGGTGACGACCGGAATCCTCCGCCGGGGCACCAGGTTGATGAGGCTGAGCCCCATGACGATGCCCCAGGCGAGCAGGGTGGCCCGGAACACCCAGGCCCAGTACGTTCCGAAGAACTCCGCCTGCGACTCGTACGGCGCTGCCATGGTGGTCCAGCCGATGCGGACGTCGTGGCGGACGAGCCACGCGACCACACCTGAGCCCAGGAGCAGCCCCACGCTGAGACCCCGGGTCCATCGTCGCTCGAACAGGCCGGCGAAGAGCCCTTCCTTGATCTTCCAGCCCAGGACGAAGAACGGGAACAGCGCGACCGTGCGGGACGCGGAGAACTCCGCCCCGAACTCGTTGAAGTAGCCGATGGCCAGCGAGGCGGCGACGGTCATCGTGAACGGGTAACGGAGCGCGACCACATAGGGCAGCGCGACGCGCCAGACGATGAGCGACAGCAGGAACCACAGCGTCCACTTGGGGAGGCCGAGGTAGATCTTCCACTCGCCCTCCAGCCATCTCACCTGGAGCGTCTGGAGTATGGAGAAGAATATGTAGGGGAGCGCGATGGATTCCAGGATCCGGCGTGATTCCCGAAGGTTCAGCGGGCCGGCGCTGCTGAAGTAGCCGCACACCATCACGAAGACCGGAAGTCGCAGGGCCCAGGTGACCATCCAGAGCCAGAGGGGCCCGTCCATGTCACGCAGCGGTTCGATCGTGTGCCCCACCACCACGAGGGTTCCCGAGGTGTACCGGACGTTGTCCCACCAGGGGTCGCGGGACTTGCTGCGCGCTCTTCTGCCGAAGAGCTTCTTCATGATGCTCGCCACGTAGGCTCCGAAGTCAGTGATGAGTCGGTGGAGAACGTCCACGCGGTGTGCCGGCGGTCACATTCTCCCGGGCATCCGCGGACCTCGAAGTGATCATAGCGGGTGGGTAGTACACCAGTAGCTAACAAATGTGTAACCCGACCGGCCGGATTCGGCCGTAGGCAGATTCTCCCCCCGGGCCGTGTTCCGGTGCGGGGTACTGTTGTCGACGTACGTCGGAGACGGCTTCATTGGAGATCTGCTGTGCGACCGGATGTGTCCGTTGTTATTCCCGTCTACAACTCGATGCCCTACCTCGTCGAGTGTCTCGACTCGGTCCTCAAGCAGACATTGGATGCCTCGCGCATCGAGATCATCGCCGTCGACGACGCGTCGGACGACGGCAGCGCCGAGCTCCTGGACCAGTACGCCGGGCGTCATCCCGCCATGGTGGTGCACCACCGGGAGACGGGGTCGGGCGGGCCGAGTCTTCCCCGCAACCAGGCGCTCGAACAGGCCCGCGGCCGTTACGTTTTCTTCATGGACGCCGACGACATCCTGGGCGAGGAGGCCTTGGAGCGCATGGTCGCGATGGCCGACCGGGACGAGTCCGACATCGTTCTCGGGAAGATCATCGGGCTGGGCAGGACCTCCTCCGTAAAGGCGTACCAGCAGAGCGGAAAAGTCGATCTCTTTCGTTCCGAGGTGTACCGGGCACTCAGCCCGCAGAAACTCTTCCGTCGCTCGATCATCGAGGAGAATCGCCTGCGATTCGACGAGAAGATCTGGTGGGGAGAGGACCAGATATTTGTCACCGAGGCGCATCTGGTATCACGCGGGGTTTCCGTCGTCGGTGACTACGACTGCTATTTCCTGCGCTTTCGTGAGGACGGCGGGAACATCACCCAGCGGGTGCGCGGTGTCGACGAGATGGTGCAGCACGTCGAGATCCTCATGGAGATGGTCGCCGACCGGGTCTCCGACGATCACGGCCGAATGCGGTTCCTGGCGCGGCATTTCCGGTATCTGGCGAGCAACGTCCTGCGGGGAGGCATCACCAACGACGACGCGGGTTACCGGAGCCGGCTGTGGGAACGCTGCCGCGCCCTCTACGAACGCTACTGGGCTCCGGAGATGCACGCGGAGATCGGGGCCTACGAGAGTCTCCAGATTCGCCTGCTCGGCGAGGGGGATCTGGAGAGGTCGGTCGAACTCGCCCACCGCGCGGAGGACTCCACCGAGGCGGAGCTGGTCTTCGACGGAGGCCGCGCGTACCGCCGGTACCCCTTCTTCAGGACGGCCCCGGCGGTGCCGGACCACTTCTACGACGTCACCGACCGCCTGCGGTTGCGGGCCTCTCTGGTGTCGTCGGGATGGGACGGCGCGACGCTCCGACTGGAGGGCGAGGCGTGGCTCACCGACGTCGACCTCGCCGGCGCCGGCTTCACCCTGGTCCTCCGCCGCCGCGGCGACAAGCACGAACTGCGCCTGGCCGCGACCACGGCGGACAGTGGCGCCCGCCCCGCGGCGGACAGCGCCCCGGACACGGCGCGCACCCGGTGGCGGGCCACGATCGACGTTCCGGCCGCTGAGGACGGAGCGCCGCTGACCACCGGCGTGTGGGACGCCCACCTGCACGCCTCGTTCCACGGAGTGCGCCGCTCGCTGCGGCTGCCCGCGACGGGCGGTGGCGCCCTCGCCCCGCACGCCGGGCGGCTGCTTGCCATGGGCCCGGCCGGTGAGGTGGTCCCGGTCGTCCCGTACGCGACCACCTCCGGCCGGCTCTCCCTGGACGTCGGCGGCCGGCTGCGGCCCGTCGAGGCCGGAGCCGCCGTGACCTCCGTCGCATGGGACGGTGACCGGCTCCTGGTCACGGGCGCCGCCTGGCTCACGGAGCTCCCCGCCGGGGAGCTGTCCGTCACCGTGGCGCTCCGCCGCAGGGCGGGTGAGACGCCCGCCCCTCGCGGACAGCTGGCCCGGTGGAACCCGTTCCGGGCCCTCGGGGGCAACCCCCGCTCCCCGGGGCTGGTCGTCACGCGCGGCACACCGCGGGACGGCGGCCGTTCACCGGCGAGTTGTCCCGCGTCGGCCGACCCCGAGTTCTTCACCGTCGAACTCGACCTCGGGAACGCGCGGGACGAATCCCGCCTCGGCGGCGGCGTATGGGACTTCTGGGTGACCGTCGAATCCGGAAGTGAGAGCCGGGAAGTCCGCCTTCCCTCCGACAGCGGCCTCACCTCGGAAGTTCTCGGCAGAACGCGCCCGAGCCGGCGAAAAGCCGGAGCCTCGGTCACCGCCTATGTCACCAGAGGCGGCTATCTCGCCGTGGACGGACAGGGGAAGCATTTCCCCGTGCGGAGCCAACTCCATCTGGAGGCTCCCCGCCGCCGCGGGAAAGCGGGGGAGACGGAGTTCCCCGGACGCCTCGGCGCGCTCCCCGGCGAGAACGGCGTGGTCACCGTCGAGTTGCTGGACGCGCGCGGAACCGTCATGCGTGAGCTTCCCGTTCCGTTCGACGGCGAGCCCGACGAGGCCGTGGAGTCCGTCACGTCCGAACCCCCCGCCGCCGAGTGGCCGGCATTTACCCTGCGCGTCCCCACCGCCTTGCTGCCACCGGGTGGCACGGCCCGGCTGCGGATGACGGTCGAGGGCGCACCGGGGCCGGTTTACGGGGAAAGTGTGAAGCTCTCGGACGTATAAGCGCGACGGTGGTGGCGATCACGCGGGTACGCCGCCACCGCGCCGGTAGTGAGGCGGAAACCCCGCGAAATGCGCGCGCCTGCCGTCCGGCGGCAGGCGCGCCGAAGGTTACGCTTTCCTGGCGCGTGTGTGCCGACCGGGCCCCGTCGCGGTGAACGATCCGGGGCCGGTGTCCGGCCCGCACGCGGTGGACTGACGCTTACCAGGACAGGACGAGATGAACGCACCGTTTCACGCCGGAGATCAGTCGGGACCCGTGCCGGGTGGTTCCCTCGTCCGTCGCTACAACAAGGTGCCCCTGCCGGTACGCAAGGTGATCAACCGGGCCACGCCCACCGGGGCGCGTAAGCGCGCCAAGGACTGGCTGGCCGGTCAGCTCACGCCCGGGGAGCGGCTGCGTCACCGCCGCGCCCGCCAGTTCCGGCGGCCGCTGCTCGCCGCCGACCCCGAGGTCCGGGAGTTCCTGCACCGCGGCCGCGTGCTGCTCGGCCGCGAGGTCGACGGCTTCTCCGCCGCCGCGGCCGCCGCGCACAACCTGCGGCTGGTGGTGCGCGCGCTGGACCAGGCCGGTATCAGCTACTTCATGGTCCCCGGAGCCTCCTCCATCCGGCACCAGCTGGGCATCCGCCTCGCCGACCGGGAGGCGTTCCTGGTGGTGATGGACGAGCTGTACGCCGCGACCCCGCTCTACGTCGGACTGCCGCAGCGCTCCGGCGGCACCACCGCGCTCCAGTTCCGGATCGACGGACCGCTCTCCGAGGAGCTGACCCGCGCCGGGACGCTGCGGTTCGGGGAGTTCCTGATCGGCCCCCGCAACCAGCTGCTGGCGCACACCCGCTCCGGCTGCGACGTGGAGTTCTGGGCCGACGGCGCCGAGCTGCTGGCCGACGGGGACCCGGAGGAGATGCTGCCGAAGGGCCTGCCCGAGGACATCCTCGCCGAGTCCCTGATCGCGCCGCGCCGCAACGCCGTCTCCGACTTCCTCCCGCGCGGCGAGCAGGTCCCCGCGCTGCTGACCGTCCGCGACCACGACTACCCGACCTACCAGGCGTTCACCATGCCGCGGGTGAACGAGGTCCAGTTCCCGATCGACATCGTCTACACCTGGGTCGACGGCGACGACCCCGCGTGGCAGCGCCGCCGCGACGCGCACCGTCCGGGCAGCCCCAAGGGGAACAGCGCCGAGGCGTCGCGTTTCGTGAGCCACGACGAGCTGAAGTACTCGCTGCGCTCGCTGGAGATGTACGGGGACTTCATCCGTCACATCTATCTGGTCACCGACCGGCAGGTCCCGGAGTGGCTGAACACCGACGCGCCCGGTCTGACCGTGGTCGACCACCGCGACATCTTCCGGGACCCGTCCGTCCTGCCGGTCTTCAACTCCCACGCCATCGAGACGCAGCTGCACCACATCGAGGGCCTGTCCGAGCACTACGTCTACTTCAACGACGACGTGCTGCTCGGCCGCCCGGTCGGCCCCGACCAGTTCTTCCACGCCAACGGCATCGCCCAGGTGCCCTTCTCCTCGGCGCAGTTCGGGCTCGGTGAGCCGCACCCGCTGGAGGCCGCGCCCAGCGCCGCCGGCCGGAACGTCCGCCGGCTGATCTGGGAGACCCACAAGCGCCACATCACCCAGAAGTTCATGCACGTCGCCCACCCGCAGCTGAAGTCCGTGATGCGGGAGCTGGAGGAGCTGTTCCCCGAGGAGTTCGAGCGGACGGCCGCCTCGCGGTTCCGGGCGGTCACCGACGTCGCGCCCGGCGCCTCGCTCCACCATCACCAGGCGCTGCTCACCGGCCGTGCCGTGCCCGGGCGGTACCGCCTGTGCTACGTCGACATCAGCCGCCCGGAGGAGGCCGAGCTCCGGCTCGGACGGCTGCTCGCCGAGCGGGGGCACGACTTCATCTGCCTCAACGACGTCGCCACCGCGGACGAGGACCGGGAGCGGGTGGGGCGGCTGCTCAACTGGTTCCTGGACGAGTACTTCCCCTTCCCCAGTTCCTTCGAGCGCTGACCGGGGCCGCCGGTGGCGCGGTCGCGGAGGCGCGGTGGCGTGGTCGCGTGGTGGCGGTCAGGTTCCACCGGCCGGTGACGTCCGCCACGGCGCACCCCGTCCCCTTCACGGGCGCTTCCGGCCGCCGGGTGTACGTTGCTGACCGTCGCCCGCGGCCGGCGCGGGCCGGGCCGGTGCGGCCGACGTCGTGAGGAGTGGGTGCTGCGTGAGCTGGATGGTCACTGGCGGTGCGGGCTACATCGGTGCCCACGTGGTGCGGGCCATGCGGGCGGCCGGGGAGTCGGTCGTGGTCTACGACGACCTGTCCACCGGTGACGCCGCCCGGGTCCCGGACGGGGTCCCGCTCGTCGAGGCCAGCGTCCTGGACCGCGAGCGGCTGGACGCCGCCCTCGCCGGGCACGGGGTACGGGGCGTCGTGCACATCGCGGCCAAGAAGCAGGTGGGCGAGTCGGTGGAGCAGCCGCTGCGGTACTACCGCGAGAACGTCACCGGTCTCCAGACACTCATCGAGTCGATGGCCGCCGCCGGTGCCGACCGTCTGGTCTTCTCCTCCTCCGCCGCCGTCTACGGGATGCCCGATGTCGAGCTGGTCACCGAGGAGACGCCCTGCGCGCCGATGTCCCCCTACGGGGAGACCAAGCTCGCGGGCGAGTGGCTGGTGCGCTCCGCCGCGCGGGCGCACGGGCTGCGCACGGCCTCGCTGCGGTACTTCAACGTGGCGGGCGCCGCCGCGCCGGAGCTGGGCGACCCCGGGGTCTACAACCTCATCCCGATGGTGTTCGAGCGGCTGACCGATGGTCGGCCGCCTCTGGTCTTCGGCGACGACTACCCGACACCGGACGGCACCTGCGTCCGGGACTACATCCACGTCGCGGACATCGCCACCGCCCACCTGGCCGCCGCACGCCGCCTCACGGAGAGCCCGGCAGGCACCTGCCTCACCCTCAACATCGGCAGCGGGCAGGGTGTCTCGGTGCGGGAGATGATCGACCGGGTGCGGAAACTGACCGGGTACGAGGACGTGCTGCCGGAGGTCGTGGAACGGCGGCCGGGGGATCCGGCGAAGGTGGTCGCCTCGGCCGACCGCATCCGCCGGGAACTCTCCTGGTCCGCCGAGCACGACGTGGACGACATGATCAGTTCGGCGTGGGCCGGCTGGCGGAACCGGGCCGGCTGACCGCGCCGCGAGCCCCTGGTGTGGTGAGAAGCACACCTCCTACCCCGTCACGCTCGCGGTATGACGGGAATGTCGCAGGCGACACCTGAACGTAACCAAGGAGATCATCTTCTGCTCTTCTCTCTGTGCCCCATTCGTGGAGACAATGCGGCATCGATGTGAGGAGTGATGGGGACATGTCGCTTCAGGCAGCCGGCCCGGCCCGGCCCGCGGTAGCCGCGGAGGCACTGGTGACCGGCGCGGCCTCCGCGCCCCGACCTGCCCGTACGGAGGGCCCGGAGGTGGCCGGAGGGGCGACGGTGGCCGAGGTGGCGCCCGCGGCGGTTTCCGAACCGGTTCCCCAACCGGTTCCTGTGCCGTCCCCCGTCTCGCCGCAGGTGCCGGACGTCTCCGTGCTCGTCGGCTCCCAGGTCACCTCCGTCGGCCGTGACGGCCCTTCGGTGGCCCTCGTCGTCACCGTCGCGGGTGACACACGGCTGCGCCTGCGGCTGCACGGCGCCTTCCGGCTCGGCCGCGGCGAGCGGGTGATGCTGGAGGACTCCGATCTGACCGTGCGCCAGAAGTACGTGCCGCACAGCTCGTTCGGCGACTGCGAGACCCTCTTCGACTCACGGGTCGTCGCCCTCAACGCCATTCTCGCCGCCGTACGGCCGGCTGTCACCGTCGCGGCGCTCAGCGACAGCGGATCGCTGCGGATTGGCTGGGGCACCTCCTTCCGCCTCGACGTGCCGGCCGCGATCGGTGCCGACGGCTGGCGGCTGCTGGTCGACGAGGGCTGAAACCCGGCCGCGCCCTCCGGTGCATCCCCGCCCCCCGGCCGGTCCGCTGTCCGGACTCCGGCGCCGTCCGCCCACGTCCGCGCCCGTACCGTAGATTGAGCCGGCCGGGACACCCGTCGGCGGTGGCGGCAGCGTGCGGAGACAGGGGTGGCCAAGTGACAGCGGCGCGAGCGGACGTGGCGCGAGCGGATGTGGCGGACGCCCGCAGGATCGTGGTGAAGATCGGATCGTCCTCCCTGACCACAGCGGCGGGCGGACTGGACGCCGACCGGGTCGACGCGCTGGTCGACGTCCTCGCCAAACACGGCCACCGCGAGATCGTGCTGGTCTCCTCCGGTGCCATCGCCGCCGGACTCGCCCCGCTCGGCTTCCCCCGCAGGCCATCCGACCTCGCCCGGCAGCAGGCCGCCGCCAGCGTCGGGCAGGGACTGCTCCTCGCCCGCTACACCGCCTCCTTCGCGCGGTACGGCCGCCGCGTCGGCCAGGTGCTGCTGACGACGTACGACACCAGCCACCGCGTCCACTACCGCAACGCCTACCGGACGCTGGAGCAGCTGCTCTCCATGGGCGCGGTGCCCGTGGTGAACGAGAACGACACCGTCGCCACCGACGAGATCCGCTTCGGTGACAACGACCGCCTCGCCGCCCTCGTCGCCCACCTGGTCCGGGCCGACCTGCTGGTCCTGCTCTCCGACGTCGACGGCCTCTACGACGGCGACCCCAGCCGTCCCGGCAGTAGCCGCATCGCGGAGGTGGCCTCGGCCGCCGACCTGGCGGGCGTGGAGATCGGGTCGACCGGCCGGGCCGGCGTCGGCACCGGCGGCATGGTGACCAAGGTCGACGCCGCCAGGATCGCCACCGGCGGCGGCATCCCGGTCGTGCTCACCTCCGCCGTCCACGCCGCCGACGCCCTCTCCGGCAGCGCCACCGGCACCTACTTCGCCCCGACCGGGCGCCGTTCCGCCGGCCGGCTGCTCTGGCTGGCGCACGCCTCCGCCCCGCGCGGCGGTGTCACCCTCGACCCCGGGGCGGTGCGCGCCATCACCGAACGCGGCAGCTCACTGCTGCCCGCCGGGATCACGGGAGTCGACGGGGACTTCGCCGCCGGGGAGCCGATCCTGCTGCGGGACGAGACCGGCCACACCGTCGCGCGGGGCCTCGTCAACTTCGACGCCCGCGAGATCCCCCGGCTGATCGGACGTTCGACGCGCGACCTCGCCCGGGAGCTGGGCCCGGATTACGAACGTGAGGTCGTCCACCGTGACGATCTGGTACTGATGCGGACCTGAAGGGCTTCTGTGGCGATGTGGGGTGTTTTGGCGGCGCCGGCGGCGCGCGCGGAAGGGTTTCGCGCCGTGTCCGTGACCGGCCCGTACCGCCACCCCGGATCGGCCAATGTGCGCCCGATCAGTGCACGGTTCCGCCAAACCGCCCGCATCACCGCCGGGGACCTGGCAGCTTTGTGCCTGGCCCGGGGCAGGAGACCGGGCGCTGGTGCCACGGCCGGCACCATGTCGCACCAGGTGAAGACCAGTTCAGGAGGCTGTCGGTGAGACGACTGGCCAGTGTCGAAGGAGGACAGGGGCCCAGCGCCGGGCCACCGGGGGACGCGGAGGACCATCAGGAGCAGGAGTCCCGGCTCTGGCACGTCACACTCAGCGTCTCCGGCGAGGCGGCGCCGCTGACGGAGGTCCGGCGCGCCCTGGAACAGCTGGCGCACGACCACCCCTTCCTGCTGACCAGCCGCTACGCCACCGACCACGCCGAGATCAGGTACTGGGAGGAGGCCCTCGACCTGCGCGACGCGGCCGCCGTCGCGCTGCGCCTGTGGGGCGAGCACCGCCGCACCGCGCAGCTCCCGCCGTGGGAGATCGTCGGCCTGGAGGTCATCGGGCGCGAGACCTACCACCAGCGCATCGCCGCCGGGCAGGGCCCGGTCCCGGCGGCGCCGGTGGGCGTCCACCCGTTCTGACGACCGGCGGCGTCAGCCCGTTCTGACGATCGGCGGGCGTCAGCCGTTCTGACGACGCCGGTGTCCCGTTCCGGTGCCGCGGGGGAGTGGCCCGGGATGCGGACCGGGCCTCTGCGGCCGGTGTGGCGCCGCTACCCTTGGCGGGCATGAGCCCCGCAGCCGACTCCGCCCAGTTCAGCGCCACCGGCACCGCCGCCACCGCCGCCCCGGCGGACCCGGCCGGCGGCGCCGCCTCCGACTCCCCGGTGACCGCCGTCGCCCGGCGTGCCCGGGTCGCCGCCGCCGAGCTCGCGCCGCTGCCGCGCACCGCGCGTGACACCGCCCTGCTGGCCATCGCGGACGCCCTGCGGGAGCGCACGGACGAGATCGTCGCCGCCAACGCCCGGGACGTCGAGCGCGCCCGGGAATCCGGCACCCCCGACTCCGTCGTCGACCGGCTGACGCTCACCCCCGAGCGGGTCGCGGCCATCGCGGCGGACGTCCGTGACGTCGTCGCCCTGCCCGACCCCGTCGGTGAGGTGGTGCGCGGCTCCACCCTGCCCAACGGGCTGGAACTGCGCCAGGTGCGGGTCCCGCTCGGCGTGGTCGGCATCATCTACGAGGCCCGGCCCAACGTCACCGTCGACGCCGCGGCGCTCTGCCTGAAGTCCGGCAACGCCGTGCTGCTGCGCGGCTCCTCCTCCGCGTACGCCTCCAACTCCGCACTGGTGGAGGTGGTACGCGACGCGGTGGCCGGCGCGGGGCTGCCGGCCGATGTGGTCCAGCTCGTCCCCGGCGAGAGCCGCGAGTCGGTGCGCGAGCTGATGCGGGCACGCGGCCTGGTCGACGTGCTGATCCCGCGCGGCGGCGCCTCGCTGATCCGCACGGTGGTGGAGAACTCCACCGTTCCCGTGATCGAGACCGGCGTCGGAAACTGCCACGTCTACGTGGACGAACGCGCGGACCTCGACATGGCCGTCGATATCCTGGTCAACTCCAAGGCGCAGCGCCCCAGCGTCTGCAACGCGGCCGAGACGGTGCTGGTGCACGCCGGGATCGCCGACGCCTTCCTGCCGCGCGCCCTCGCCGCGCTGGCCGAGGCCGGGGTGACGGTGCACGGTGACGAGGCGTGGCGCCGGGCCGGCGCGGCGGCCGGCCAGGAGGTCGCCGAGGCGGACGAGACGGACTGGGCGACGGAGTACCTCAGCTACGACATCGCCGCCGCGGTGGTGCCCGACCTCGACGCCGCGGTCGCCCACATCCGCCGCTGGACCTCCGGCCACACCGAGGCCATCGTGACGGCGGACACCGCCGCGGCCCGGCGCTTCGTGTCGCTGGTGGACTCGACGGCCGTCATGGTCAACGCCTCGACACGGTTCACCGACGGCAGCCAGTTCGGCTTCGGTGCCGAGATCGGCATCTCCACGCAGAAACTCCACGCCAGGGGCCCCATGGGACTGCCCGAGCTGACCTCCACCAAGTACGTGGTGACCGGTGACGGTCACACGCGTGGGTGATTTTCCGCCGACTCTCCCGCAGCACGCCGGTTCGTCCTACGCTGGTGGGGTGCCGGACGACGTGGGGGGCCCGCCGTTCCCGGACGGGGAAGGGCCCGAGAGCAGCGACCGCGGGGCAGCCGATGAGGCGTTCGCCGCCGTGGTCCTCGACGAGGCCTTCGTGGAGGCCGCGCGGATTCACGAGCCGTCGGCCCGTGAGCGACTGCTCTACGCGGGGTGGGACGGCGAGTCGGACGGCGACGGAGACGACGGGCAGACCGGCGCGCTCTTCGGCGGCTACGACTCCGACGCCGCCCCCGGGGCGCATCTCTTCGACGAACCGTACGAGGACGAGGGCCGGTTCGACAGTAGCGACCACCCGCGTGACGCCCCGGAGCGGCCGGCCGTGGACGGCCACGGGACTCCGCCGGGATGGCGTTCGGGCCCGGCCGACGGGAGGGCGGCGCCCGCCGGTGAAGCCGGCAGGCCGGGTGCACCCGGGCCTGCCGGGCGGCGGGAGGCGCCGTCGACCGCGCCGGCCGTAGCGGCGGGCGCACCGGCAGGGACAGGCGCCAACGGGCGGCGTGGCCCGGGCGGCGGCGTCCGCGCCGCGGCGGCCGCCGGACGCAGACCGGGGCGGTGGCAGCGGCCGGTCGCCTGCGTGCTGGCGATGGTGATGGGGCTGACCATGGTGGCCTTCGCGCTGATAGCGGTCCAGCGCGCCGGGTCCGGTCAGCCGATCGAGCCACCGTCCGCCCCACCGGCGAGCGACCCGGGCGGTGACGGGGACGGCGCCGGTACGGACGCGGGCCCGGCCGGGGAGACCGGCACCGCGGCGGGGCCTTCCAGCTCGGGCGGCGCCCGGACGGACGATCCCGTGTGAGGCGCGGTGTTGAGCGGGTGAACGCTGTTCCGTCCTGGGTGGGTTGGGGCCACTGACGCGCGGTCGTCCCTTGTCCGGAAAGGGTCGTGCCGCGGCCGATTCCGCGCCGCTTCCCCGGAGTCGTCGGACCGGGCGGGCGGTGGGTCTGTCTCCGGAGCGGTCCGCGACCTACTCTGAAAAGGTGACGGCAGGGCGTTCGGACCCTCCTGGAGGGCCCGCTGGTGACCCCGGCAACGGGGACGAGGAGTTTCGGGCGACCGTCTTCGACGAGTCGTTCGTCCGGGCTGCCGCGCTCCAGGAGTACTCCGCCGTGCAGCGGCTGGAGCAGCAGACCTCACCGGTCCGCCGCAGAACGATCGAGGAGCCCTCGCCCGCCTCACGCTCACGGATGCTGCCGCGCAACGGACTCGCCGTCGCCGCGGTCATGCTGGCCGCGATCCTGATCGCCGTCTTCCTCAGCAACGGCGGCACCCAGCGGGTCGCGAACGCCGCCCGGGAGCCGGTGCCCGCCGCCACCCTGCTGCCGCTCGCGCCGCGTGGCCCGGTCCCCGGCGCTGAGCCGGCCGACCCGTACGCGGCCTCACCGGCGGCCGGTCTCGGCACCGACCTGGTGGTTCCCGACGGCGGGGAGACGGACGGCTACAGCCATGACCAGGTCGCCGACGCGCTGCTGCTCGCGCGGCGCTACGTCGCCGCCGGCACTCTCACACCGGACGTCCTGACCGGCGACGCCGTCGCGCCGGTGCGCTCGCTGCTGGTGCCGTCCCAGCAGCGACAGTTCGACCGCGCCACCAGGCCGGGAGCAGACGCCACCGCGGCCACCACCTTCCTGATCCGCTTCGACTCCGGCGCCGTACGCCTCGCCGACGAAGAGCCTCGGCTGGAGGGCGACTTCGAGGTCTCCGAGGAGGGCGGGCGGCTGTGGGTCACCGCCCGCCACCTCGTCGCCTACGCGCTCGCTCCCGCGGACGACTCGGACGCGCCCGCCTCGCTCTTCCTGGTGCGGCGCGTCGTCGCGCTGAGCTTCGGCACCGAGGAACTCACCGCCGGGCAGGTGGTCCTGGAACGCGCCGAGACCGTGGCCGGCCCGCTGGACTGCGCCGGACCGGACACCGAGGCGCCCCCGGGACTGCTGCCCCTGCTCGCCGGCGAAGAGGCCCGGGAGGCCCCCGCCGACGTGGACGCGGGGATCGACCTGTTCAGGCTCTCCGACGAGGGTGTGCGTCCCTGCGGGGTCTTCGCCGCGAGCTGACCGACCCCGTAGGGCCGCGTCGCCTCACCGGCGCCGTCCCGTGCTCCGGCGGGCGGTGCGTGTCCGGGCGCCTGCCCGCCGGAGACCGGGGGAGTGCTCAGCTCTTGCCGGGGCCGGTGCCCGGACCGGGGCCGGTCCCGCCGGCTGGTCCCTCGCCCGGTCCCTCGCCGCCCTGGCCGGGACCGGTCGTACCGCCGTCGCCGCCGTCCGTCCCGGTCCCGCCGGTCCCGCCGGTCCCGCCGGTCCCGCCGGGCCGTGGCGGGCGGCCGGTGCCGCGGGCGAAGTCGCGGAGCTTGCCACCCAGCTCCCCGGCGCCGCTGGCGACATCGTTGACCAGCTTCATCAGCGGGTCCTTGCTGTTCTTCACCGTGCCGGCGTAGTGCGCGGCCGACTCCCGTACCGAGTCGGTGACGCGGGCGTCCCGGTCCTCGTCACGGCGCGGGTAGTGCCCGTGGCACAGCCGCTGGTAGTCGCGGGTCTGCGACCACCGCTTCAGCTGCGCGGCGCGGACGGCGGCGAACGGGTGGGTGCGGGGCAGCACGGTGAGGATCTTCAGCACGGAGTCCCGTACGTCGCCGCCCGCCTCGTACTCCTCCGCCTGCTTCAGGAAGGAGTCGACGTTCATGTGGTGGAGGTGATTGCCGCCGGCCAGCTTCATCAGGCCGCGCAGTGAGGCGTCGAGGTCCTGACCGACCAGCAGCCCGGCGCGGTCCGCCGACAGCTCCGACTTGCGGAACCACTCCCGCAGGGCGGTGACGATCGCCATGATCGCTATGTTGCCCAGCGGGATCCAGGCCACCCGCACGGCCATGCTCGTCAGGAAGAGCAGGATGGTGCGGTAGACGGCGTGGCCCGAAAGGGCGTGGCCCACCTCGTGGCCGATGACCGCCCGCATCTCCTCCTCGTCCAGCAGTTCCACGAGGCCGGTGGTGACGACGATGATCGGCTGGTCCAGCCCGATGCACATGGCGTTGGGCTGCGGGTCCTGCGTGACGTAGAACGGCGGGACCCGTTCGAGGTCCAGGATGTCGCAGGCGTCCACCAGCATCGCGTGCAGATGGGCGAACTGGTTCTCGTCCACCCGCACCGAGTCGGAGAGGAACATCAGCCGCAGGCTGCGCTCCGGGATCATGCTGCTGAGCGCCTTGAAGACCGTCTCGAATCCGGTCAGTTTCCGCAGCGAGACGAGGGCCGAGCGGTCCGCCGGGTGCTCGTAGGCGCGCGAGGATATGCCGGGGTAGCGGCGACGGGTGCGAGCAGCGCTCTCCTCGCCGTCGTCCGCGTGCCCGCCACCGCTCGGGGCCGTGCCGCCGTCGCCGCCGTCGCCGGTGGTCCCCCCGGCGTTCCGCCCGTGCTCCGCGTCGCCGTTCCCGGGCCGGCGGTCGCCGTCCGGGGCACCCCCGTCACCGTGTGTGCGTTCGTCGTCGCTCATCGGTCCCCCCTCCTTCGTCCGTTGCGTCCATGCAACCCATCGGCAGCGGTGGGGGCAAGAGGCCGCCGCGAACCGCTGCGCTTACGATGACCCTACGTTCCTGGACGCCTTTCTCCCGGATAGGTCATCGCATGATCCTCAGCAGCGCCGCCACCCTCGCCACCCTCGCCGCAGGCGACGGGCAGCACTCCTCCCTCAACCCGTACATGGTGGGAGGCCTGGTCCTCTTCGCGCTGTGCGTGCTGCTGTTCATCACCATGCGGCTCAACCGGGACCGCTGAACACCCTCCGGAACCGCTAGGGTCGGGTCATGGGAGACCACACGGACCACATAGCCGCCGGAGAGGGCAGACGGCGGCTCGGCGTGATGGGTGGCACCTTCGACCCCATCCACCACGGACACCTGGTCGCCGCCAGTGAGGTGGCGTCCCGTTTCCACCTCGACGAGGTGGTGTTCGTGCCGACCGGTCAGCCGTGGCAGAAGAGCCACCGGGATGTGACGCCCGCCGAGGACCGCTATCTGATGACGGTCATCGCGACCGCGTCCAACCCCCAGTTCTCGGTGAGCCGTGCCGACATCGACCGGCCCGGCAAGACGTACACCATCGACACGCTGAGGGAGTTGCGCTCGCAGCACCCCGACGCGGATCTGTTCTTCATCACCGGCGCGGACGCGCTCGGGCAGATCCTGACGTGGCGTGACGCGGGGGAGCTGTTCTCGCTGGCCCACTTCATCGGGGTCACCCGCCCCGGCCACGCCCTGACCGATCCCGGGCTGCCGGACGGCGGGGTGTCGCTGGTCGAGGTGCCCGCCCTCGCCATCTCCTCCACCGGCTGCCGGACCCGGGTCGCGGTGGGGGAACCGGTCTGGTACCTGGTGCCGGACGGGGTCGTGCGCTACATCAACAAGCGTGAGCTCTACCGGACCCCGCCGGGCCCGACGAGCTGACCGGTCGAGAGGGCGAGAGGGCGGAGTGGTGAACGACCGACAGGACCCGTACGGCGAGGTGTACGGCTACGACGAGTACGGGCGCCCCCTGTACCGGCAGCCGACTGCCGAACAGCCCGGCTACGGCTACGACCCCTACGCCGTCACCCCGCCCCCCACTCCGGGCGCGGGCTACGCCGAGCAGGGGGACTACGGCCGGCAGGGCGGGTACGGGGACCAGGGAGGGTACGGCG
>NZ_BHZI01000092.1 GCF_004305975.1 Streptomyces otsuchiensis
ATCACGACGGACGCGCGGCATCGTGCGGAGGCGAAGTCCGCTTTGATCACGTTGGTGGAGCACGCCCTGATGGCCCGGCTTCGCTGACCGCGCGATCGGATCCCGGCTCCCGCCGCGGCAGCGGTCCCGGAATCGCGCCGACCACACGCCCCCGCCCCTCCCGGGCGGGGGCGTCCGCGTGTGGCCCGCCGTGACCGCCGGCGGGTGAACGCCGCCCGCTACCCTGACATCGCAGAAAACGTGCACCGCACCGGGCGCGCGGCCCCGTCCCGGGCCCGATGCCCCGGCCATCGAGTGAAGGGCAGCACCTCCCGTGCGCATCGCCAGATTCTCCATCGACGGAAACGTCGGCTTCGGTGTGGTCGAAGGGGACCCGGCCGACGACGGCGGTCAGACCATCGACCTCATCAAGGGTCACCCGTTCGGTGACTTCGACCGCACCGGTCGCAAGGTGCCGCTGAGCGAGGTGCGGCTGCTCGCACCCGTCCTGCCCAGCAAGGTGGTGGGGATCGGCCGCAACTACAGCGAGCACGCCCGTGAGCTCGGCAACACCGTCCCGGACACCCCGGTCGTCTTCTTCAAGCCGTCCACCTCCGTCGTGGGGCCCGGCGACCCCGTGCCCTACCCGACGTTCTCGCGGAACGTCCACCACGAGGCGGAGCTCGCCGTCGTCATCGGCCGCATGTGCAGCCAGGTCCCGCGTGAACGCGTCGGCGAGGTCATCCTCGGCTACACCTGCGCCAACGACGTCACCGCGCGTGACACGCAGCGCTCCGAGGAGCAGTGGGCGCGAGCCAAGGGCTTCGACGCCTCATGCCCGCTCGGCCCCTGGCTCGAGACCGGGCTCGATCTCGCGACCGCGGGTGACCTCGCGGTGATGTGCACCGTCAACGGCGAGCAGCGCCAGCTCGGCCGGACCAGCGAGATGGTCCGCTCGATCGAGGACCTCGTCGTCCACATCACCGAGGCCATGACGTTGCTGCCCGGCGACGTGATCCTCACCGGCACTCCCGCGGGTGTCGGACCCATGAACGTCGGCGACGAGGTCGCCGTCACCATCGAAGGCATCGGCACTCTCACCAACAAGGTTGTGAAGCGTGACTAGCGCAGCCCTCCCTCCCGTCCGCGTCCGGTTCTGTCCCTCGCCCACCGGCAACCCCCATGTGGGTCTGATCCGCACCGCCCTGTTCAACTGGGCGTTCGCCCGCCATCACGGCGGGACCCTGGTCCTGCGGATCGAGGACACCGACGCCGCCCGTGACTCGGAGGAGTCCTACCACCAGCTCCTCGACTCGCTGCGCTGGCTGGGCCTCGACTGGGACGAGGGCCCGGAGCCCTACGACGCCACCAGGACCGCGTCCGGCGATCACGGCCCCTACCGGCAGTCCCTGCGCACGGAGATCTACGCAGACGTCGTGGAGCGCCTGCGGGCCGCCGGGCACGCCTATCCCTGCTACTGCACCGCTGAGGAACTGGACCGGCGGCGGGAGGCCGCCCGCGCCGCGGGGCGTCCTTCCGGCTACGACGGGGCCTGCCGCGACCTCACCGACGAGCAGCGCGCCGCCTACGAGGCCGAGGGGCGCAGCCACGTACTGCGGTTCCGGATGCCCGACGAGACCATCACGTTCACGGACCTCGTGCGGGGCGAGCTGACGTTCACCCCCGACAACGTGCCCGACTACGGGATCGTCCGGGCCAACGGCGCCCCGCTGTACACCCTGGTCAACCCCGTCGATGACGCTCTGATGGGCATCACCCATGTGCTGCGCGGGGAGGACCTCCTCTCCTCCACCCCCCGCCAGATCGCGCTCTACCGGGCCCTCGCCGACATCGGCGTCGGGAGTGGCGCAGTGCCGGAGTTCGGCCATCTGCCGTACGTGATGGGGGAGGGCAACAAGAAGCTTTCCAAGCGCGACCCCCAGGCCTCGCTCAATCTCTACCGGGAACGTGGTTTCCTCCCTTCCGGGCTGCTCAACTACCTCTCCCTGCTGGGCTGGTCCATCGCCGAGGACCGGGACATCTTCACCGTCCAGGAGCTGGCCGACGCCTTCGAGATCTCCGCGGTCAACGCCAACCCCGCGCGCTTCGACCTCAAGAAGTGCGAGGCCATCAACGCGGTGCACCTGCGGGAGATGCCCCCTGAGGAGTTCGCAGCTGCCTGCGAGCCCTGGTTGCGGGCGCCCCACGCGCCGTGGAAGCCGGACGCCTTCGACGCCGAGGCGTTCGCCGCCCTCGCCCCGCTCGCCCAGACCCGGCTGACGGTTCTGTCCGACATCACCGACAACGTCGACTTCCTGTTCCTCGACGAGCCGGCGTTCGACGAGAAGTCCTGGGACAAGGCGATGAAACCGGGAGCGGCCGATCTGCTGGTGACGGCGCGCGAGCGCATCGCGACAGCGGAATGGAACGCTGAGGCGCTCAAGGACGCTGTCCTCGCGGCGGGCGAGGAGCACGGCCTCAAGCTCGGCAAGGCCCAGGCACCCGTCAGGGTCGCCGTCACCGGCCGTACCGTCGGGCTTCCCCTGTTCGAGTCACTGGAGATCCTGGGCCGCGACCGTACGCTCGCCCGGGTCGACGCCGCGCTGGCGAAGCTGTCGGCCTGACGCGGGGACGTGGCCCGACCGATGGCCAGGGCCCTCTTCGCGCCCGGGTGATCACACACGGTTCCAGAGTTCCCGGTTGCGGTCGCCCGCCGCCGGGGACCTCTGGAACCGCGAGACACACATCCGCACATCCGTGCGGCCGTGCGGCCGAGGAGGCTTCGCCCTCCGGGCCCCTGCGCCCCGGTCGGCCTCGCCGACCGGGGCGCAGGCGTTCCGTACCGGTCCCCCGGCCCCGGGGCGTTCCATAGCGCTTTCTCCCTGTGGCGCCCAACCGCGGGGCCACCCTGGCCGGCCCCGCCGCCCCGCCGGGCGCCCAAGGGCGCTGTGTCGGGCCGTGGCCCCGCTGGCCGGCCTTCACGTACCTCTGCCCCCGGCCGGGCCGCGCAGCCCGTCGCGCAGGCCTCACGCGCCCAGTCCGAGCGGCTCACATGCCCTGCACGCCCCGGGCGCCACTGTCGTGGCTGGTGCGTGCCGGTGGTGGATCCCGCCCCGCGTTCGCCTGGACCATGCTGTCCGCTTGGGCTGGAGCCCCCTGCCGCGGGAGATCCCGGCTGCCCGGAAGCGGCTCCGCCACGTGGTTCAGCTGCTCCCCTCGGCGGGCCGTGTGGTGGTCGTGATCCCGCTAGGGGAACCCGTTTTGGCGGTCGGACCTCGATCGGGTAATGTTCTTCCCGTCGCCAAGCGAGACGGAACCGAAAGGGGCCGGGCATCGGGAGGCAGACAACCAAGCGAAAGCTCCTCTGGGAGTTGAGTTTTGGTGGGCTATGGTGTAATTGGCAGCACGACTGATTCTGGTTCAGTTAGTCTAGGTTCGAGTCCTGGTAGCCCAGCGATCTTCATCCAGCAAGATCTAAGCCCCCGTTGTGTAGCGGCCTAGCACGCCGCCCTCTCAAGGCGGTAGCGCCGGTTCGAATCCGGTCGGGGGTACTGTGACCGCTTCGCAGTGGTCACATGCTGGAGCCCCCGTTGTGTAGCGGCCTAGCACGCCGCCCTCTCAAGGCGGTAGCGCCGGTTCGAATCCGGTCGGGGGTACAAGATCAAACTGAGCCCCACGCCCCGTGCGTGGGGCTCAGTCGTTTGTCGGCGGGCGTCGCGCGGCTCAGCAGGAGAAGGCGCCCACGCTTCGCAAAGCCCGCGGCAGGCCGTGGTGGCAGGGATCACGAAGTGACGATGCCGTCCGTGCCGGGCTGCCTCAGCTGTGAGAGGCGGTCGGCCGCCCGCTGGCCTCTCCGTCCAACCGGTATGACCCCGCCGGCCTCGCCGAGACCGAAAGTGGGCATGTTCACATAGACCTGCTCGTGCGCTCCCGCCGGGACGACGTAGGTCTCGTGCCAGAAGCCGACTGCCTTGCCTCCCGACCGCATCCGGCGGTTGAACTTCGCCCACGCGGGCCGGTGTTCGCCCTCGCTGTCGGCGGCGTAGGCGAGTAGCTGTTCATGGGACTCCCAGTACTGAACCAGGTATGCGAGACGCGGCCCGCCGAGCAGTTGCTGGAAGCCGAGCAGGCCCCTCGCCGGCTCTCGTCGCAGCTCGGCGAGCATCCGCGCCATCGCGGTCGCCACGGGCACCCATGCGCGCGGCCGCAGGAAGCTGTTGATCCTCATCCCGATGAGGAAGACCGTGATGTCGCCCTCGTGCGCCGCCGTCATGCGCCCGGGATTCACCGTGGAAGCCATTGCCCCGCCCTTCGTCGTGCTGCGTACCTCTCGCCCGCGGTTCCGCGCCCGTCATCCGGAGCGTCGTCACGGAACCGTTGGTGAGTGACACTATCCATGGTTGGATACTGTCACTCACCAAGGTGGTGCGCAAGTCGCCCGAACGAGCGAATCGCGGGCCAGGGAGAAGGGTGCGTGCCGATGCGGCTCTCGGAGCTGAGTGAACGCGGTGGCGTCGCGACGGCGACCATCAAGTACTACCTGCGAGAGGGGTTGTTGCCCGCCGGCCGGCGGGTCTCCGCCACGCAGGCCGAGTACGGGGAGGAGCATCTGCGGCGGCTCCGGCTGATTCGCGCGCTGACCCAGGTCGGTCGTGTGCCGGTCGCCACCGCGCGCGACGTACTCGCCGCCATCGACGACGAAAGTGATCAGTTCGAGCGGCTCGGCGCCGCCGTCTACGCGCTCCCGCACGGTCCGGACCCCGACGAGGCCGACCCGCTGACCGAGCGCGCGAGCCGCTGCGTCGAGGAGCTGGTGGCCGAACTCGGCTGGCACGACGAGTGCGCGTCACCTCCTCATCGCATGCTCGTGTCCTCCGTCGCCGCCCTCATGCGGCTCGGTTACCCCTGCGGGCCCCGGGAGCTGCTGCCCTACGGGCGTGCGGCGGCAGTCCTGGCCGAGACCGACGTCGCCCTGGTGGCGGAGAGCTTCGAGCCCGGCATGACGCGGATCGAGGCCGCTGTCGCGCTCACCGTGCTGTACGAGCCGGTGCTGCTGAGTCTGCGGCGCCTGGCGCACACCGAGGTGTCGCGGCGGCGCTTCGCGAGTGAGGGTCCGCCGTCGACCGGGAGCGGAGCGGTGCCCGCGGAAGGGGCAGGGCGGGGCGGCGGCTGAGTGAGTCGTGCCGGCGCCCCGAGCGCCGCTTCCCGCGGGCGGAGTCGTGGGGCGTGCGGGTCAGCCGCCGGTGCGGCGCAGCGCGTCGGTGAGGCGGCTGGCCGCGTCGATCAGGGCCTTGGCGTGCATCCGGCCCGGGTGCCGGGTCAGCCGCTCGATCGGCCCGGAGACCGACACGGCGGCGACCACGCGGTTCGACGGTCCACGCACCGGCGCGGAGACCGAGGCGACCCCCGGCTCGCGCTCGCCGATGGACTGCGCCCATCCCCGCCGCCTGACCCCGGACAGCGCGGTCGCGGTGAAGCGTGCCCCCTGGAGCCCGTGGTGCAGCCGCTCCGGCTCCTCCCAGGCCATCAGGATCTGGGCGGCCGAGCCCGCCTTCATCGGCAGGGTGGAGCCGACCGGGACGGTGTCGCGCAGGCCGGACAGTCGTTCCGCAGCCGCCACGCAGATCCGCATGTCGCCCTGGCGGCGGTAGAGCTGGGCGCTCTCACCGGTGATGTCGCGGAGGTGGGTGAGTACCGGTCCCGCCGCGGCGAGCAGCCGGTCCTCGCCTGCCGCGGCGGCCAGTTCCGACAGTCGAGGCCCCAGCACGAACCGGCCCTGCATGTCGCGGGCGAGCAGCCGGTGGTACTCCAGTGCCACCGCCATACGGTGCGCCGTCGGCCGCGCCAGCCCGGTCGCCGCCACCAGCCCTGCCAGGGTCGCGGGTCCGGACTCCAGCGCGCCGAGCACCAGGGCCGCCTTGTCGAGCACTCCGACGCCGCTGGAGTCACCACGAGATGTGTCCATGCAACGATACTCGCGTCTCACTCTGTGAAACGCAAGCTCGATTCCGCGCGGATCCCTGCACCCTGTACCCAGGCGCCCCGCACCGACGCGGATCGCCGGTCACCGTCCGGTGCGCGGGGAGCGGACGGCGGCCCCGGACGGCACGCCACCGACACGGCAGCGACACGAGGTGGGCCCGGCACACGCGACCGGGCCGGAGGGAATCCGATGGGACGGACACTGGCAGAGAAGGTCTGGGACGACCATGTCGTCCGGCGCGCGGAGGGCGAGCCGGACCTGCTGTACATCGATCTCCACCTGCTTCACGAGGTGACCAGCCCGCAGGCTTTCGACGGCCTGCGGAAGAACGGCCGCACGGTGCGGCGCACCGACCTCACCATCGCCACCGAGGACCACAACACCCCGACGCTCGACATCGACAAGCCGATCGCCGACCCGGTCTCCCGGACGCAGTTGGAGACGCTGCGCCGGAACTGCGCCGACTTCGGCGTCCGGCTGCACCCCCTGGGGGACGACGAGCAGGGTGTCGTGCACGTCGTCGGCCCGCAGCTCGGGCTGACGCAGCCCGGGATGACCGTCGTCTGCGGCGACAGTCACACCTCCACTCACGGCGCGTTCGGAGCGCTGGCGTTCGGCATCGGCACCAGCCAGGTGGAGCACGTGCTCGCCACGCAGACCCTGCCGATGGCCCCGTTCCGCACCATGGCCGTGACCGTCACCGGTGAACTGCCCGACGGCGTCACCGCCAAGGACCTCATCCTTGCGATCATCGCCCGCATCGGCACCGGCGGGGGACAGGGGTACGTGATCGAGTACCGCGGCGAGGCCATCGAGAAGCTCTCGATGGAAGCCCGGATGACGATCTGCAACATGTCGATCGAGGCCGGGGCCCGAGCCGGCATGATCGCCCCGGACGAGACGACGTTCGCCTACCTCGACGGTCGCGACCACGCGCCCACCGGCCCGGACCGGGACGCCGCCGTCTCGTACTGGCGCACCCTGCGCACCGACGACGACGCCGTCTTCGACCACGAGGTCGTCATCGACGCCACCGAACTGGCGCCGTTCGTCACCTGGGGCACCAACCCCGGCCAGGGGCTGCCGCTCTCCGGATCGGTGCCGGACCCGGCGTCCTTCGCGGACGCCGGCGAGCGGCTGGCCGCCGAGAAGGCGCTGGAGTACATGGGGCTGTCCGCGGGACAGCCGCTGCGTGACATCGCGGTCGACACCGTCTTCGTCGGTTCCTGTACCAACGGCCGCATCGAGGACCTGCGTGCCGCCGCGTCCGTGATCGAGGGACGCAGCGTCGCGGACGGCGTCCGGATGCTGGTCGTGCCCGGCTCCGTGCGCGTCGCCCTCCAGGCCGTCGCCGAGGGGCTGGACAAGGTGTTCACGGCGGCGGGGGCCGAATGGCGCCATGCCGGATGTTCCATGTGCCTGGGAATGAACCCCGACCAGCTCGCACCCGGCGAGCGTTCCGCCTCCACCTCCAACCGCAACTTCGAGGGGCGGCAGGGCAAGGGCGGCCGCACGCACCTGGTGTCACCGCAGGTCGCGGCCGCCAGCGCGGTCACCGGGCGGCTCGCGTCCCCCGCCGACCTCGACGTGTCCGACGCAGCACTGCCCGCGGGAGTCTGATCACCATGGAAGCCTTCACCACGCACACCGGCCGGGCCGTTCCGCTGCGGCGCGGCAACGTCGACACGGACCAGATCATCCCCGCCCACTGGCTCAAGAAGGTGACCCGGGACGGCTTCGAGGACGGGCTCTTCGAGGCATGGCGCAAGGACCCCGGGTTCGCTCTCAACCTGCCCGAGTACGCGGGTGCGACCGTGCTCGTCGCCGGCAAGGACTTCGGGACCGGGTCCTCCCGGGAGCACGCGGTCTGGGCGCTGCAGAACTACGGCTTCAAGGCTGTGATCTCAGCGCGCTTCGCGGACATCTTCCGCGGTAACTCCCTGAAGAACGGGCTCCTGACGGTGGTGCTGCCGCAGGCCGCCGTGGACACCCTGTGGCAGCTCACGGAGAGCGACCCCGCCACCGAGGTCACCGTCGACCTCGTCGCCCGCGAGGTGCGGGCAGGTGCCACGTTCCGTGAGTCGTTCGAGCTCGACGAGAACGCCCGCTGGCGACTGCTGGAGGGGCTGGACGACATCAGCCTCACGCTGCGCGAGGAGGACTCCATCGCCGCGTACGAGGCCTCGCGGCCGACGTTCAAGCCGCGCACCCTCACCGCCTGAACGGGGCGAGCGCCGCCGCGGGTCCCGGCGGCCACGGGGCCGTCCCATCCGCCCCGTGGCCGCCCACCGGCTGAGTCGAAGACGGGTCTGGCTCTCACCGTTCCCGGTGCCACGCGTCCCTCCCGCTCTCCCGCACTCCCCACCCGAGGCTGTTCCGTTCGTTTCGGTCGTCGGCCCCCGTCGCGGGACCGATCCGCCCTCGCTGCTGGGCCGGTCCCGCACCGTGCCCAGCGGCGAGGCCCGGCCCCACTCCCCGCGGTGAGCCCCGGCCCCGGCGTTCGGCGCTGGGCCGTTCCGGCACTGTTTTCGCCCGGTGCGAACGCGCCGGGCCACCGCTCCCTCCCTGTGGCGCCGCGTGATTCACGCGGCGCCGCAGCGGCATGCCCACAATCGCCCCGTGCCCGGACAGGGGTCAGCGGCGTCGTCGTCGCCGTCGCGGCACCACTCCGCCGAGCGCCGCGCGCGGGGCACCGTGCCAGATCACGCCGGGCAGCCGTTCACTCGGTGCCCGGCTCGGCGAGCGGACCCACGTGGACCTGTGCCCATCTGTGCGCCGCGGTCCGACGGCGGCCGCCCAACCCGGTTTCCTGGGTAGTATTTTCGGCCAGCGAAAAGACCTGTCGAGGCGTCAGGAAATCCGTCGGCGCGGCCAGTTGCCCCGCCCCGTCCCGCCGTGGCACCGTCGGGAACGCACTCTGTTGGGGGTCGGACAGGCGACAACTCACCCCCGATGGCACAATTGGTGCATGGAACGCGACGGTCAACTCGAGCTGTACGACCTCGTCGCCGCACGGCTGAAAGACGCGCACTCCGCGGTGCGCTCGCTGCAAGTCTCCGAGGACGTAAGGCAGGCCCTCACCCGAAGGCTCCTCGCCATCACGGCCGCCGCCAAACAGGATCTCCCGACCGCCGTTAGGCGGCTCGACCGGTTCACGGCGGACCTCGACGCCGAACGCCTCCCGACGGGGCGATCGGAGGACGAGCGCGACGCGAGTCCGTGACGGTCGAGTTCGTTGCGACACGAGGGTGATTCGCCCGTTTCAGGTTTGATTTGCTGTATATATCTGCCTAACGTGCGAAAAAGCTTGAACACATTCGTTCCAGCACCGCCTCCGAAGGGGAAGACGTGAACAAGGCACAGCTCGTTGAAGCGATTGCCGACCAGCTCGGCGGACGTCAGCAGGCCGCCGCCGCCGTCGACATCGTGCTCGATGCGATCATCCGTGCGGTGGTGTCCGGTGAGCGGGTTTCGGTGACCGGCTTCGGCTCGTTCGAGAAGGTCGAGCGCCCGGCCCGGTACGCCCGCAACCCTCAGACCGGTGAGCGGGTGCGGGTCAAGAAGACCTCCGTGCCGCGCTTCCGCGCCGGCCAGGGCTTCAAGGACCTCGTCGCCGGGACGAAGAAGCTCCCGAAGAACGACGTGGCCGTCAAGAAGGCGCCCAAGGGAAGCCTCTCCGGTGGCACTTCGACCAAGAAGGCCACGACCAAGAAGGCTGCCGCGAAGAAGACGGTCGCCAAGGCCACCGCCAAGAAGACCACCACCAAGAAGGCGGCGGCCAAGAAGACCACCGCCAAGAAGACCACGGCGAAGAAGAGCGCGGCGAAGAAGTCGACCGCCAAGAAGGCCACCGCCAAGAAGGCGCCCGCTCGCAAGACCACCGCGAAGAAGGCTCCGGCCAAGAAGACGGCCGCCCGCAAGACGACCGCCAAAAAGGCCACGGCGCGACGCAAGTGAACCCGCGCCATCGGCGGTGACCTGCATGACCCGAGCCGATAGGCTCGGCTCATGCAGGCCACCGCTCACACCTTTGACGCCCGTTCGCGTTCCGGCAGCGTGCTGCTCGACGACGGCACGCCCGTCCAGTTCGGGCCGGACGCGTTCGACGCCGGCGGGCTGCTCCTGCTCCGTCCCGGGCAGCGCGTCCGCATCGAGCGATCGACGGACGGCCGGATCAGCTGCGTGACACTGCAGACCTTCTGAACCCCGCACCGAGCCGGTGTGTACCGGCAGCGGTGCGCGGCCCCACCCCCAGCGCCAGAGCCGCCAGCAGGTCGTCCCCCGTGTCGACGTCCTGGCGCACGCTCTCCACGTCCGGCGGCATCAGCTCCACCGCGCCCGACGCGCGATGCCGCATGCGGGAAGCGGGTCCGAACCCCGGGGCAGGGTCCACTCCCGCCAGAGCCGCCAGCAGCGTGGTGCCGGTGCCGGCCGCGTCCGCCAGGAAGCTGCGCGGTACCTCGGAGGCCGCCGCCAGCACCCGCGCGAGTTCACCGGAGCGCAACGCCGGGAGATCCGCGTTGATCGCGGCGACATCGGGCTGCGGGTGCCCCGCACGCACCGTGCGCACCCCGTGCTCCACGGCGGCGTTGAGCCCGCGTCGCGGGCTGTCCGGCACGACGCGCGCGCCCATCCGCGCCAGGCGCTCTCCGGCTTCCTCGTCGTCCGTGACCACTGCCACATGGGCGACCGCGGGGCACTCCAGCATCGCGGCGAGTGTGTCCTCGGCGAACGCCAGGGCCAGGGCGGGCCGCAGTTCGTCGCCGGTCGCCTCCGTCAGCCTGCTCTTGGCACGGCTCAGCGACTTCAACGGCATCACCACCGCCCAGTTGCCCGTCATGGTCGCCCCCTCGTGTCCGTCATCACGTCATTCTCTCCCGCCCGGTCCGGACCTTTGCGTCGCCCCGGGTCCCGCAGTGCGCGCCCTGATGTGCGTCAGGCCGTCGGGGTGATGAGACGATCTGCTGGACAGCCCGGGAGCCGAGGGCGACACTTGTGCGGCTGTCCGCGGCAGATCGTCGCAGCAGCGCCAGAGGAGATGGTGTCCGAGTGTCCCGCCGCAGAATCGGCTTCAGCTATCGCTTTGCCGCGTGTTTGGTGAAACCGCCGATGCTGGTCCTGTTCAAGCGGGACTGGCGCGGAATGGAGAATATCCCGGATGCGGGCGGATTTCTCACCGCGGTGAATCACAACTCCTATCTCGACCCGCTTTCCTACGCGCACTACCAGTACAACACCGGGCGAGTCCCGCGCTTTCTGGCGAAGGTCGGTCTGTTCAAGTCCGGCTTCGTCGGCACCATGATGCGCGCCACCGGCCAGATCCCGGTCCTGCGTGAGACGTCCGACGCCGCCGGTGCCTTCCGCGCCGCCGTCGACGCCGTACACGCCGGCGAGTGCGTCGCCTTCTACCCCGAGGGCACCCTCACCCGGGACCCCGACCTGTGGCCCATGGAGGGCAAGACCGGGGTCGCGCGCGTCGCCCTCCTCACCCGGGCCCCGGTCGTTCCCGTGGCGCAGTGGGGTGCGCACGAGGCGGTGCCGCCCTACGCCACGGAGCGGAAGGTGCGCCTCTTCCCGCGGCGCACGCTCGTCGTGGTCGCCGGCCCGCCCGTGGACCTCAGCGCGTACTACGAACGCGAACCCACCGCGGAGGTACTGAGAGAGGTCACCGACCGCATCATGGACTCGGTCACCGAGCTGCTCGCGACCGTACGCGAGGAGACGCCGCCCGCCACGCGCCATGTGCACCATCGCCCCTTGGACGGGGCTGTGCGTGACGACCACCGGGCCGTGCCCGCCTCTCGCACGGAGGAACCCGTGCCCGACCGTCGCGCCTCCGCGACGGCACCCGCGGAGAACAAGGAGGCCGCGGAATGACCCGCGTCGCGATCTTCGGCACCGGCTCCTGGGGCACCGCGTTCGCCGTGGTGCTCGCCGACGCGGGATGTGACGTCACCCTGTGGGCCCGCCGTCAGGACGTCGTCGACACCATCACCCGGACCCGCACCAACCCCGACTACCTGCCCGGCGTCCCGCTGCCCGAGCGGGTACGGGCCACGAACGACCCGGCCGAGGCCGCCTCGGACGCCGAGTTCGCGGTGCTCGCGGTCCCCTCGCAGACACTGCGGGACAATCTCGCCGCCTGGTCGCACCTGCTGCCGCCCGACACCGTCCTCGTCTCCCTGATGAAGGGAGTCGAACTCGGCACGACCAAGCGGATGAGCGAGGTCATCCAGGAGGTCGCGAAGGTGCCCGCGGGCCGGGTCGCCGTCCTCTCCGGCCCCAACCTGGCGTTGGAGGTCGCCGCGCGGCAGCCCGCGGCCGCGGTGGTCGCCTGCCAGGACGTGGAGGTCGCGCGCAGGCTCCAGGCGGCGTGCCACACCTCCTACTTCCGTCCCTACACCAACACGGACGTCATCGGCTGCGAGCTGGGCGGAGCCGTCAAGAACGTCATCGGGCTGGCCGTCGGTATCGCCAACGGCATGGGTCTCGGCGACAACACCAAGGCGTCCCTGATCACGCGAGGGCTCGCCGAGACGAGCAGGCTCGGGCTGGCCATGGGCGCGGACCCCGCCACGTTCGCGGGACTGGCGGGCATGGGCGACCTGGTCGCCACCTGCTCCTCGCCGCTCTCACGCAACAACACCTTCGGGACCAGTCTGGGCAAGGGCATGACGCTCGACGAGGCGCGTGCGGCGACCCGGCAGACCGCCGAGGGCGTCAAGTCCTGCCGTTCGGTGCTCGACCTGGCCCACCGGAACGGTGTGGAGATGCCGATCACCGAGACCGTGGTGAACATCGTTCACCAGGGCACCCCGCCGATGGTCGCGCTGAAGGAGCTGATGGCCCGCTCGGCCAAGGCCGAGGGCGTCTGAGGCCGCCGGGAGCCAGGCGTGGCCCGGCGTGGGGGGAGGGTGACGTCCCGCCCCGCCGGACGACGCCCCGCCGACTCGCCGCATGGGGCGCCGACGCGGGGCCCCATGCGGCGGAGTTCGAGCCTCCCCGCCGTACCGTCGCCCCGTCGCGCCGCCGTTCGCGCGATCCGGCGACCGTCCGCCAGGTGCGTCAAAAGCCCGCTCGGGGCGGCACAGTACGGTGAGGCTTCTTACCGCCCTTCTCGCTGTTAGGTAATCTCGAGTCGATATGAGCAGCCAGCCCTCCTCCCAGAGCCCCAAGCCGCGCGTCGCCGTCGTGTTCGGCGGCCGCAGCTCCGAGCACGCCATCTCGGTGGTCACCGCGGGCGCCGTGCTCCGGGCGATCGACCGCGAGCGGTACGAAGTCCTGCCGATCGGTATCACCGCCGAGGGCCGCTGGGCGCTGACCGCTGACGCACCCGAGCGGATGGCCATCGCCGACCGCAAGTTGCCGGCGGTCGCCGAACTCGCCGACTGCGAGACCGGGTCGGTGCTGCTGCCCATGGACGCCGGCGGGCGCGAGGTCATGTACACGGAGCCCGGCTCCGTCCCCAAGGCGCTCGGCGAAGTCGACGTCGTCTTCCCGGTGCTGCACGGCCCCTTCGGTGAGGACGGCACGCTCCAGGGCCTGCTCGAACTCTCCGGCGTGCCGTACGTCGGCTGCGGCGTCCTTTCCTCCGCGGTCGGCATGGACAAGGAGTTCATGAAGCGGGTCTTCAGCTCCTTCGGTCTGCCCGTCGGTCCCTACGAGGTGCTGCGGCCCCGCGACTGGCAGCGTGACGAGGCAGCCGCACGCGCGCGGGTCGTCGCGCTCGCCGAACGCCACGGCTGGCCGCTGTTCGTGAAGCCTGCCCGCGCCGGCTCCTCCATGGGCATCAGCAAGGTGAACGGGCCCGACGACCTTGACGCCGCGATCGCCGAAGCGCAGCGACACGACCCGAAGGTGATCGTGGAGACGCTCCTGACGGGGCGCGAGATCGAATGCGGGGTCCTGGAGTTCGCCGACGGCGCCCGCGCGAGCGTCCCGGCGGAGATCCCACCCGTCTCCGACCACGACTTCTACGACTTCGAGGCGAAGTACATCGACTCGGCCAAGGGTGTCGTGCCCGCCGACCTCACCGAGGAGGAGACCGGCGAGGTGCGCGCCCTCGCGGTGCGGGCGTTCGAGGCCCTCGGCTGCGAGGGGCTGGCGCGTGTGGACTTCTTCCTGGGCGACGACGGCCGTCTGGTGATCAACGAGATCAACACCCTGCCGGGCTTCACGCCCATCTCGATGTTCCCCCGTATGTGGGAGCAGAGCGGTCTGAGCTACCAGGAACTGGTCGACCACCTCATTCGGACCGCCCTGGACCGGCCCTCCGGTCTGCGTTGACGCCGTGCCCCACCCGGCCCCGTCCGGGCGCGGCCGCGACGGCGGCCGAGCCGGGGCCGGGGCCGCCCGCCGTGCGCCAACCGGGCCACCGCGCCGGGTGGACCGGCCGTGAGGACGGGGCGGGACGGCGGTCAGTGGTCCCCGTGGTCGTGCTCCGTGCCGCTGTCCGCGCCCGTCTCCCCCTCGTAGTACTGCTCCCACAGCGGGTCGTACGGCACGTTGGCGTGCACCGCCTCGGCCACGTCCACCAGGGCGTCGACCTCCGGCGCGTACGCGCCCGGCACCTCGACCTCCACGTAAACGGTCCGTTCCGTGGTCGTGAAGCGGTAGCCGTCGGCCTGTTGTTCCAGCAGCCACGACACGTCGTTCACCTGGATCGCGTCCGAGGTGGGCCGGTACGTCTCACTGCCCGGGGTCAGCGCCGCGGGCCGTTCCACTCCGCAGCGCAGGGTGATCGCCGGATCGCCCCAGGCGGCCACGTACTCCGCGTCATCCGGGACCTCGCGGGACTCCTCGTCCTCGACCCGCTCCGGCAGCGCGGCCAGCACGGCGTCGCAGGCCTCCGCCGCCTCCCCCTCGGGGCGGGGCGACTCCACGGAGACCGTCGAGGACGGGCCGCAGGAGACCAGGAACGCCACCATGGGCAGCGCCGGAACCAGGTGTCGAAGGCGGCGTACGGTAGAGGTCACCGAGCGATCATACGAGGGGCTACAGGTGGACCACGGGGCAGGTGAGGGTGCGGGTGATACCGGTCACCCGCTGCACTTCGGCGACGACCAGGCGTCCCAGCTCGTCCACCGACGACGCCTCCGCACGCGCGATGACGTCGTACGGACCGGTGACGTCCTCGGCCTGGATGATGCCGTGGATCTTGGAGATGACATCGGCCACGGTGGATGCTTTTCCCACCTCGGTCTGGATCAGAATGTAGGCCTGTACCACGGGTCCTCCTGGGCGGCTTCGAGGAACGGGGGCGCTACCGTAACGCGTCACCACCCACCACAGGGAGACGGCCCGCACGCTGGTCACGGCGGGTTGACGCGCAGTCCGGGACAAGACAAGAGGAGAGCTGAGTGAGGGGCACCGTGGGCGAGCTGGGGGAGTTCGGTCTCATCAGGGAACTGACGTCCCGGATCACCGCCACACCGGCCGTACGGCTCGGCCCGGGAGACGACGCAGCCGTGGTCGCGGCCCCGGACCGGCGGGTGGTCGCGACAACCGACATCCTGCTGGAGGGCCGGCACTTCCGCCGCGACTGGTCCACGGCGTACGACGTCGGCCGGAAGGGGGCCGCGCAGAACCTCGCTGACATCGCCGCCATGGGCGCGGTGCCGACCGCTGTGCTCCTCGGGCTCGTGGTCCCGGCGGACCTGGCCGCCACCTGGCCCATCGAGCTGATGGACGGCATCCGTGACGAATGCGGTGTCGCCGGAGCCGGCGTGGCGGGCGGCGATGTCGTCCGCGGCGACGTGATCACCGTCTCGATCACCGCCCTCGGTGACCTCCGCAACCGAGAGCCCGTCACCCGCGCCGGAGCCCGCCCCGGCGACGTGGTGGCGGTCACTGGCTGGCTCGGCTGGTCGGCCGCGGGGAACGCCGTCCTCTCGCGGGGATTCCGTTCGCCCCGCGCGTTCGTCGAGGCGCACCGCCGCCCCGAACCCCCGTACCCCGCCGGCCCGCTCGCCGCCGAACTGGGCGCCACGGCGATGACCGACGTCAGCGACGGCCTGATCGCCGACCTCGGCCACATCGCGCAGGCCAGCAAGGTGCGGATCAACATCCGGTCCGCCGACCTCGACGTGCCCGCGCAGATGAACGACATCGGCAACGCGGTCGGCGTCGAACCGCTCCAGTGGGTACTCACCGGGGGGGAGGACCACGCGCTGGTCGCCACCTTCCCGCCCGACACCAAGCTGCCGGCCCGCTGGCGGCGCGTCGGAGAGGTCCGCCACCCCTCCGCACTGCCCCGTGTGACGGTCGACGACGCCGCCTGGGACAACGCGGGCGGCTGGGACCACTTCGGTGGCACCGGCAGCCCCGTCACCGTGGACGGAGCCTGACCATGGACCGCCTCGCCGCACCGTCCGCCAGCGCCACGCCCCCGCCACGCGTCCTCACGGTCGCCGGATCCGACTCGGGCGGCGGAGCCGGAATCCAGGCGGACCTCAAGACCATGCTCGCCTTCGGTACGCACGGCATGAGCGTCATCACGGCGGTCACGGCGCAGAACTCCCTCGGCGTGCAGGGCGCCTGGCCGCTGCCCGTCGCCGCTGTGACCCGGCAGTTCCGCAGCGTGGTCGACGACATCGGCGTCGAGGCCGTCAAGACCGGCATGCTCGCCTCCACCGAACTGGTGGAGGCCGTCGCCGAACTACTCGCCGGTACACAGGCACCCGTGGTGGTCGACCCGGTCGGGGTGTCCAAACACGGTGACGCCCTCCTGGATCCCGCCGCACTCGACGCCGTCAGGCACCGACTGCTCCCGGCGGCCACCGTCGCCACCCCCAACCTGGACGAGGTCGCCCAGCTCACCGGCGTCACCGTGCGAGGGGAGGACGATCTGCGCGCCGCGGCCGACGCCGTGCTGGCTCTCGGGCCCCGCTGGGCGCTGATCAAGGGCGGCCACCTGCCGGGAGACGCGGTCGACCTGCTGACGGACGGGGCCGAGGAACACTGGTTGCGGGCCACCCGCCTCGACAACCGGCACACACACGGCACCGGCTGCACCCTCGCCTCCGCCATCGCCGCGGGGCTCGCGCTCGGCAGAACGGTTCCCGACGCGGTCGCGACGGCCAAGCGGTACCTCACCGGAGCCATCGCCTCCGGCTTCCCGCTGGGCCAGGGCATCGGGCCCGTCGACCACGGGTACCTGCTGCGCCGGGAGGGTGCCGACTGGCGGTGACCGCCTGGAGCCGGCTGTGGGGAGCCCGGCTGTTGGGGGCCGGGCACGGGGGCCGGTAACGGTCCGTCTCGCCGCAGTGTCGCGGCGGGGGAGTTGCCGGGCGGCGGCGCGGCCTTGGCCGCATGGGGCGAACTGTCAGTGAGGTTACCGTCGCGGCGCGGGCAGCGCCGTGCGGGCCGCGTGCGGCACCGCGCCCCGCCGGTCAGATGCCGCCCCATGCGGGCGCCCCGTGGCATGGGGCGTACGTGCCGCCCCATGCGGGCGCAGATGAACCCGGCGGTCACGGGTTCACCTGTCGGGATCACCTGGGTATCGGTGGGCCGTGAGGCCGCTGTATCGGGTCAGGGCATAGAAAAGCCGGTCCGCCAGAGGCGGACCGGCTTGACAGCCGTAGGCTGCGCCGGACCCATTCCGCCGCAGCGGAAGGGATCACCGAGTCAGCGCGTGACCTTACCGGCCTTGATGCACGAGGTGCAGGCGTTGAGGCGCTTCGGCGTCCCATTCACCTTCGCACGCACCCGCTGAATGTTGGGGTTCCAACGGCGGGGGGTGCGGCGGTGCGAGTGGGAGATGCTGTTGCCGAAGCCCGGCCCCTTGCCGCAGACATCGCAGTTGGCAGCCACGGGTCACTCCAAAGACGGGTCAGCCCCGCGCTGCGGGGTGACGGAAGACGTACGCTTAAGGGCCCAGCGCAACCGGCCGGACGGACCCCTTGAGGTCCCGCGGTGCAGCGCCAGGTGGTCGGCCCGACTCACGTCAGGCAACCGGAGCAGCATACCCCGGCCCTTCCCGAAGTCGGAAATCAGCCCTGGCCTCACGGACGTGGAGCAGCCGAACACGGCCTTCCGCATAGGGTGCCACCGTCGATGTCACCCGTCCGAGGAGGTCAGAACGTGACCCGACCACTGGACGCGGCGGCTGTCCGCCGCTGGTGCCGGATCGCCCTCGACGAGCTGGGCCAGGCGCGGGAATCGATCGACGCCATCAACGTCTATCCGGTCGCGGACGGTGACACCGGCACCAACCTCTACCTGACCGTGGAGTCCGCCGCTCAGGCGGTCGAAGCCGGCGCCACCGGAACCCCGACCCTGGCCGAGGCGTCCCGCACCATGGCGCACGGCGCGCTGATCGGCGCTCAGGGCAACTCGGGCACCATTCTCGCGCAGTTGCTGCGTGGCATGGCGCAGGTACTCGCCGAGCGGACGCAGTCCGCCGACGCCGCGACGCTGTCCCGAGCCCTCCGCCAGGCCGCCAACGCCGGGTACGAGGCGGTCGCCCGCCCCGTGGAGGGCACGATGCTCACTGTCGCCTCCGCCGCGGCCGACGCAGCCGAGGTTGTGGACGGCGGGGTGGCGGACGTGACAGCCGCCGCCTGTGCCGGCGCCCGACGGGCGCTCGCGGCCACCCCCGGGCAACTGGACGTACTGGCCCGGGCGGGTGTGGTCGACGCGGGCGGCAGCGGCCTCGTCACCGTGCTGGAGGCGCTGGACGCCGCGATCTCGGGCCGCGTACCCGGCCGGCGCGCACACCACGGCCTGGGGCCGGCCGACACCGGGAGGAACACCTCCGGCCGCGGCCTCCGGGCGCACAGCCGCCACGACGAGGGGACGGGCGACGCGCTGCGGGATGGGGCGGGCGACGCGCCGCCTGGGGCGAAGCGGTCCACGGAGGGATCGGCAGCGCCGGAAGGGTTCGCCGGTGCGCGTGACGTAGCCGCTGCCGCCGCCCCGTGCGGCGCCGCGGACGCGTCGCACGGGGCCGTGCCCGCACCCGGGCCCAGCCATGAGGTGATCTTCCTGCTCGATGCAGAGGCTTCGGCGGTGAGAAGGCTCAGGCACCGGCTCGACTCCCTCGGCGACTCCCTGGTGGTCGTAGGTGGTGAGGGCCTCTGGAACGTCCACGTCCACACCGACGACCCCGGTGGCGCGGTGGAGGCCGGTGTCGAGGCCGGCCGCCCGCACCGCATCCGCATCACCCATCTCGGCGGTCAGACTCCCCGGACGCCCCGCGCGCCGCGCGCCGTCCTCTGCCTGGTGCCGGGTGACGGACTCGCGGCGCTGTGCCGGGAGGCCGGAGCGGTGGCGCTCACCGTGCGCAGCGGAGAGCCGCCCGGCAGTGGTGAGCTCGCCGCCGCGATTCACCGTGCTCACGCCGAGGAGGTCGTTCTGCTGCCCAATGACGACGCGCTGCGTCATGCGGCGGCGGCAGCGGCCGAGCAGGTACGCGTCGAGGGGGTGCGGGTGGCCGTCATCCCCACCAGGTCACCGGTGCAGGGACTCGCGGCACTCGCCGTCCACACCCCGGACCGGCGGTTCGACGAGGACGTCGTGGCGATGACCTCGGCGGCCGGCGCCACCCGGTTCGGTGAACTCGCGGTCGCCGCGTCGGAGGCGTGGACCAGCGCCGGGATATGCCAGGCCGGTGATGTCCTCGGACTCATCGACAGCGATGTCGCCGTGATCGGCGCGGACATCACCGATGTCGCGACAGCCGTCGTGGAACGCATGCTCTCCGCCGGCGGTGAACTGGTCACGCTGGTCGTGGGCGCTGACGCTCCCGCCGGCCTCGCCGCCGAGCTGGAGCGTTGGGTGCGCCGGTCCCGTCTCGGAGTCGACACGGTGGTGTGCGCGGGGCGGCAAGCGGCGCCGCTGCTCATCGGCGTCGAGTGAGACGGGGCGTTCCCGCCGTGCCGCCGCCGAGGCGCTGCCCGCATGGTGCGCCGTGCGCGCGGCGCTGTCCCGGGGCCCGTGGCGCCCCGTGCCGGCCGCATGGGGCCGTCGCCCCGTCC
>NZ_BHZI01000093.1 GCF_004305975.1 Streptomyces otsuchiensis
CCGCCAGGACCGCGTCGAGGAACTCGGGGAGGTCCCCCTGGGCGCGGCGGGCGTCGGTGCAGAGGTAGAGGCGGGCGGCGGGGGGGGGGGGGGGGGGGGCCGGGGGGGGGGGGGCCCCCGCGCCCGCCGTTTGTGCTGTGCTGTGCTGTGCTGTGCTGTGCGGAACGGAGCGGCGGGGGGACGTGGAGGACGTCGGCCGGGGCACGGCCTCGGTCAGCGGCCACCCGCCTGCCTGTCGGTCAGCCCGTCAGTCCCACTCGAAGTCGTCCCAGTCCCAGTCGTTCCAGTCCCAGTCGCCGGGACCGTTGCCGCCGGGACCGTTGCCGCCCGGACCGTTGCCACCGGGACCGTCGCCACCCGGGCCGCGGCCGCGGTCGCCACGGTTGTCGGAGTTGTTGCCGGGGCGGCCTCTGTCGCTCTCCGAGTCGTTGTCGCCGTCACCGTCGTTGTCGTCATCGTCGTCCCCGCCGCCGCGCGGCAGGTCGACCTTGTTGAACTCGCTGGCGGGGATGCCCTCCAGCGCGCCGTTCATCGCCTGCCGCCAGATCGGGCCGGCGACGCTGCCGCCGCCCGCCTTCTCGACCCAGTTGCCGGCCAGCGTGAAGTTCTCCATGGGGAAGGGGTCGATGCCGCCCACCCGGACCGCGGTGGAGACGTCCGGGGTGTAGCCGACGAACCAGACGTCCCGGCGCTCGTCGGTGGTGCCGGTCTTGCCGGCGTTCTGCCGTCCCTGGAGGCCGACCTGCTGGCCGGTGCCGTCCTCGACGACGCCGGCGAGCATGGCGTTGATGAGGTCGGCGTTCTCGGCCGACATCACGCGCTGGCACTCGGTCTCCGGCACCGCGTACTCGTTGCCGAACGCGTCGCTGGCGCCGACGATCGAGACCGGCTCGCAGTGCTCACCGCGGTTGGCGAACGTCGCGTAGGCGTTGGCCATCATCAGCGGGGTCGTCTCCTGCCCGCCGAGGGTCACCGACGGGTAGGCGTTCAGCGGCGACTCGTCGGCGCCCTTCCGGATGCCCAGCTTCTCCGCCATGGTGACCGTCTCGCAGAGCCCGGACTCCTCCATCAGCATGACGAAGTAGGTGTTGATGGACTTGCCGAGGGCGTCGGTCATGTCCCACGTGCCGGTCATGGTCTGGGACTCGTTCTTCAGCTCCCAGAGGGCGTTGCCGGACGCGGTGCCGTCGCAGTTGCGGAAGGCCGACTCCTCGATCTCCATCTCGTAGTCGCTGGAGTACTCCTTCGCCGGGCTGACGCCGGCCTCCAGCGCCGCGGCGGCGGTGACCGGCTTGAAGGTCGAGCCGGGCGGGAAGCCGTAGGTGGCGCCGCCCATCGCGCCGGAGGTGTTGAGGTTCAGCGTGGTCTGGAACTGGTCGCCGTCGTTGCCGTAGGGCCGGCTCTGCGCCATCGAGATGATGTGGCCGGTGCCCGGCTCGACCTGTACGACGGCGGCGGTGGCCTGGTCGTCGGCGTGCGCGCCGTTCTTGGCGGCTTCGGACGCGGCCTTCTGCGCCTGCGGGCGCAGCGTGGTGCGGATGGTCAGGCCGCCCAGCTCCCAGCGGGCCTTGCGCTCGGCGCTGTCCTCGCCGAAGACCGGGTTCTGCAGGAACTCGCGCTGCACGTAGTCGCAGAAGAAGCCGGCGTCGTGGACGGCGGTGATGCAACCCTGGCGCGGCTGGCTGACGTTGAGCCCCAGCTCCCGCCCGACGGCCTCGTCGGCCTCCTCCTGGGTGATGTCCTTGGTCTCGACCATGCGCTGGAGGACCATGTTCCGTCGCTTGACGGCCTCTTCCTCGGCGTTGATCGGGTCGTAGCGCGTCGGGGACTGCACCAGACCGGCGAGCAACGCGGCCTCGTGGAGTTCCAGTTCGCTGGCCGACTTGGAGAAGTACCGCTGGGAGGCGGCCTCCACGCCGTACGCCTGCTGCCCGAAGAACGTGATGTTGAGGTAGTTCTCCAGGATCTGGTCCTTGCCCAGCTCCTCCTCGAGCTGGATGGCGTACTTCAGCTCGCGGATCTTGCGGCCGATCTTCTTCTCGGTCGCCTCCGCGACGAGGTCGGTGTCGTCACCCGCGGCCTCGACGAAGACGTTCTTCACGTACTGCTGGGTCAGGGTCGACGCACCCTGGGTGGTGCCGCTGTCGAGGTTGCTGTTGAGCGCGCGGGCGACACCGCGCACGTCGATCGCGCCGTGCTCGTAGAACCGGGCGTCCTCGATCGCGATCAGCGCCTCCTGCATCACGGGCGCGATCTCGTCCAGCGGTACCACGGTGCGGTTCCGGGCGTAGATGTCCGCGATCTTGCCGCCGTCGGCGTCGAGCACCACGGTCTTCTGGCTCAGGGGCGGTCTGGTGAGGTCGGCCGGCAACTCGTCGAACCCCTCGACGGTGCCCTTCGCGGCCAGGCCGATCGCCCCGACGGCCGGCAACGCGATTCCGGCGAGCACCGCGCCGGCCAGCACGCTCACCCCGACGAACTTCGCACCCTGCTGCGCCGCACCGAGACCGCCGCCCACTCGCTTCCTGCTCATGGGAGCCAGCGTACGGGGCCGATCGCCGGACAGGCGACCACACGTTCGCCTACGCTGCACGCGTGTCCCATACACCGGGGCCGGGGTCAAGCCCTGCATCACTCTCCGGAGTGACGCCGTAGCGCGCACGCCACGGCGGAAGTTGCCGCCGGAGTCGAACCCCTGCCCTATTTGTGCGATATGACCGCTGCTCAGTCAGGGCGGGCGACCACATCGTCACTCAGCAGAGTGATTCTGCGATTGCACATAGCCTGATCGGGTCATTTTTCTTTAGACCTCGTGGGGGTGTTGTCGTCCGGCCGCAGACCGTAACGTCCTCAACCGGCAAGCACGGAACGCGTGGAACAGCCGCCTGACCGACGTACTCCACGGGTCCGGCGTGACCCGCGCTCCCTTGCCGCCGTTGGGGGAGCCTCGGATCACGTGAGAGGACGGCACTGGCATGGGCTGGGTCACTGACTGGAACGCCAAAGCGGCCTGCCGCACCACCGACCCGGACGACCTGTTCGTCCAGGGTGCGGCACAGAACCGCGCGAAGGCCGTCTGTGGCGCTTGCCCGGTCCGGGCCGAGTGCCTGGCCGACGCGCTGGACAGCCGGGCGGAGTTCGGAGTCTGGGGCGGCATGACCGAACGCGAGCGCCGCGCACTGCTGCGCCGCCGCCCCACCGTCACCTCCTGGCGCCGCCTGCTGGCCACCGCCAAGGCCGAGTACGAGGGGACGGACACCGCCGCCACACCGCACGGCACGGGCACAGGCGCAGGCACGGGTGCGGGTGCGGGCGGGCAGGGCGCCGCCGCGCGGCCGGAGCCCGGACGGCCGGTACCACCCGCCGTCACGCACCTCACGAGCCGCCACGCGCCGGAGCGGCTGGCGTCCTGACCGCACGCACGAGCGCACGCCGGACCGTGCGCTCGGACCATGCGGAACGCGCCACCTGACCCACGCGGCGGCGGCGTCTAGAGTTCAGGCCATGACCAAGTGGGAATACGCAACCGCACCGCTGCTGGTGCACGCCACCAAGCAGATCCTGGACACGTGGGGCGAGGACGGCTGGGAGCTGGTCCAGGTCGTCCCCGGGCCCAACCCCGAGCAGCTCGTCGCCTACTTCAAGCGGCCCAAGCAGTGACGGGCCGCACCGAGACCCGGCTGGCCGAACTCGGCCTGGAACTACCGGAGGTGGCGGCCCCGCTCGCCTCCTACGTACCCGCCGTCCGGACCGGCCCGTACGTCTACACCGCGGGCCAGCTGCCGCTGGTCGACGGCAAGCTGCCGCTGACCGGCAAGGTCGGCGCGGAGGTGACGCCGGAGGAGGCCAAGGATCTGGCGCGCACCTGCGCGCTGAACGCGTTGGCCGCCGTGAAGTCGGTCGCCGGTGATCTCGACCGGGTCGCCCGGGTCGTGAAGGTCGTCGGATTCGTGGCCTCCGCACCCGACTTCACCGGTCAGCCGGGCGTCGTCAACGGCGCCAGCGAGCTGCTGGGCGAGGTCCTCGGCGAGCGCGGTACGCACGCCCGCAGCGCCGTGGGCGTCGCGGTGCTGCCGATCGACGCGCCGGTCGAGGTGGAGATCCAGGTCGAGCTGCACGCGGAGCCGACCGGGTCCTGACACGACCGGGCGCGGCGACGTGGTGTGTGGGGGCGGACCGTGGACGGGTCCGTCCCCACAGCTCTCCCCGTTCTCTCCCGCCGCCGCGCTCCCCCGGTGGCTGCCGGGCTGTCGTGGGCAGGCAGCACAATGGGGCCATGGCTGATCACTCCGAGCGCGCCGACCAGGACCAGGACGACTCCGGGAACGGCGCGACCACCGCCGCCCATGACGGCACCGCCGCGATGCCCGACTGGGAGAAGCGGTTCCGCGCACCGCGCACCGGGCTGCCGCAGTGGGCCGAGGACGCCCCCGACCGCTCCCTCTTCGTCTCCAACGCCACCGGCATCTTCGAGCTGTACACCTGGGACCGTGCCACCGGCGACCAGCGGCAGGCGACGAACCGGCCCAACGGCACCACCGACGGCGCCCTGACGCCCGACGGCACCTCGGTGTGGTGGTTCCGCGACACCGACGGCGACGAGTTCGGGGTCTGGGTCCGCCAGCCGTTCGAGGGCGGCGACGCCGAGCCGGCCGTCCCGGGCCTGGCGCCGTCCTACCCGGGCGGGCTGTCCCTGGGCCGCGACGGCACGGCGGTCGTCGGCCGGATCACCGAGGAGGACGGCTCGACGGTCCATGTGGCCCGGCCGGGCGCCGAGCCGGTTGAGATCTATCGTCACCGCCAGACCGCGGACGTCGCCGGCCTGTCGTACGACGGTTCGCTGCTGGCCATCGAGCACACCGAGCACGGCGACGCCATGCACTCGGCGGTGCGCGTGGTGCGCGTCGACGGCTCGACCGTCGCCGAGCTGGACGACACCAACGGCGGTGAGGAGGAACTCGCCCTCTCCGTCATGGGGTTCGCCCCGGTCGACGGCGACTCCCGGCTCCTCGTCGGACACCAGCGGCGCGGTCGCTGGGAGCCGATGATCTGGGATCCGCTGACCGGCGAGGTCACCGATCTCGGCCTGGACCTCCCCGGCGACGTGCACGCCGAGTGGTACCCGGACGCCTCCGCCCTGCTGCTCGCCCACAGCTACCGGGCGCGCAGCGAGCTGTGGCGACTGGAACTGACCACCGCGGAGCGGACCGGCAGGGAGCGGACCGCGGGCGGGCAGACCGCCGGCGAGCTGACCCGTGTCGAGACGCCCGCCGGAACCGTCTCCGGCGCGACCGCCCGCCCCGACGGCACCGTCGAGTACCTCTGGTCCTCCGCCGCCCGGCCGCCGCAGCTGCGCTCGACCAGTGGCGGCGTGGTGCTCGACCCCCCGGGCATGACCGCCCCCGACTCGGTGCCGGTCACCGACGTGTGGGTGGAGGGCCCGGGCGGGCAGGTGCACGCGCTGGTGCAGCGGCCCGAGGGGGAGGGCCCGTTCCCGACCGTCTTCGACATCCACGGCGGACCGACCTGGCACGACAGTGACGCCTTCGCGGCCCAGCCCGCGGCCTGGGTGGACCGGGGATTCACCGTGATCCGGGTCAACTACCGCGGCTCGACCGGCTACGGCCGGGCCTGGACCGACGCGCTCAAGCACCGCGTCGGGCTGATCGAGCTGGAGGACATCGAGGCGGTGCGCGCCTGGGCGGTGGAGACCGGGCTCGCCGACCCCGAGCGGATCGTCCTCACCGGCGGTTCCTGGGGCGGCTACCTCACGCTCCTCGGCATCGGCACACGGCCGGAGCTGTGGACGGTGGCCGTGGCGGCGGTGCCGGTCGCGGACTACGTGGCGGCGTACGACGACGAGATGGAGGCGCTCAAGGCGATGGACCGCACGCTGTTCGGCGGCTCCCCCGAGGAGATCCCCGAGCGGTGGGAGGCGTCTTCCCCGATCACCTACGTGGACGAGGTGACGGCGCCCGTGTACATCACCGCCGGCGTCAACGACCCTCGGTGCCCGATCCGGCAGATCGACAACTACATCGAGCGGCTGCGGAAGCGCGACGCGGTCCACGAGGTGTACCGCTACGACGCGGGGCACGGGTCACTGGTCGTGGACGAGCGCGTCAAGCAGGTCGCGCTGGAGATCGACTTCGCCGTGCGGATGCTGGAGAAGGCCACCTCGCGGGCGGGTACCGACGAGGGCTGATCCGGCACCCCCGGCCGCGTGCCTCGGTGGCCCACCACCGGGGTACGCGGCCCGGAAGCGTGAGGTGGGGTGGAGTGCGGCGCGGTGCGGTGCGGTGGGACGGGGCTCGGTGCCGCCGCTGTCAGGCCGAGGGGGGTGTGGTGGTGGTCCCGGCGGCCGAGCCGGACAGCTCCGGCTCCCGGCGGTCGCCGTCCTCGGGCGCCGCCTCCGCTTCGCTGTCGGCCCGGGGCGCGGCCCCGGGCGCCGCGCCGTCCGGGTGGATGCCCAGCTCCGCGTCGCGGACGGTCTCCACCTCGCGGCGGAAGAGCCGGAACCACATGAAGACCGTGAACGCCGCGAAGACGAACCACTCGGCGGTGTAACCGAGGTTCTGGAACGCCTTGATGTCGAGGCCGGTCCCGGAGGGCGCGACCGGCGGCACCGCGGTCAGCGGCTCCTCCACCTCCCGCACGGTCATCCACGCGTTCTCGACGTCATAGGGCAGCAGGTTGATCAGGGACGCCGCGCCGATCACACCGACCTGCCCGGTCGGCAGCCCCGTCGGGGCGCTGACCGCGCGCGGTGACTCGGGGGCCTGGAGGAGGCCGACCACGGTGACCTCGCCGTCGGCCGGGGCGGGCACCACCGCCGGGTCCGGCTCGCCCGGGAGCCAGCCGCGCACCACCGGCAACGCGGGCTCGCCGTCGTCCCGCAGCAGCGGGGTCAGCACATAGAATCCGCGCTCGCCGTCCAGGGTGCGGCCGGGGACGAGGAGTTCCTGCTCGGGGTCGTACCGCCCCTCGACGGAGCCGACCTCACCGACGGTGTCGGTCGTCGGCGGCAGCAGCGTCTCCAGCGGTACCGCCTCGGCGCTGACCGCCGCCTCCGCCTGCTGCTGGTGCGAGCGGTGACCGTCGACCCGGTCCTCGAACCTGCCGAGCTGCCAGCTCCCCATGAAGAGGCAGAACGGGATCGCGAGCGCGACGAAGACGTTGATCGTCCACCAGCGCGGGGTCAGCAGAAACCGGTACACGTCCCCACGGTACCGGGCGCCTCCCCGGCACCCGGGCCCAGCCCGTTCACCACGGCCCGGGGCCGGTACCTACCCGCTCGGGTCAGGTCAGGTCAGGTCAGGTCAGGTCAGCTTGACGGTACGGCGAGGACTCCGGTGCGGTGCAGGCTCCCCGAGCACGCTCCGGGCAGCTCGACCTGCGCGGCGCGCGGTGTACCGGCCGCCGGCGTGTAGCGGACCACGACACCGTCCTCGTCACTGCCGGAGGAGCCGCCGGACCCCGTCGAGCCGGTCGAACCGCCCGACCCGGGCGAGGAGCCACCGCCGGAGCCGTCTCCGCCGGACGAACCGTCGTCGCCCGGACCCTCCGAGCCGTTGGTGTCGTCGTCACCGCCACCACCGGACGCACCGCCGCCGGCGGCGTCACCGCCACCACCGCCGCCCGCTGCGGGCTCGTCGTCGATCGTCGCCGTTCCCGTCTCGCTGTCGTCCCTGCCGCCGGAACCGCTGGAACCACTGGAACCGGAGGTGCCCGAGCCCGGGGAGGACCCGCCGGAACCGGTGCTGCCGGAGCCGGAACCGGCCGAACCGGTGTCGGCGGGCAGCGTCTCGGTGTCCGGCACCGAGCAGCCACCGTTGACGGCGCTACGGCTGGGTACCCACGCGAAGCGCACCTCGTACGCGTCGCCGGGCGCCAGCACCAGTTCCTCCAGCCACTCGTCGGCGAGCGGCAGCCCGGGGGCGCGGTCACCCGCCGAGCGCAGCACCACCTGGGGCACGGAGGCGGCGGAGGTCTCGGACATCACGACGGCCGTCACGGACAGCTCGTCGGTGCCACGGACCCGGCACGTCAGGGCGGAGATGTTCGACAGCCGGATCGCGCCGTAGATGACCCCCGTGTCGTCCGGGGAACGCACGTCGGTGACCGCGTTTCCCAACTGCTCCCGGTCGCAGCGCGGGTAGGAACCGGCCGAACCCTCGGCCTCGCTCGACCCGGCCTCGTCGGGGCTGCCCGGGCCACCCGGATCGGCATCGTCCCCGTCGCCCGACTCCTCGGCGGCTTCAGGGCTCTCCCCCGGCGCGGCGCCGCGCTCGCCACCGTTGGCGGGCGACCCGGGGCCGTCGCCGGAGAGGCCGTCCCCACCCGTGGAGCCGCCGGCCCGCTGGTCGTGCCCCGCTTCCACCGTGCGGGAGCCGGAGTCGCCCACGACCGAGGCGGTGTGCAGGGTCACGGGGGCACCGACCGCGAGCACGACGACGGTGGTCGCCGCCGTCATCAGCCGCCGTCGCTGCCGACGACGGACGGGAACCGCGTGGTGCAGGGTGTCGAGCGCCCCGTCGGCCGGGCGGAGGTCACGGACCGAGTCCTGCAGCAGCCGACGGAGGATGTCCTCTTCGGCCTCGCGCGAGATCGCGGCCTTCGGCGGTGCGGCGGAACCGAGGACGGCGGCGAGCAGCGCCGCCTCGCCCGGAACCCCGGAGTCGCGCCCCGGCTCGGGGGCGGCGGCCGTGTCAGCGGGACCGGTGCCGCCGGCGGGACCGGCGCTATCGGCGGGATCGGCGCCGTCACGGCGCGCGGCGGTGCCGTCGGTGCGCTTCTCGCTGCCGTCGGCCGAACTCGCCGGGTCGCTCGGCGACGAGGCGGGAGACAGTGACGGCTGGTCGAGGGCCGCGGTTCTATCCGGTACCGGGGCGTTGTCGGCGGCCTCGGCAGCGTCGTCCGCGGTCGCGTCGTCGTCCGCCTGCCTCGGCGGGACCGGGCCGCCACCGACGCCGTCGGCCGGCTCCGTGTGCCGGGATTCGTCGTGTGGGCCGTGGTTCTCCGGCCCCGGCTGGCCTGTCGTCATTGGTGCGCCCCCATGGCGACCCGGAGAGCGGCGATGCCCCGCGAGCCGTACGCCTTGACCGAACCGGTCGATATGCCCAGCGTCCGGGCGACCTCCGCCTCGGACATGTCCGCGAAGTAGCGCAGCACCAGCACCTCGCGCTGACGCCGCTGGAGGCCGCGCATCGCCTTGATCAGGTCGGCCCGCTCCAGCTCGTCGTAGGCGCCCTCCTCCGCGCTCGCCATGTCGGGCATCGGCTTGGAGAGCAGCTTGACGCCCAGGATGCGCCGACGCAGCGTCGAGCGGGAGAGGTTGACGACGGTCTGCCGCAGATAGGCGAGGGTCTTCTCGGGGTCGCGCACGCGGCGGCGCGCGGAGTGCACCCGGATGAACGCCTCCTGGACGACGTCCTCGCAGGAGGCGGTGTCGTCGAGCAGGAGCGCGGCGAGGCCGAGGAGAGAGCGGTAGTGCTGCTGGTAGGTGGCGGTGAGGTGGTCGACCGTGGTGCCCTCAGCCATCGAGGCGTCCACGTCCTCGCCCGGCAGGCGGACCTGCGCCGCGTCCCGGGCGGGTATCGGGGCGATCACCGGGAAGCCCGCAGCGGGACGGGGAGCGACGGCCGGCCGGCGTACGGGTGCGGTGAATTCCAGTACCTCTGCCACGTAGGTTGGACACGCGCTCCCCCGCGTTGGTTGTACGGCGCGCGTGGGTTTCTTGCCGCCGGGCACACCGCCGCCATCCGCACCGCCTGTCTCCGTCTGTCCCAGAGCCCCCCTGCGCTCTCGGCGGACCTGCCGAAGAACACGGAAGACGCTCCCGGCACCGCCGTCGTCTCGCCTGGGGCACGGGGAACGTCAATCCTCTCCCGGGTGAACTGCCCGGATCAACCCGCCGAGGGCAATGAGTTGATCACAGGAACTTCACGAAATCGGCCGGGCCGCCGGCACGGGGCAGCCCACCCGACGGATTGACGGTGGTGCGGGAGGGGATGTCCGGCTACGCCTCGCCGGTGCCCGCCAGGTGCTCGGACCGGCCCGTCGCCGGTGCGGCGGTCGCTCGCCGCGGGCCGCCACGCCGCATCGGGTGCCGGGGGGTCACGGCGAGGGGCGGGGGCTGCCAGGTGCCGTCGAGTACGGCCGGTCCGGGCCCGTAGATCCGCAGGACCAGTGCGAACGGACCGTCCGGAGCGGGCAGCCAGTTGGCGCGGGCGCCCGGGTCGTCCGGCGGCAGGTGACCGACGGCCAGCGTCAGGCCGCCGTCCGGGTCGCGGACCAGGCCCGCGGTATCGGAGCCGACGTGGTGACGGCCGGCGGGGTGTTGGTCGACCAAGCGTTGGCCGGCGGGGTCGGTCACCGGGCGGTGCCCTGGCGACCCGTACAGGGTGAGGGACCAGAAGCAGCGGGCGGGCGGCAGTCCGTCGGGGGCGAACCGCAGCCGGAAGTCGCGATGGGCGGCATCGGTGGGCCAGTTGCCGTCGGCGTCACGGCTCCAGGTGGTGGACCACAGCTCCTCCACGGGCAGCCCGTGGAGTCGCCGGGCCGCGCCGACAGCGCGGTTCAGGTAGTCGTCGCCGAGCCGTTCACGGTTCCCGAACCGGCCGCGGACACCGGCGTCGGTCGTGCCCCGGTCGGCGGCGGCCAGCCGGGCGTGGGCGTCCGCGACGCCGTCGGCCACTGCCGCGCGCACCGGCCCGGGCAGGGCTGCGGGGTCGAACCTCCCGCCGCCGTCGACCCCGAGCCGGGCCAGCCGGGCGCGCAGCTCACGTTCGGAGGGCAGGACGGGGAAGAAGCCGAGCAGGAAGTCCAGCAGGGTGAAGAAGGCGGGGGTGGCGAGGTCGTCCTCGCTCAGCTCGGGCCAGGTGAGCGCGGGGGCGGGTGGCGGCGGCCGGTCGCCGGTGTACTCGCTGAGCGGGCGCAGCCGGTAGCCGTGCTGGACCCGGCGGAGTCCGGCGGCGTCGTCCGGACCGTAGGAACGGGTCCGGCCCAGGCATCCGACGAGGTTGGTCGCCGCGCACATCACACCGTCGAGCCCGTCGGGTACCGGCCCGTCGTAGTCGGGGCCGGCCACCAGGTGGTCACCGGCCCGGCCGGCGTTGGTGCGGGAGCCGACGAGGCCGATGACGGCGGTGTCGAGGTCGTGGAACGGCAGCACGTAGTAGCGGTCGGTTTCCGGTACGGAGAGCACCCAGGGTTCCGCACGGAGGTCGAGCCAGGCCCGCGAGGGCGCCGTCTCCTCGTCCGGGGCGGCCACGGCGATACCGCGGCCGGTCGGCACGGACGGGCTGGTCCGCGCGGACGGGCGGGTCGGCCCTGACGGGCGGGTCGGCCCTGACGAGCGGGTCGGCCCTGACGAGCGGGACGGGCGGGACCGGTGGTGGAACCGTCCGAAGCCGCCCGTGTGGCCGGGGCCGACCGTGCCGATCGCCTCCGTCCGCAGCACGCGGTAGCTCTCCAGCAGCGGATGACCCCAGATCCATCCCTCGGCCGCGATCTCGCGCGCCTCGTCCGGCGCCGGCAGCGTCATGGTCGATCGCCCTCTCAGCTACTCCCCGAGCGACTGGTCCAGCTTCCCGAGCGACGGGCACGCCTCATCGACCGGCGGGCCCGCCGTACCTTCGAGCGTAGGCCCGGCCCGCCCGGCCCGCACCCCCGAGCCGGGCGCGGCCGAGGGGCGGGAGGGCGAGCCGGAAGGGCGGACGAGCGGCTAGCGGGGCGGGGCGACGCGCAGCGCCGCGGTGCCGATGCCGCTCGGCCCGGTCGGCAACGCCAGCGCCGACCAGGCGGTGGGTCCGGCCGACACGACAGCTCCGGCCGGCACGACGGTTCCGGCCGGCACGACCGCTCCGGCCGGCACGACCGCTGGCGACGCGGCGGCACTGACCGGTACCGCGGCGTCCTCGGTGACCACCTCGCTCCGTGCCACCTGGACGAGCCCGGCCGGCGCCGGGGGCGCGGACCACGGGGGCGCCGGGGTGGTGACCCGCGCGGGGACGGACGGCACCGCCGCCGAGGCGGGCACCTGGGTGAGCAGCGGGCCCGGCCCCTCGGGCACCGGCGGCGCCGCCGCGTGCGCCTGTGCCTCGGCCGCCTCCAGGCAGTCCTCCTCGCGGTAGCGGCGGCAGTCCTGGTGCCAGAGCAGGATGCCGGAGAGCCAGTTCTCCAGGTCCGTGACGTAGTCGCCCATGGCCTGCCGGGCCTCGGGGCTGAGCCCCAGGTCGTCGTAGAGGCCGGGGAGTTCGTGTGCGACGACGTGCTGGAACTGGGCCATGCGGGAGCGCATCAGGTCGTCGATGATGCCCAGGCCCGTCGGGTAGTCGCAGCCGAAGAAGTTCTGCACCACCAGGACGCCGTTGTGCACCTCCCCCTCGAACTCGATCTCCTTCTGGTACGAGAAGACGTCGTTGATGAGGCAGGCGTAGTCGGCGGCGGCGTTCTCCAGCGAGCGGACGGGGCCGCTCGCGTACACCTCCGGGCCGATCACGTCCGCCCGGCGCAGCCGGCACAGGCTCATGGTGAAGTCGGAGCCGAAGGTCTGCCGCCGCATCTCGATGTAGTCCACCGGGTCCGGTACGCGGTGGGCGGCCTGGTTCTCCAGCTCCCAGATCCAGCTGGCGGTCATCGACTCCAGCGAGGCGCGGAAGGACCGGCGGGCCGACGGCGGCATGGGCGCGGTGGTCCGTGCCCAGAGGTCGGCGAGGCCGCGTTCCAGCGCGTTGGCGGGCAGCGCGGTCGGTGGGCCGTCCAGCGGCATGAAGAGCGCCAGCCGGGCGTTGCAGGCGCGTGCGCCGGCGACGTCGCGGGTCCGGCCGAAGACCACCGGGAAGTAGTCGTCGCCGTAGGTGCCCCAGGCCAGCCACTGCGAGCTGAGGTCCAGCGCCTCGGAGGTGGCGTCGGGGTGGATGCCCGCGGCACAGAGCGGGAAGTCGAACCCGGCCAGCCGGTGGGCGTCCCAGATGTCGGAGGCCGGCACGCCCGGTTGGGGCTGGAGCAGCCCCATGCGCTCGCCCCATTCGACGGTGGCGCGGCGTGCGGTGTCCAGGTGCGGGCTGAGCCGGACCGTGAACGGCATGTCGAAGTCGGGCAGCAGCGAGGGGCCGACGCGCTGGTGCGGGACGTGGGCGTGGCGCCGCAGACCGCGCAGCCCCGAACGGGCGCTGCCGAGTGCGGCCTTGACCTGGGCCGTCAGCACGGCCTGGCCGGTCGTGCCGAGCCCGCTGGGGCCCGGTGGTGACCAGCCGCCGGTCAGCGGCGAACCCGAACCGGCCGCAGCGCCGCCGTCGTTCATGTAGCGGCTGGACCGCAGATGCCATTCGTGGCCGCCGGACTGCCAGTCCTGGAGGCCCTTGGCGTAGGCGAGGACGTCGGCGCAGGAGGCCGGGTCCAGTCCGTACTCCACGAAGAGCGGGGCGAGTTCGGTGAGTGCCGTGTGCTCGAACTGCTGGAGGCGCGAGGTGAGGAGGTCGTTGACCGCGTCGGCCGCCTCCTGTGTGGTGCAGTTCAGGAAGCGTTCCAGCACCAGTACGCCGTTGCTCAGTTCACCCTCGTCCTCCACCTCCCGCTGGTAGGAGAAGAGGTCGTTGCGCAGGTGGACGGCGTCGGAGAAGGCGTCACGCAGTACCCGCAGCGGCCGGGAGGATGCGACCGCCGCGGGTACCTCGGCACCGGCCGCGTGTTCCACGAGCCCGGCCGACCAGGGGGCGCCACCGACCTTGCGGCGCATCTCGATGTACTCCACCGGGTTGGCGACCCGGCCCGCGTTGATGTTGGACAGCTCCCAGAGGGACTCGTTCAGCAGGTGCTCGGTCGACTCGGCGAAGCGGGCGCGCCAGTCCGCCGAACGGGACGGGACCGTGCGGCGCCAGAGGTCGGCGAGACCGGCCTCCACGGGGTTCTCCGGTTCGGGGAAGCCCGCGGTGAGGTCCATCGGCATGAAGGCGGGCAGCCGGTCGAGGTGGTGTTTGCCGCCCGCCCGGTCCTGGGTGCGCTTGAACGCCTCCAGGAAGTTGTCGTCGAAGAAGAAGACCCACACGTACCAGTCGGTGATGAGGCTGAGCATCTCCGCGTCGGTGTCCGGGTGGGTGTACCCGCACAGCAACGCGTAGTCGTGGGCGTCGAGATCGCGCTGCTCCCAGATGCCCGACCCCTCCAGCATCCCCATCCGCCGGGCCCAGGCGCGGCTGTGCTCGCGCGCCTGCTCCACGTGCGGGCTGAGCCGCGGCGGATAGGGGGTGTAGAAGTCGGGCAGGTTGAACGGCTGTGGTGCCACCGGGGAGCCCTCCCTGAGCTGTTCGGCAGTCCGGTCACCCGGACGGCCGGGAACTACCCGGGTGCTGACGCCGCCATCCCGACGACAGAAAGGTCATACAAACTGAAAGCCACTGCACGCCCCTTGGATTAGCGGTGGGAGACGGCCGTCGTTTGGCCGTGTTGGCTGGCGCGATGAGGGGCGCGAGCCCGGGGGCGTGCGCCGCTCTCAGCAGCACCATCGGCAACGCGGGTTGTCCCGCGACACGCCGGTTCCGGCGTGTCGCGGGCGCTGTCGGCCGGCCACGACGGCGAGTGCGGCGGAACCTGTCAGCGGTCCCCGGAGGCGGCCGGCGTCCGTACCTCCGGGCCCGGCTCGCCCGGTGGCGGTCCGGCCGGAGCCGGGTCGCCCGGGGGCGGTCCGACCGGAGACGGTCCGACCGCCCCCGGGTCGCCCGAAACCCCGGCGGGCGGGTCCCCGTCGGCCGGGGCGTCCGCCGCACGAGCCGCCATCCTCCGGGCGTCCATCTCCCGCCACTCGTGGCGCAGGCCGGTGAGCGTGGTGACGAGGAAGTAGGCGGCCGCCGCGATCACCAGCACCGTCGTCAGGCCCAGCGCGGTGACACCCACGCCGCCGATCAGCCCGCCCAGCGGGATACCGGCCCAGGCGAGCGAGCCGCCGAGGGAGACGACCCGGCCCAGCATCGCCCGGGGGACCCGTTCGAAGCAGACCGCGGCGATGATCGGATTGAGGAAGCCGCCCCCGAAGCCGCTCACGACGAAGACCGTGACCACCACCCACAGCGGCACGTCCAGCGCCAGCACCAGGAAGCGCGGCGCCCCCGCGAACAGGAAGCCGAAGAAGAAGACGGGCCGGCGACGCAGTCGGTGCGCGAGGCCCGCCGCGATGAGGCTGCCGACGACCGCCGAACCACCACCGGCCGCCGCGACAAGTCCGATCGCCGCCGGGCCGTTGCCGGACTCGTTCGCCCAGACCGGCAACAGCACCGCCGAGAAGGCGGCGTCGAGCAGGTTGGTGACGGCGACCATCAGATAGATGGTCAGCAGTAGCCTCTCGGTGCGCAGGTAGCGGAAGCCGGAGCCCAACTGGCGCCAGTAGCCCACTGCTTCGTCCCGCGCAGGCGGGGCCCCGCCGGCCGGGCCGGACCCGGCCGGCGACTCGGGCCGCGGTGTCCGCCCCATCGCGCGCGGCAGCAGCAGCGAGACGATCACCGCGCCCAGCGCGAAGCAGACGGCGTTGACCATCAGACCGGCCACCGGGCTGGTCACCGCGATGAGCAGCCCGCCCGCGAACGGGCCGACGGTGGACGCCAGCCGCTCGGTCACCCCGGAGAGGCCGGTGGCCCGCTCCAGCACCACACCGCTGCGGTCGGCCGCCTCCGGCACCATGACCTGCTTGGCCAGGTCGCCGGGGCCCCGGACCGCGCCGATCACCGCGACCAGCACCAGCAGCGCCCAGAACGGCAGCAGGCCCATCAGATGGAGAACGGGCACGACGGCGGCGGCCACGGCGCTGGCGAGGTCGGCGGTCCAGGAGACGACCCGGGTACCGATGCGGTCCAGGACCGGCCCGGACAGGGCCTTGGCCAGCACATAGGGCGCCATCTCGCAGAAGGCCACCAGCCCCGTGAGGGTCGCACTGCCGGTGGTGACCAGCACGAACCAGGGCAGGGCGATCGCCGAGACACGGGTACCCGTGAGAGCGACGGCCATGGCGGCCAGCAGCCCCACCAGCGGACGCAGGCTCCGCTTGCCCTCGCTGCCGGCGGCGCTGCCGACGCTCACGACGCCGACGCTCACGCCGCCGGCCCTCCGTCCGGCGAGGCCGGATCGTCAGCCTCGTGGCCCTCCTGCGGGTCAGGCAGCACGATCGAGATGAACTCGACGCGCTCGGCGCCCTCGGGCAGGTCCTCCTCGCTGCCGGGACGGTCCAGGCGGTATCGCCCGATGATCCCGGCGATGTCGTCCCTGAGCGATGCCCCCTCCTCCGGAGTGAGGCGGAAGATGATGTCGGAGAGGCCGTACACCTCCTGCCAGACGCGCGGCATCGTCGGGTACTCGGTGACGCTCTTGCGCAGCCGTGCGCTGTAGTTGGCCTCAATCGCCTGGACGTACGCCATCGTCGCCTCGGGCTCCTGCCGGAGCAGGTCGTGGTCGTCGAAGCGGGTGCTCTCGTGAACCGCCACCCACCAGCGCTCCCGGGCGTTGCCACGGTCCTGGTCCTCGGCGACGAACCCGGCGTCCGCCAGCTGGCGGAGGTGGTAGCTGGCAGAGCCGGAGTTGATGTCCAGGCGGTCCGCGAGCCGGGTCGCCGTCGACGGTCCGTGTCTGCGCAGCAGCCCCAGGAGCCGCACACGATGGGGATGGGCGAGGGCGCGCAGGCCCTTGGCGTCGAGGCGGACTTCGCTGCGTGGCTGACGGCCGCCGGGGGCCGGATCGGTGGAAGGCATGGACACACCCTAGACCGCAAAGAAGTCTTTGCGAAGAGTTCTTTGCGAAGAAGTGTTGGCAAATACCCCGGCCGCTACCGCCCGGTCCGTCCAGGACTCACGAGGGGCACCACGGGCGCCACGAAATCCGCCGTCCACAGGCTGTGGACGACACCAGGGCGAAGGTCACCGTCTCGTCTCATTCGCCGCATCCGGCCACGGAGCGGCCAGCGGCGTCCCTATCGTGTGGGCCCGCACGCAGCGTGCGCGGCGGATGACACTGCGAGCACCTGGGGGTCCGATGCAGGAAATGGTGAAGGGCGCGAACGTCGCGCTCTCCTCGCTGCGGGACCAGGTCGGTTCGATCATGGTCCATCTGAGCTGGAGCAGCGAATCGGGCGACGGCGACGCGGACGTGTCCGTGCTCCTGCTGGACGCCCGCGGCAGGGTCCGGGGCGACGCGGACTTCTACTTCTACAACAACCCGGCCGCCGCCGACGGCAGCGTGCAACTTCTCGGCAAGACTCCGACCGACGCCGGCAGCGAGGACCGGATCACGCTGGACCTCGCCGCGATGCCGGAGACCGTCGACCGGATCGCGGTCGCCGCCAGCCGCTACGGCACCGACCGCTTCGGCGAGCTGGACGACCTGCGACTGCGGCTCACCGACGCCGAGGGCGAGCAGCTGGTCGGTTTCACCGTCACCGACGCCGAGCAGGAACGCGCCATCGTCTTCGGTGAGTTCTACCGGCGCGGTGGCGAGTGGAAGTTCCGGGCCGTCGGTCAGGGCTACGCTTCAGGGCTGGCCGGACTCGCCGGGGATTTCGGCATCGAGGTCGAGGACGACGCGCCGGACAACCACCCGGACGGCCTGGCATCGGACCACCCGGACGAGCATCCCGACAACGACGCGGCGGGAAGCCAGCCGGGGGAGACGGGAGACGCGGCGGACTCCGCAGCGGCAGGAGCACCGCCCGCCGCCCCGGACAAGGACGCGACGCGGGCCGACCCCGACCCCGGCACCGGATCGGAACCGGACGGGCGGCCCACGACCCGGCGGCCGCGCACGGCCCGCCGAAAGGCGACGCTGCCGAAACCCCGCAAGTCCCTCGCGGAGAACGACAGCTGGCGCTCGTCGCGGCTCTTCCCCGTCTCCTCCCTCAAGAGCGACCGAGAGCGGGAGGCCCGCGCCACCTCCGTGTTGCTGTCGGTGATGAGCCAGGTCCCCGAGTTCGGACGCCGGTTGACGGCGGGGTTCGGGGCGCCCGCCGGGCGGATGGAGGCGTTCACCGAGGTCTCGCTACCGCACGGGGACGCGCCCAGGCGGCCTGACGGCGTCATCCGGGTCGAACGCGCCGGAAAGCTGTGGACCGCACTGGTGGAGACGAAGACCAACGGAAACCCGCTGAAGCCGGAACAGGTACAGGACTACGCCGACATCGCCACCCGGCGCGGTTACGAAGCGGTCATCACCCTCTCCAACGATGTCGCTCTGGAGGGCAGCCCCCTGGTCGAGATCCGCACCGACGGGCGCCGGAAACACAAGGTCGCCCTCTGGCATCTGTCCTGGGCGGAGGTCACCCACCAGGCACAGATGCTCGTGCGCCACGAAGGGGTGGGGAACACCGCCCACTACTGGCTGCTCCAGGAATTGCTGCACTACCTGCAGCACGACAACTCCGGCTGTCACGGCTTCCAGAACATGGGACCCGCCTGGGTACCGGTGCGCAACGGGATCGACGACGAGACGCTGTGCCCCGGCGATCCGCGTGCGGTCGAGGTGGTCGGCAGCTGGGAGCGGCTGATCCGCCAGGTCAGCCTGCGGCTCGGCGGCGAGATCGGACGCCGAGTGCTTCCGGTGCAGCGGACTCGACGCGGAACCGACCCACACGCACGGCGGCTCGCCCTGGCCGACGAACTCTGCACGGACGGACGGTTGCAGGCCGCGCTACGTGTGGAGGACGCTCCCGGCCCTCTGTCCCTCACAGCCGACTTCCGGACCGCCCGGGTCCGGACTTCGATCGAGGTGCCGGCCCCCGAACAGGGCTACCCCCTGACATGGGCCAAGCGGCTGGTGCGGCAGCTGGCCGACGCGCCCGCGGACCTCCATGTGGAGACGTTGCTGGCCGACAACCAGGCCGGGCCGCGAGGCACGCTGGAACGGCTGCGCCCCGAACCCGCCGACCTGCTGCCGTCCGGGACTGCGGCGATCACCGGCTTCCGGCTGTCGCTGTTCAAGGGCATGGGCAACACCCGGGGCACAGCGGAGTCCAGCTTCATCCGCAGCGTGGACGACGCCGTGGACCGGTTCTTCACCAGCGTGGTGCTGCCGCTGGAGCGCCGTCCCGCGCGCCGCGCAACAGTCGTGTCCGGTGCGCGGGCAGAGGCGCAGCCGGCGACGACCGGCTGAGCCCCTGGGAAACCGCCCCGCTGCTCCCGCCGGTTCCGGGAGCAGCGGGGCGGGGCGGTGGGCACAGCACCGGGGGATGTGCCGCGCCGTCAGCCGGGCTGGCCGGGTTCGGTCAGGCCGTGCTCGTGGGCGAAGACCACGATCTGCACCCGGTCGCGGAGGCCGAGCTTGCGCAGGATGCCGCCGACGTGGGACTTGACGGTGGACTCGCTGACGAACACCCGCTGCCCGATCTCCGCGTTGCTCAGGCCCTCGGCCACCGCCGCCAGGACCTCGCGCTCCTTCTCGGTCAGGGCGTCCAGCCCGGGCGGTGTGGGGCGGCGGGTGCGGAAGGTGCCCTCCAGCAGCGCGGCGAGGTCCTGCGGTGCCAGCACGGCGTTCCCGGCGTGCACGGTGCGGATGGCGTCGCGCAGCATCAGCGGGGTGGTGTCCTTGAGGAGGAAGCCGCTGGCGCCGTAGCGGATGGCGGTCGCGGCGCGGTCGTCGAGGTTGAAGGTGGTCAGCACGACCACCCGCACCGGGCGTTCGCGGCGTGCGGCGCGGGCGGGAGAGAAGATCTGCCGCGTCGCCTCCACACCGTCCATGCCGGGCATGCGCACGTCCATCAGCACCACGTCCGGGCTCACCTCGTCCACCAGCCGGATCGCGTCGTGGCCGTCGCCGCCCTGCCCGACCACCTCCATGCCCGGCTGGGCGTTGACCATGACGGAGACGCCTTCGCGGAACAGCGCCTGGTCGTCGACGAGGACGACGCGGATCGGGGGCGTGCCGGGCGCGGCCGGCGGGGTGACGTCACCCGAGGGGGAC
>NZ_BHZI01000094.1 GCF_004305975.1 Streptomyces otsuchiensis
GACCTCGTCGAGCCGCGGCAGCCGGGCGAAGGTGGCGGGCCCGGTCGACTCCTCGCGCGTCCCGCGCTACGCCGGGCCCGCCACCTTCGCCCGGCTGCCGCGGCTCGACGAGGTCCCCTCAGCCGACATCGCCGTCGTCGGCGTCCCCTTCGACAGCGGCGTCTCCTACCGGCCCGGCGCCCGCTTCGGCGGCAACGCCATCCGGGAGGCGTCCCGGCTGCTGCGCCCCTACAACCCGGCGCAGGACGCGTCGCCCTTCGCACTGGCGCAGGTCGCCGACGCGGGGGACATCGCGGTCAACCCGTTCTCCATCGAGGAGGCCGTCGAGACGGTGGAGGCCGCCGCCGGTGAGCTGATGGCGGGCGGCACCCGGCTGATGACCCTCGGCGGCGACCACACCGTCGCCCTGCCCCTGCTGCGCGCCGCCGCACGCCTGCACGGACCGGTGGCGCTGCTGCACTTCGACGCCCACCTCGACACCTGGGACACCTACTTCGGAGCCGAGTACACCCACGGCACCCCGTTCCGGCGGGCCGTGGAGGAGGGCATCCTCGACACCTCCGCCCTCTCCCACGTCGGAATCCGCGGCCCGCTGTACGGGCGCAAGGACCTCGACGACGACGAGAAGATGGGCTTCGGCATCGTCACCTCCGCCGACGTGATGCGACGCGGCGTCGACGAGGTCGCCGACCAGCTGCGCGCCCGGATCGGCGACCGGCCGCTGTACGTCTCGATCGACATCGACTGCCTGGACCCCGCGCACGCACCGGGCACCGGCACCCCCGAGGCCGGCGGCATGACCTCCCGCGAACTGCTGGAGATCCTGAGGGGGCTGGCCGGCTGCAACCTGGTCTCCGCCGACGTGGTGGAGGTGGCCCCGGCATACGACCACGCCGAGATCACGGCGGTCGCTGCCTCGCACACCGCCTACGAGCTGACGACGCTGATGGCGCGCCAGATGGCCGCCGCGCGTGCGGAGCGGGAGCCGGCGCGGGACTGACGGGCGTCGGCCGGCACGGTGAACGCGGTGCGCCCGGTCCGCCGGGTCCGGCCCGTCCGGCCGCTGTGCCCGGTCGGGTCGCTGTGCCCGGTCCGGCCGCTGTGCCCGGTGCGCCGGGCCGGCCGGGACGCCGCTCACGCCGCGGTGTCCCGGCCGGGCCCCGGCGTCCCGGCCCCGCCGATGGGGTGCCCGCCCGCGGCGGGGGCCCTGCCCGTCAGGTGGGACGGGTCAGCGCTCGCGCACCGGGTCCAGCCCGAGCGCGTGCATCATGCCGAAGAACAGCTCGGTGTTGTCCTGGAACGCGTTGAACCGCTCGGCGCCCACGCCCGAGGCGAAGACCGACACGTCCTCCACCGTGTGCACGCAGTTGGTCTGGTCCGGCGGCAGGTTGCCGGTCTGGAGTTCGGCGTCCGGGTCGCGCTCCGGGTTGGGGACGGCGTCGCCGGAGTCCCGGTCGGTGAGTGCCGGCTGCGCGAAGTCCGCGTTGTGCCGGAAGTCGTCGGTGTGGTCGGGGTGGTTGGACCAGCCGAAGAACAACTGCACGTCGGGGTCCGGGTCGTCGGGGAAGCCGTCGCCGTCGCTGTCGGTGTACGTCGGGAAACCCGCGTCCCCGTAGACGCCGTTGGCCGCGCGGCCCTGCTCCTCGCGCCGGTCGTGGGTGCCCACGATCGACATCGAGTGGTTGTGGTCGGCGGTGACCACGATCAGGGTGTCGTCGCGCCCCTGGGCCCAGCGCTTGGCGACACCGAGCGCCTGGTCGAACTCGATGGTGTCGTAGACGGCGCGCGGCCCGTCCAGCGGGTGCTCCATCTTGTCGATGGAGGCGCCCTCGACGACCAGGAAGAAGCCTCTGTCGTTCTGCTCAAGGGACTTCAGGGCGGCGGACGTCATCTCCATCAGGGTCGGCTGGTCGTTCCACTTCCCCAGAGTCTCGGGGTTCTTGGCGTGCCGCCGGTCCAGGTAGACGTTCAGGTTGCCGGTGTGGAAGAGACCGAGGAGGTTGCGCGGCATCTTCCGGCCCTTGACGACCCGGCTCAGCTCGCGGGAGGTCGAGACATGGGTGTAGCCCAGCGCCTCGTACTCCTTCACCAGATCGCGGTCGTCGTCGCGGCGTGAGCCCTCGGCCGAGCGCGGCAGCAGTGAGGCGAGGCCGCCGCCCAGCAGCACGTCGGGACGCTGCGCGTGTTTCAGCGACTGGTCCATGATCTCCAGGTACTCCGAGCGCCGCCGGGTGTGCGCCCACACGGCGGCCGGAGTGGCGTCCTGGACCTCGGCGGTGGTGACCACGCCGACGGACATCCCCCGCGTCCGCTTCACGAGTTCGGTGATGTTCTCCACCCGGGGGTGGTCGGCCGGGTCCTCGGAGCTGCCCTCGTAGACACCCATCGCGTTGACCGACGACTTGTGCCCGGTCATGTACGCCGACATGGAGTTGGCGGAGTCGGTGACGATGGAATCGGCGCCGGAGGTGGAGACCAGGCCCCGGTACTCCATGGTGTCCATCTCCAGCAGGCCGTCGTACTTGCCCTCGGTGATGCCCTTCGACAGCAGCCGCGCCGCGGTGATCGCCGGGGTGCCCATGCCGTCGCCGAGGAAGAAGATGACGTTCTTCGCCTGTCTACCACCGGCCTTGCCGTTCTTGCCTCCCTTGCCGCTCCTGCCGCCGTTCCCGGCGGCCTCGGCGGTGACCACCCGGTGGGTGACGGTGGCCTCGCCGGTGGTGCCGCCGGAGGTGACCTTCGCGCGGACCGTGAACTCGCCCGCGCGGGGGTAGGAGATGTCCCGGTAGGTGACGGCCAGGGTGTCGTCGGCCGGGCGCGAGCGGTCCTCGGACTGCCGGCGCAGCACCGGTGCCGGGCCGTCGGGGCCGCTCAGCGAGATCTCGATCCGCGCCGTCTCCGGGTCGACACCGATCGCCTCCACCCGGAGGTCGAAGCGGGCGCCCGCGAGGAACTTGGCGCTGTTCAGCGGCAGTACGCGGACCTTCGGCGTCGGCCGTCCCCGTACACCGCGTCCGCGGCGCTGGGTCAGGACGTGCGGGTCACGGGCGCTGAGCGCGCCGTGGGGGCGGCGGGCCCAGGCGGCTGCCTCGGCCGGGGCCCGGCCCGGCGCGGCGCTCGCGCTGCCCGTGCCCAGGCCGACCACCACCGCCGTGGCGACACCGGTGCCGCCGGCCTTGATCAGTGAGCGTCTGCTGAACCCTCCGGGCGCCGGCGCGTCACCGGTTCCCGCGCCGGGCCGCGTGCCGCCCTCGGGGGCTGGACCCGCGGGGCCGTGCTCCGCTCCGTGCCGCTTGCTTCCCATGACCATCGCCTCTCACGTGGGGTGCGGCGCGCCGGTGGGTGCCGGCCCGCTACCGCGTGGAGCCTGGTCGGCCAAAGCCCAGTACGGCTGACGTCCCGGCGAAGCGAGGCCACCGGCCAGGTGAACAGTCGGACGGCGGCCGGGCGGCCGGGCGGCCGGGCGGCCGGGCCGCCCGGCGTGATGGCGCCCGGCGCCGGGACCAGGGCCAGGGGGTCAGGAGGGGCGCAGCAGATCACGCAGCAGGGCCTCGAACGCGTCGGCGTCCGGGGGCTCCGCGGCGATCAGGCCGTGCGGCAACAGGCCGTCTTAGGCGCTGGGGAAGAGCCGCAGCCGGACCGGGTCCTCGGTGTGGCGGCGGGCGAAGTCGCGGAGCCGGAAACCGGCCCTCTCCGATGCGGAGGGCAGCTTCCGCCCTACGGGAGACGGTCGTTAGCCTGGCGCCCATGAGCACCACCGATGACCGCCGCTTCCCCGCGGCACTCGACGCCGTCGCCGAGATCGAGTTCGACTACGCCGACGGCGAGGGCGTCGACTTCGAGCCCTACGCGGAGTTCCTCACGGCGGAGGACACCACCGACTGGATTCGCGCCTGGACCGGCAACGCCGAACTGAACGGCGACGACTACCGCGTCTTCGGCCAGGACGGCACCGGCGGGTACGTCGCCCTGTGGCTGGTACGCCCCGGCCGGGCGCTGGCCGACCAGCCGGTCGTCTTCCTCGGCTCCGAGGGGGAAGTCGGCGTCGTCGCCACCGACCTGGCCGCGTTCCTGTGGGTACTCGCCGACGGCTCCGGGCCCTACGAGGCCACCGCCGACCCCGGGCGCGACTCCCGGCCCGATGCCGAACTGATCGACCTGGCTGAGGAGTTCGCACCCGGCCGGCGGGACACCGCCGCCGCGCTGGTGGCGGCCGCCAATGGGGAGTTCCCGACCTTCGAGGCCGACGTCCTCGCACGCTGCCGCTGAACCGCCCCCTCGGCCCCGGCGTGGGGCACCGACAGCGCCGCCTCATCGCGCCACGTCACCACCCCCACGTCGTCGCCCCCACGTCAGCCGTACGGCGTACCCGGCGTGCCGGAAGCCCGGACGCCGTCCACGCTGGGTGGCACGCCCCGTTGGCGGAACGGCGACCGGACCGCCACGCCGGGCCGCCACCGCCGGCCGGACCGGCGATGCCAGTGAGAGCGACCCGGAGGTGGCCGATGGCCGGCACAAGCGTGCTGTTGCACAACGCACGGCTGATCGACGGCAACGGTGGCGACCCGCTCCCGGGTGCGGCGCTCCTGATCCGGGACACACGGCTGGAGTGGGTGGGCCGTACCGAGGACCTCGCGCCCGGCACACGTCGCGACGTGACCCACCGGGTCGACCTCGCCGGCCGCACCGTGTGCCCCGGGTTCATCGACACCCATGTGCACTTCGCCCTCCCCGGTACGAAGGGCAGCGCCCTGGACGGGCTCCGGGAGCCGCCGACCTACCGCACGCTGAAGGTGCTCGAACGGCTCCGGGTCACACTGGAGAACGGGGTGACGACCGCCCGCGACCTCATGGGCCTGGACGCCGGCTTCCGGCAGGCAGTTGCCGAACGCCGTGTCCCCGGCCCCCGGCTGCTGGTCGCCGTGACCATGCTGAGCCAGCACGCCGGCCACGCGGACTTCACCATGGCCGGAGGATTCGACGCCCTGGCAGCCGCCGTGATGTTCCCCGGCAGTCCCACCGGCCTGGTGGACACCGTCGACGAGATGCGGCTCCGGGTGCGCGAGCTGGTGGCCGCGGGGGCGGACTGCGTCAAACTGGCGAGCAGCGGGGGAGTGAGCTCACCCCACGACGATCCCGAATGGCTGGGCCTGCGGCCCGAGATGATCCGCGCCGCCATCGAGGAGGCCGCGGCCCACGGTGGCCGACGCGTCGCCGTGCACGCCATCGGCCGTCCGGGCATCGCGGCGGCCGTCCGCGCGGGAGTGCACAGCGTCGAGCACGGCTACGCGCTCGACGACGAACTGCGCGCGGAGATGGCCGACCGGGGACAGTTCCTGGTGCCCACACTGACCGAGACCATGACCGACCTCGACCCCGCCCGGACCTCACCCGCCATCCACGCCAAGGGCGTCAGATGGCACCGTGTCGCCCAGGAGTCCGTCGCCCGCTCGGTCGAGGCGGGGGTGCGCGTCGCGATGGGGACCGACGCCGGGCTCACGCCCGACCACGGGACCAACCTGCGCGAACTGGAGCTGCTGGTCCGCTTCGCCGGCCTGACGCCACTGCGGGCGATCACCGCCGGAACCCGGGACGCGGCGGAACTCTGCGGACTCTCCGACACCGTCGGGACGGTCGAGGCCGGGAAGCTGGCCGACCTCGTGATCACCGGTGCCGACCCGCTGTCCGACATCGCCGCGCTGGCCGACCCTCGCCAGGTGCTCGTTGTGGTCAAGGACGGCCGTGTCGCCATCGACCGGGGCGCGGTCCTGGGCGACACTCTGCCCCCGCTCTGCCCCTGACCCTCCCGGGCAGCCGCCCCCGGGCGCGCGTCCGGGCCCGGGCTCAGGCCGCCTCGGCGACCGTGATGATCTCCCGGGATCCGGCCGTGAACGGACTGCCGTCCCAGAACCCGTAGCGCCGCCCCGCCCGCAGCCCCGCCTCCGCCAGGAAGCCGTCCAGTGCGGGCAGGTCCAGGAACCGAAGAGTCGCGCGGCTCACCAGCGGCTCCGGCCAGGGCCCGGTGAACGTCACCGCCATGTCGACGAACTCCACCGCACCGGCGGTCGGGTCCGCGGCCGTCACCTCGCGTCCCGCGCCGTCGCGGAGCGCCTCCACCGCCGTGACCTTCCGCGCTCTGCGGCCGTGCGCGTCCGTCGCCTGCCTCGTGTGGCGCCGTGACCAGCTCTCCCAGTCCCGCGCCGCCGGGTTCCGGGTCTCGAACACCAGCCGCCCCCCGGGAGCCAGCGCCGCGCGGGACGCCGTCAGCATCCCGCGCACCTGGGCGTCGGCGGTGAGCTCCTGGAACGCGTGGCCGGACATCATCACCAGGTCGAACCGGCCGGACGGCGCCTGGTCGGGCAGGACACCCTCCACCCACTCGACGTCCGTGCGCGTACGGGCCCGCGCCAGCATCCCGGGGGAGGGGTCCAGGCCGACCAGGCGTCCGGTGTGGCCCCGCTCCCGTGCCCGGTGGAGCACCATCCCTGAGCCGCACCCGATGTCCAGTACCGACGGCGAGGCCAGCACCAGATCCAGATAGAAGTCGTAGTCGGGGCACCACCCGTAGAAGAGGTCGTACCAGTAGGCGGGGTCCGTCGGGTCCGTCGGGTCCGTCGGGTCCGTGTCCGTCGCGTCCGCGGTCATCCGGGCAGCATCGCGACCGCGTGGGGCGGCGGCAACGGAGTTTGCCCGCGCCGCTCCCCGGGGCGCGCGACACGGTGTGCGCGCCCCGGGAACGCCCCAGTTCGGCCGGTGTCCGCCGGGGGCGGCTGGAGCCCGTCTCCGGGCCTCCCGGGCGCCCCCGCACGCCGGGCGGAATGACAGACCCCCCGGGTAGCGTTGATCGTCCGACGGGTCCGCTCCACCGGACCGTCCCGAATCATCCGACGACGGACCGGGAGGCCCAGGGCGTGACAGCGAGCGAGACGGACAGCACGGCGGACGCCCGTCCCGGATGGGTGCGCCGGCTGACCGCGTACAGCTGGCGCTACCGCACCACGGTGCTGATCGCGCTCGCGTCCTCCCTGGTCGGGATGGGCGTCATGGCGCTCACCCCCCTGATCATCAAGATCATCATCGACGATGTCATCGTGGGCGGCGGGGACGGCCTCGCCGTGTGGATCGCCGCCCTGCTCGGCGCCGCCGTCGTGATCTACGCCCTGACCTTCCTGCGCCGCTTCTACGGCGGCAGGCTCGGACTCGACGTGCAGCACGACCTGCGCACCGACATGTTCCGCGCCATCAGCCGCCTCGACGGCCGCCGGCAGGACGAGCTGGCCACCGGACAGGTCGTCGGGCGCGCCACCAGCGACCTCCAGCTGGTGCAGGGCCTCCTCTTCATGCTGCCGATGACCATCGGCAACTTCATGCTGTTCGCCGTCGCCCTCGCGGTGATGGTCTCGCTGTCACCGCTGCTGACCCTGGTCGCGCTGGCGGTCGCGCCCGCCGTCTGGTTCATCGCACAGCGCAGCCGCGACAAGCTCTTCCCCGCCACCTGGTACGCCCAGGGCCAGGCCGGCGCCGTCGCAGGGGTCGTCGACGGAGCCGTCGGCGGCGTCCGCGTCGTCAAGGGGTTCGGCCAGGAGGACCAGGAGACCGGCAAGCTGCGCGAGGCCGGGAACCGCCTGTTCGCCGCCCGGATGCGGGGCATCCGCCTCAGCGCCCGCTACCTCCCCGCCCTCCAGGCGGTGCCCTCCCTGGGCCAGGTCGCCATGCTCGCCTTCGGCGGCTGGATGGCCACCCGCGGCGAGATCACGCTCGGCACCTTCGTCGCCTTCTCCGCCTACCTCGCCATGCTCGTCGGCCCCGTCCGGATGCTCACCGTGATCATCACGGTGGGCCAGCAGGCGCGCGCCGGCGCCGAGCGCATCCTGGAGCTGATCGACACCGAGCCGGAGATCACCGAGGCGCCCGACGCCCGTGACCTCCCCGCCGACGCCCCCGCGACGGTCGAGCTCGACCGCGTCACCTTCCGCTACGGCGCCGACGGGGACGCGCCACCCGCGCTGAGCGAGCTCTCACTGTCGATCGCCCCCGGTGAGACGCTGGCCGTGATCGGCACGTCCGGGAGCGGCAAGTCCACCATCGCCCAGCTGCTGCCGCGCTACTACGACCCCGGCTCCGGCGTGATCCGGATAGCCGGCCAGGACATCCGCGAACTGACCTACGCCTCGCTGCGCGGCGCCATCGGCCTGGTCCCCGAGGACAGCTTCCTCTTCACCGGGACCATCCGCGACAACCTCGCCTACGGCAACCCCGGCGCCACCGAGGAGCAGATACGCGCCGCCGCCCGTGCCGCACAGGCCGACGGCTTCATCTCCGCCTTCCCCGACGGCTACGACACCCTTGTCGGCGAGCAGGGACTGACCCTCTCCGGCGGCCAGCGCCAGCGCGTCGCGCTGGCCCGCGCCATCCTGACCGACCCCCGGCTGCTGATCCTCGACGACGCCACCTCCGCCGTGGACGCCCGCGTCGAGCACGAGATCCATGACGCGCTGCGCCGCGTCATGGCCGGCCGCACCACCCTCCTCATCGCGCACCGCCGCTCCACCCTGATGCTGGCCGACCGGATCGCCGTGCTCGACGCCGGCCGGCTCGTCGACAGCGGCACCCACACCGAGCTCCAGGGCCGCTGTGAGCTGTACCGCCGGCTCCTGGCCGGACCGGACGACCGGCTCACCGACCACGCCCGCCCCGGCGTCGGCGTCGACGACGCCCACCCCGGCCACACCCCGGCCGAGGAACGCGACAGCGGCGGCGTCACCCCCGAGCTGTGGGAGCGCCCCGACGACGACCAGGGCGGTGACCGCCGCCCGCTCGTGGCCGGAGCGCCGGCCACCGGCCCCGCCGCGTTCTCCGCCGCCATGGCGGGAACCGCCGCCACCCCCGAACTGCTGGCCCGGGTCGACGCGCTGCCACCGGCCGACGACGTCCCCGAGGTCGACGAGAAGCAGGCCGCGGCCCCCGAGCGCGAGGGATACGGCCTGCGCCGCCTGCTGCGCGGCCTCGGCCGCCCGCTGGCGCTCGCGCTCACGCTCGTCGTGGTCGACGCCGGCGCCGCGCTGCTGGTGCCGATCCTGATCCGGCACGGCATCGACGAGGGCGTCACCCAGAGCGCGCTCGGCGCGGTGTGGGCCGCCTCCGCGCTGGCGCTGGGCGTGGTGCTCCTGCAGTGGGTCGTGCAGATCGGAGGCCTGCGCGTCGTCGGCCGCACCGGCGAACGCGCCCTGTACTCCCTGCGGATCAAGATCTTCGCGCAGCTCCAGCGGCTCGGTCTCGACTACTACGAGCGGAACATGGCCGGCAAGGTCATGACCCGGATGACCACCGACGTCGACTCCCTGACCAGCTTCCTCCAGACCGGCCTGGTGCAGGCGCTGGTCGCCGTCATGACCTTCTTCGGGATCATGGGCGCGCTGGTCGTCATCGACGCCGAACTGGCCCTGGTCGTCCTGGTCACGCTGATCCCGCTGGTCTTCGGCACCTACTGGTTCCGCCGCGCCTCCACCCGCGCCTACGAGCTGGCCCGGGAACGGGTCAGCGGCGTCAACGCCGACCTCCAGGAGAACGTCTCCGGGCTGCGCATGGTCCAGGCGTTCGGCCGGCAGGACGCCAGCGTCGCCCGGTTCACCGAGCTCTCCGACGGCTACCGGCAGGCCCGGGTCCGCGGCCAGTGGCTCATCTCGATCTACTTCCCGTTCGTCCAGCTGCTGGCGACCCTCGCCACCGCGGGCGTGCTGTGGACCGGCTCCGGCCGGGTCGCCGCCGGTACCCTCACCGCCGGAGCGCTCGTCGCCTACCTGCTCTACATCGAGCTGTTCTTCGCGCCCGTCCAGCAGCTCTCGCAGGTCTTCGACGGCTACCAGCAGGCGGCCGTCGCGCTGCGCCGCATCCAGGAGCTGCTGCGGGAGCCGACCACCACGCCCGAGCCGGACGACCCGCGTCCGGTCGACGCGCTCCGCGGCGAACTCGAGTTCCGCGACGTCCACTTCCGGTACGTCACCGAGGACGGTTCCACCACCAAGGAGGCGCTGACCGGCATCGACCTCCGGATCGAGCCGGGGCAGACGGTGGCGTTCGTCGGCGAGACCGGCGCGGGCAAGTCCACCCTGGTCAAGCTCGCCGCCCGGTTCTACGACCCCAGCTCGGGCGCCGTCCTCGCCGACGGCACCGACCTCCGGGAACTGGACCAGGCGGGCTACCGCCGCCGGCTGGGTGTCGTCCCGCAGGAGCCGTACCTCTTCGCGGGCCCGATCCGTGACGCCATCGCCTACGGCCGCCCGGAGGCGACCGACGCCGAGGTGGAGGCCGCCGCGCGGGCGGTCGGCGCGCACGCCATGATCGCGACGCTGCCGGGCGGCTACCTCCATCAGGTCGCCGAGCGCGGCCGCAACCTCTCCGCCGGTCAGCGGCAGCTGATCGCTCTGGCCCGCGCCGAGCTGGTCGCCCCCGACATCCTGCTGCTGGACGAGGCGACCGCCGCCCTCGACCTGGCGACGGAGGCGCTGGTCAACGAGGCCACCGACCGCCTCGCCGTGCGGCGGACGACCCTGGTGGTCGCACACCGCCTGACCACCGCCGCCCGCGCCGACCGGGTCGTCGTCCTGGACGACGGCAGGGTCGTGGAGGACGGTGGCCACACCGAGCTGCTGGCCCGTGACGGGCACTACGCCGAGCTGTGGCGCAACTACCTGGGCACGCCGGTCAACGTCCGCTGACGGAGCGGCGGGCGCGGGCGCATCGGTGGGCGCGGGCGTGGCGGCAGCGTCCGGCGCCGCGCGGGGCGGCCGTGGTGCGGCACCACGGCGCTGCCGTCCGCCCGCTCCCGGAACCGAACCCCGTCGCCTCGCCGCTCAGGCGGTGTGGCCTAGGGGCGGGGCGGGGCGTGCGCGCGCGTGCGGCGATCAGCGGTCCTCAGCGTGCGGTCAGGCCCGCCAGATAGACGTCGACGGTCTGGAGCGCGGCGCCGGTCAGCGGGTCGCTCCCGTTCCACCACGCGATCTCGATGATCTCCTCATTGGGGGTGAACTCCGCCGGCTCGGCGACGTCCGCGGAGAACAGCGCGCCGTAGCGGGTGAGATGGCTGGGCAGCGCGGTGCGGGCGAACCCCTCGAAGCGCAGCTCGCCGGGCGGCACCCGCTGCCCGGCCTCCTCCATCAGCTCCCGGGCCGCGGCCTCCCGTGCCGTCTCCCCGGGGTCGATGCCGCCGCCGGGCAACTCCCAGCACTGGCGGTGACGTTCGCGGACGAGCAGCAGCCGCCCCCGGTGCCGGACGGCGACGATGGCGTACGTCAGTTCGTGGTCGGACGGTGGTGTCTCCTCGGGGACGCGGGCGAAGGCGAGCAGCCTCATGCCCAGCGGGCCGGACGCCAGCTCGGCGTCGGCAGGCGTGTCCGAGCCCGCACCGGAGCCGTTTCCGGAGCCGGAGACGGCGTCGTCGGGGGCGGTGCGGGGCGCGCCGGGGACGGCGGTGCGGGTCACGGGAGGCGTCGTCGGTTCGGGGTGGCCGGTACGCCCGGGGGCGGTCTGTTCGGCGGATTCGGCAGCCATGGTCCGAGCCTATGCGGCTCCCGGTCGAACACGTTCCGCAAGCGGAGGGGCTGGTTCATGACGCGGCGAAGAGCGGCCGTGAACCGGGCCCGGGATGGGTGAGCGCCGATCCGGCCCGCCGTCCGCGCGGTGCTCACCGTCCGGCGAGGAAGTCGAGTACCAGCGGGCTCGCGACCTCCCGGAACTCCTCGAAGTAGGCGTGGCGCGCGCCTTCGATCAACTTGACGCGTGCGTCCGGGATACGCCCGGCGAGCAGCGCGGCGTTGGCGGCCGGGTTGAACCGGTCGTCGGTGCCGTGCAGCACCAGCGTCGGCGCCTGGATCAGGGGCAGCACCTCCCACGCGTCGTGCTGGTTGCTGGCCACCAGATGGCGGCGCCGCGCGTACGCGGGCATCGACGCGTCACCCAACGTGCCGTAGGGGCCGGGGTGTTCGGCCAGCCAGCCGGGCGTGTACATCAAGTCGAGCAGGGCGCGCCGCACCGCCGTGGCGCTGGGCAGGGCGAGCGAGGCCCGCACCCCGCCGTCACGTTCCACGCCGTGCGTGCCGCCGGGCGAGGTGCAGCCGAGCACCAGCCTTCGCACCCGCGCCGGGTGACGGGCCGCCAGCCACTGGGCGATCCGGCCGCCCATCGAGGTGCCGTACACGTCGGCGCGCTCGATGCCGAGACGGTCGAGGACGGCGATCACGTCGTCCGCGAACCCCTCGGTGCTGTAGGGCTCGTCGGGTTTGTCGCTGTCGCCGGTGCCCCGGTGGTCGAGGGTGACGGTGCGGTGGCCGGTCTCGAAGTCGGCGCGCACCGCGTCCCACCAGTGGTGGCTGTTGGACTGTCCAGCCAGGAGCACCAGCGGGGGACCGTCGCCCGCCGTCTGGTAGGCGATCCTCGTCCCGTCGGACGCGGTGGCGTGCGGCATGGTGCTTCCCCGTTCGTGCGTGGGACGGCGGCGCCGGTCGGGCGGGCGGCGCGGGTACCGGGTCATTGTCGGCGCACCGTTCGTGCTCCGACAGGCCGGGCCCCCGCCCGAACGGTCGCCGGTCAGGCGCGGGGCGCGGCCGTGGAGTCGCGGGCGACCAGCCGTGCCGGGGTGGCGGGCACCAGCCCGTCCTTCGGGTCCTCCAGTCCCAGCGCCACCCGCCCGGCCGCTGTGCCCGCCTCGCGCAGGGGCAGCCGGACCGTGGTGAGGCCGGGGGCCACGTCGGCGGCGAACGGCAGGTCGTCGAAGCCGGTGACGGAGACGTCCTCCGGGACGCGCAGTCCCCGGTCGCGCAGCGCCGCGCAGACGCCGAGCGCCACGGTGTCGTTGGCGGCGGCGATGGCGGTGAGCCCCGGTTCCTCCTCCAGCAGCCGGAGGGCCCCGGAGTACCCGGTGTCGCGGTCGAACGGCCCGTGCAGCACGAGCCGTTCGGGAGGCGGCTCCAGGCCCGCGTCGGCCAGGGCGGCGCGGTGCCCGGCCAGGCGGTGGCGGGTGGTGGAGCGGTGGTCTGGTCCGGCCAGGTAGCCGATGCGGCGGTGGCCGAGGGCGAGCAGGTGCTCGGTCAGGGCCCGGGCGCCGCCCTCGTTGTCCAGGGGGACGGTCACCGGCCGTGCCGTGCCGTCGCCGTCGTCCGGCTCCCCGTACCCCGGTCCGCCCGTGTGGGCGGCGCCGTTGGATCCGGCGCGGGTGGCGACGCCGCGCCCGGAGGTGGCGTCGCCGGAGGAGGGGGCGGGGCGGCCGCAGAGCACCACGCGGACTCCGCCCGCGCTCAGCCGGCGCAGCCGGGTGGCCAGTGCGTCCTGGTGCGCGGGGTCCTCCGTGCCGCTGCCGGTGAGGACCACGGCGGCGGCGCGCTGGCGCTGGAGCAGCGTCAGATAGGTGAGTTCGCGCTCGGGTGAACCGCCGGTGTTGCAGATGACGGCGAGCTTCCGGCCGTGTCCGGGCGTCTCGGTGACCGGGCCGATGGTGTCCTGCACGGCTCCGGCGATGATCCCGAAGAACGGGTCCGCGATGTCGTTGACCAGGACTCCGACCAGGTCCGAACTGGCCGCGGCGAGCGAGCTGGCCGGGCCGTTGACCACGTACTCCAGCTCGTCGACGGCGCGCAGCACCCGGCTCCGGGTCGCGGTGGCGACGGGGTAGTTGCCGTTGAGCACGCGGGAGACGGTCGCCGCCGAGACGCCGGCGCGTGCCGCCACATCGGCCAGCGTCACTGTCATGCGGGGGCCTCCGGTCGGATGAGGGGTGGACGGGGTGAGTCGGTGTGTCGTGGGAAGAGTAGCTTCCCAACGGCGTAGAAAGCGCTTACCATCCTTGCTGGGCACCGCATCCGCACCACCCACCCGCAGCATCGCCAGCACCACCCGACGAAAGGACGTGGAGGCCATGAGCACACCGGCCACCGACCGCAGGACCGTGCGCATCGCCATGAACGGCGTGACCGGCCGCATGGGCTACCGGCAGCACCTGGTCCGCTCGATCCTCGCCATCCGGGACCAGGGTGGTGTCGACCTCGGTGACGGCACCGTCATCTGGCCCGAGCCCGTCCTCGTCGGCCGCCGCGAGCACGCCCTGCGCGCCCTCGCCGAACGTCACGGCCTCGACCCCGCCGCGGTCTCCACCGACCTCGACGCGGTCCTCGCCGACGACTCGATCGACATCTACTTCGACTCCCAGGTCACCCAGGCCCGCGAGAGCGCCATCGGCAAGGCCATCGCCGCCGGCAAGCACATCTACACCGAGAAGCCCACCGCCACCGGGCTCGACGGCGCCCTCGCCCTCGCCCGCCAGGCCCACGACGCCGGCATCAAGCACGGCGTGGTCCAGGACAAGCTCTTCCTCCCCGGCCTGCTCAAGCTGCGGCGCCTGATCGAGGGCGGCTTCTTCGGTGAGATCCTCTCCGTGCGCGGCGAGTTCGGCTACTGGGTCTTCGAGGGCGACTGGCAGCCCGCGCAGCGCCCCTCCTGGAACTACCGGTCCGAGGACGGCGGCGGCATCGTCGTCGACATGTTCCCGCACTGGGAGTACCTGCTGCACGAGCTGTTCGGCCGCGTCGAGACCGTGCAGGCCCTCACCGCCACCCACCTCCCCAAGCGCTGGGACGAGAACGGCCAGGAGTACGCGGCCACCGCCGACGACGCCGCGTACGGCATCTTCCAGCTCGCCGGCGGCGTCATCGCCCAGATCAACTCCTCCTGGTCGGTGCGGGTCAACCGCGACGAGCTGGTCGAGTTCCAGGTCGACGGCACCGAGGGCTCCGCCGTCGCCGGGCTCCGCGACTGCCGCATCCAGCACCGCTCCACCACCCCCAAGCCGGTCTGGAACCCCGACCTGCCCAACACCGTCTCCTTCCGCGACCAGTGGCAGCAGGTCCCGGACAACGACGAGTTCGACAACGGCTTCAAGGCCCAGTGGGAGCTCTTCCTGCGCCACGTCGTCACCGACGCGCCCTACGAGTGGGACCTGCTCGCCGGCGCGCGCGGCGTCCAGCTCGCCGAACTCGGCCTGCGCTCCGCCGCCGAGGGCCGCCGTCTCGACGTCCCGGAGGTCCAGCTGTGACCCCCCACCCACCCGCGGGCACCGGTCCGCTCCGACTGCCCACCCCCGGTGGTGAGCCGGTCTTCTACCAGCCGCGCACCGAGCCCGTGGCGCGGAACGCCGCCGGGCCCGCGCCCACCTCCCGCACCATCTTCTCCGCCGCGCACGTCGTCGCCGACCCCCTGGCCGACGTCGGGCCCGAGGGCCCGGCCGCCGTCGACTGGGAGACCACCCTCGCGTTCCGCCACCACCTGTGGTCCCACGGGCTCGGCGTCGCCGAGGCCATGGACACCGCGCAGCGCGGCATGGGCCTGGACTGGGGCGGCGCCGCCGAACTGATCCGCCGCTCCGCCGCCGAGGCCCGCTCCGTCGGCGGGCTCATCGCCTGCGGTGTCGGCACCGACCAGCTCGCGCCCGGCACCGGCACCACCCTCAAGGAGGTGCGGGCCGCCTACGAGGAGCAGCTGGAACTCGTCGAGACCGCCGGCGCCCAGCCCATCCTGATGGCCTCCCGGGCCCTCGCCGCCGTCGCCGACGGACCCGAGGAGTACGCGGAGACCTACGGCCACCTCCTGCACCAGGCCACCGAGCCCGTCATCCTGCACTGGCTCGGCCCGATGTTCGACCCGGCGCTGGAGGGCTACTGGGGCAGTTCCGACCTCGACGCCGCCACCGAGACTTTCCTGTCCGTCATCACCGACCACGCGGACAAGATCGACGGCATCAAGGTCTCCCTGCTCGACGCCGACCGCGAGATCGCGCTCCGCCGCCGCCTCCCCGACGGCGTGCGCTGCTACACCGGTGACGACTTCAACTACCCGGAGCTGATCGCCGGGGACGACCAGGGCTTCAGCCACGCACTGCTCGGCGTCTTCGACCCGCTCGCCCCACTGGCCGCCGAGGCGACCCGGCTGCTGGACACCGGTGACACCGACGGCTTCCGCGCCGTCCTCGACCCGACCGTGCCACTGGCCCGCCACCTGTTCGCGGCGCCCACCCGCTACTACAAGACCGGCGTCGTGCTGCTCGCCTGGCTCGCCGGGCACCAGGACCACTTCACCATGGTCGGCGGACTCCAGTCGGCACGCTCCCTGCCGCACCTGGCCCACGCCTACCGGCTCGCCGACGAGCTGGGACTCTTCCCGGACCCGGAGCTCGCCGCCGCCCGCATGCGGCAGCTCCTCGCCGTCCACGGGGTGACCTCATGACCGGCACGCGGCAGCCCGGGGCCGGGAACGACCTCGCGCGCTTCTCCATCAACCAGATGACCGTCAAGCAGCTCCCGCTGCCCGAACTCGCCGCCGCCTGCGCCGAACTGGGCGTCGGCGGGGTCGGCCTGTGGCGCGAACCGGTCCAGGAGTACGGAGTCGAGAAGGCGTCCCGGCTGTTCGCCGACGCAGGCCTCACCGTGACCTCGCTCTGCCGCGGCGGCTTCTTCACCGCCGCCGACCACGACGCGATGCTCGCCGACAACCGCGCCGCCATCGACGAGGCCGCCGCGCTGCGCACCGACACCCTGGTGCTGGTCTCCGGCGGACTGCCCGAGGGAGGACAGGACCTCATCGAGGCCCGCGCGCGCATCGGGGGCGCCCTCGCCGAACTCGCCCCCTACGCGGCGGAACGCGGGGTACGGCTGGCAATCGAGCCGCTGCACCCGATGTACGCCGCCGACCGGTGTGCCGTCTCCACCCTCGGCCAGGCACTCGATCTCGCCGCGCCCTTCCCGGCCGAGGTGGTCGGCGTCGTGGTGGACACCTACCACCTGTGGTGGGACGAGCGGGTGGAACAGCAGATCGCCGACGCCGGAGCCGCCGGGCGCATCCACTGCTTCCAGCTCGCCGACTGGGTCACCCCGCTGCCCGAGGGCGTGCTCACCGGACGTGGCCAACTGGGCGACGGCTGCATCGACATGGCCCGCTTCCGCCGCGTCGTGGACGCGGCCGGCTACACCGGTCCCATCGAGGTGGAGATCTTCAACGAGGGGATGTGGGCACGCGACGGGTTCGAGATCCTGCGCGAGACCACGGAGCGGTTCCGCGCCACGGCTCCGTAGTCCCGTCGGCCGGTACCGCAACGGTCCGCCGCGACGGCCTGCCACCGCTCCGCCGCACCGCTGTGCCGAACCGCTCCGCCGGAACCCCGCCGAACCGTGACGTTCGGCGGGGTTTCGCATGACCGCGTCCGGGCTATCCCCTGGGGACGTACCGAACGTGCTGCCGAAGGAGCACCGCCATGGCCACCACGACGACCGCCCCGGACCTCACCGACACCCGCTGGGTCGACTCGCTCCCCGGCGGCGGCGAGTGCGGGGAGCCGTCCCCGGGCCACGCGGCCTCCGGCGCACTCCCGGGCCATCACTCCACCGGCCACGACGGTGCGGAGCCCGCCGTCCCGGCCGCCGACTGGTCCTCGTTCGTCTCCGCCGTCATGGGCGGCGACCTCTCGGCATGATCGGCCGGACACGTCCTAGAGGGGCCCGAACATCGTGCGGGGTTCGGCGTCGAGGTCGAGCGTCGCCAGGATGTCGAGGAGCTGGCGCTCCTCGTACCGGAAGTGCGACTCCATGATCGCGGAGATGCCCTCCAGATGACGGGCCAGCTCCGCACGTGACGCGGAGGACCGTACGGCGTGGTCGAACCGCGTCAGCAGGTACTCGATCATGCTGTGGTCCTGCTCCAGCTTCGCGATCGTCGGACGCAGCGCCGGGTGCCGCGCGGCCAGTTCGGGGAACAGCCCGGTGTCCTCGCCCCGGTGGTGCCCGCTGAGCGCGGCGCAGAAGCCGTGGCAGTAGAGCAGCAGCTCCCGTGCCGGTGTCGCCGGGCCGCCCTCGTCCTCGTTCTCGATCGCGTCCCGCGCTACGTGGAGCGCCTCGCGCAGCCGCTGGTGTGCGGCGGCCATCTCGTGATTCCAGGCGATGAGCCTGTTCCTGTCGTCCTCACTCATCGGTGAGGAACGGGGAGGGGGTCATACCGACCACCTTCCTGGTCCGGCGCCTCCATGCCTGGCGTGGTCCGCCACCGGCACGCGACGCTCCCGCCAGCATAGCGAGCCTCAGGGGCCGGGCGGGAGACCTCCGTACTCTGGAGCGCTCGCCGCCCCCGGCCTGACGAGACCCGTCTCGTACGCGACGACGACGGCCTGGGCCCGGCCGGCGAGGAAGAGTTCGCTCATCACACGCTTCACACGTGTCTTGACGGTGCCCTCACTGAGCACGAGGCGCCGGGCGGTCTCGTCGTTGGTGAGGCCGTCCCGACCAGCCGCAGCACCTCGGTCTCACGGTTGGTCAGCGGTTCCAGCCGCGGCCTGCCGCTGCCGAGGGTGGTGTGGTGCCGTGCGTAGGACGCCACCAGCCGCCGGGTGATGTGCGGCGCGACGCGGGCACGGCTGTCGGTGCCGGCTGCCATGCTCGACGGGATGATCGTCGAACGCGTCTACGCGCATGTGCCCTCACACGACCGTGACGACTGGCCGTGGCACCTCCCCTGCGTGCGGGAACTGCTGGCCGGGGGCCTGCGGTTCACCGCCCCCGTGACGTTCCTGGTCGGCGAGAACGGCTCCGGGAAGTCCACGCTGGTCGAAGCGCTGGCCGAGGGGTTCGGCCTGGACTCCTACGGAGGCTCCCACAGCTGGCGTTACGCGAGCGCGCGCGAGAAGTCGGCGCTGGGGGAGCGGATCCGGTTCGACGCGGCGCCCGCCGGGCGGCGCATGCTGGGGAGCTGGTCGGCGCGCACGGGGTTCTTCCTGCGGGCCGAGACCGCGCTGGACGCCCTCGACCGGGAGGGGTTCGCCCCGGGCGGGCGGAGCCACGGCGAGGGATTCCTCGCGGCCTTCCGCGAGAAGTTCTTCCAGCCCGGACTGTACGTCCTGGACGAGCCGGAGGCCGCGCTCTCCTTCGCCTCCTGCCTCGAACTCGTCGGCCACCTCGACCAGCTGGTGAGGAACGGCGGGCAGGTCGTCTGCGCGACCCACTCGCCGCTGCTCACCGCGCTGCCGGGCGCCGACATCGTGGAGGTGGGGGACCACGGGATGCGGCGCTTGGCCTGGGCCGAACTCGCCCTGGTCGACCACTGGCGCCGCTACCTGGACGACCCGCGGTCCTATCTGCGCCACGTCCTGGAGTGAGGCGTCGGCCCTCCACCCGCGCCGCGCCGCCGTCAGCTGTCCCGGCCCCACGAATCGTCCCGCTCGATCTCGCGCCGTGACCGGTTCTCCCGGCCTGGGAGGAGACGGTCGACCATGACGTCCGGGCTGGACTGCATGTCGAGCGCCTTCAGCGCGGCTGCGGCGTGCAGACGGTCACGGGCCGACGGATCGTTGACGCGGTCGATCAGGGTGATCGCCATCTCCAGCTTGTGGTCCAGATCGATCTTGGCGTCCATCCGGTCGGCCTGCTCGGTGACATGGGACCGGGCCCGCCGCGCCTGCACCGCCATGGCACCTCCGCCGACCGTGATCAGCGTGCCGGTGAGGCTGGTCACCACCGGAATGTAGCTGAGGTTCCGGTCACCGGCGTGCACCAGGGCGAGCACGCCGCCCGCCAGCAGGATGGCCGCCCCGCCGGACATGAACCACACACTCAGCCGGAAGGTCCACTCGGCCTGCTGGAGCGAGTGCTTCAGGAAGTCGAAGAAGAAGCGCTGGCGCTGTTCGGCCAGGGTCTCCCGGGCCGCCCCGCCGTGGCCGAACAGCGCCAGCGCTTCTT
>NZ_BHZI01000095.1 GCF_004305975.1 Streptomyces otsuchiensis
GGTCGGGGCGGCCGGCCGGGCGCGGGGTCACGCGGTGGGCGCCGACGCCGTGCGGATCGGGGAGTGTGCCGGGGCGGTCCGCTGCTCCGCCCCGGCACGTCAGATGGCCGGGACCGGCCTCAGCCCTCGCTGCTGTCGCTGCTGAACGCGGCGTCGAACGAGGTCGTCGACGGTTCGAAGAGCTGGCTGCGGACGTACCGCAGGGCCTCCGGCGCGCCGTGCAGCCGGTCCATCCCGGCGTCCTCCCACTCGATGGAGATCGGTCCGCGGTAGCCGATGGATTCCAGGGCGCGGAAGCTGGCCTCCCACGGCACGTCGCCGCGCCCGGTGGAGACGAAGTCCCAGCCGCGGCGGGGGTTGCCCCAGGCCAGGTGCGAACCCATGCGCCCGTTGCGGCCGTTGCCGGTGTTCCGGCGGGCGTCCTTGCAGTCCACGTGGTAGATCCGGTCGGCGAAGTCCAGCAGGAACCCGACCGGGTCGATGTCCTGCCACACCATGTGGCTGGGGTCCCAGTTGAGGCCGAACGCCTCGCGGTGGCCTATCGCCTCCAGGGTCCGGACGGTGGTCCAGTGGTCGTAGGCGATCTCCGAGGGGTGCACCTCGTGGGCGAACCGCACGCCCTCCGCGTCGAAGACGTCGAGGATCGGGTTCCACCGGTCGGCGAAGTCCTGGTAGCCGGCGTCGATGTACTCCTGGCCGACGGGCGGGAACATCGCCACGTACTGCCAGATCGAGGAACCGGTGAAGCCGACGACCGTGTCCACGCCCAGCCGCTTGGCGGCACGGGCGGTGTACTCGATCTCCTCCGCCGCGCGGCGCCGGACGCCCTCGGCGTCGCCGTCGCCCCAGACCCGGTCCGACAGCATGGCGCGGTGCCGGTGGTCGATCGGGCTGTCGCAGACGGCCTGCCCGGTCAGGTGGTTGGAGATGGCCCAGACGCCGAGGCCGTGCTGTTCCAGGATGTCCCGGCGCGACTTCAGGTAGGCGTCGTCCTCGGCGGCGCGGCGGACGTCCAGGTGGTCGCCCCAGCAGGCGATCTCCAGTCCGTCGTAGCCCCACTCGGAGGCGAGGCGCGCGACCTCGGTGAACGGCAGATCGGCCCACTGGCCGGTGAACAGGGTGATCGGTCGGGTCATCGTGCGGCCTCCCGCTCTCGGTCCGCTCGGGCTTCGGCTCCGGCCGCGGCGGCCGGGGCGCTGGTGTCGACGGTGGTCCAGACGCTGTCGGCGGCGGCGCTCGTCTCGACCGCCGCCAGCACCCGCTGGACGGCCAGGCCGTCGGCGAACGACGGCGCCGGGTCCTCGCCGGCGTCGATGGCGGCCAGCAGATCGGCCGCCTGGTGGGAGAAGCCGTGCTCGTAGCCGAGCAGGTGGCCCGGCGGCCACCACGCCGAGACGTAGGGGTGGTCCGGCTCGGTGACCAGCACCCGGGTGAAGCCCCGGGTGCGGGACGGTGTCGACTCCTCGTAGAGGTGCAGGGCGTTCATGTCCTCGAAGTCGAAGGCGAGGCTGCCCTCGGTCCCCGAGATCTCGATCCGCAGGGCGTTCTTGCGGCCCGAGGCGAACCGGGTCGCGGTGAAGGTCGCCGGAGCGCCACCGGCGAGCCGGGCGAGGAAGACGGCGGAGTCGTCGACCGTGACCCGGCCGGTCCCCGAACCGTCCGCCAGCGGGCGTTCGGTGACGAACGTGTCGGTCAGCCCGCTGACCCCGGTCACCGGCAGGCCGGTGATGAACTGGGTGAGGTCGACGGCGTGGGCGCCGATGTCGCCCAGCGCGCCGGAGCCGGCCCGGTTCTTCTCCAGCCGCCAGGACATCGGCGAGGCCGGGTCGCTCAGCCAGTCCTGGAGGTACTCGGCACGGACCTGGCGGACCTCGCCGATCCGGCCCTCGGCGACCAGCTTCCTGGCCAGCGCCACCGCCGGAACCCGCCGGTAGGTGAACCCCACCATCGAGCGCACCCCGGCGGCGCGGGCCCTCTCCGCCGCCGCGGCCATGGCCTCCGCCTCGGCGACGGAGTTGGCGAGCGGCTTCTCGCACAGCACGTGCTTCCCGGCCTCCAGCGCGGCGATCGCGATCTCCGCGTGGGTGTCGCCCGGGGTGCAGATGTCCACCAGGCCGACGTCCTCGCGGGCCACCAGGGCCCGCCAGTCGGTCTCGACGTGTTGCCAGTCGAACCGCCGCGCCAGCTCCCCGGCGGCCACCCGGTCACGGCCGCCGAGGGCGACCAGACGCGGGGTCAGCGCCGGGTCGAAGAAACTTCTGGCGTTGCGCCACCCCTGCGAATGGGCCATGCCCATGAAGGCGTAGCCGACCATGCCGATTCCGATGGACCGCCGCTCGGCGCCACTCATCCTGTCTCCTTCTTCCGCCTTGGAAGACGCGTCCGGCTCCGGGCCGGAACTTCCCACCCGCACGTCAGGACTCGAAGCCCAGCGGCAGGTACTGCTCGACGTTGTCGGCGTTCACGACCGGGGCGTTGAGCACGACCCGGCGCGGCACCTCGACCTGCACCAGGTCGGCGAGGCCCTTCTCCTGCGCCAGCAGCCGGGCGAGGCGGACACCGTCGGCGGCCTGCGTCGGCGGGTAGAGGACGGTCGCCTCCATCGTGCCCTCCTGGATCCAGCGCATCGCGTTGGCCGAACCGGCGCCGCCGATGAAGAAGAACTCGTCGCGGTCGGCGTTCTCGAAGGCCGCCTTGACGCCGACACCCTGGTCGTCGTCGTGGTTCCAGATGATGTCGATCTCGCTTGCCGCCTGGAGCAGGTTGGAGGCGGCGGCCTCGCCGGACTCGACGGTGAACTCCGCGGCGACCCGGCGGTCCACGTCCTGGCCGCACTCGGCGAGCGCGTCCTCGAAGCCCTGCGAGCGGTCCTGGGTCAGGGGCAGCGAGTCGATGCCGGCGATCTCGGCGATCACCGCGTCGCCGAGGTCGTTCTCCTCGACCAGCTGGCAGGCGTAGGTCCCCGCGGAGACGCCCATGCCGTAGTTGTCGCCCAGGATGGTGGTGCGGGCGGCGAACTCGCTGGAGAACTCGCGGTCCACGTTGATGACCGGGATGCCGGCCTGCATCGCCTCGATGGCGACCTCGGTCAGCGCGGCGCCGTCCGTGGGCAGCAGCACTATGGCGTCCACGCCCTCGTTGATGAACGTCTCGACGTGGCTGATCTGCGCGGAGGGGTCGTTGGTGCCCTCGGCGAGCCGGAAGTCGATGTCGTCGTACTTCTCGGCCTCCGACTCGGCGGCGGAGTTGATCGCCGCCAGCCAGCCGTGGTCGGCGGCCGGGCCGGAGAAGCCGATGACGACCGTGTCGCCGGTCTCGTCGTTGTCGCTGACCGCGGCGGGTGCGTCGTCGTCACCGTCGTCGTCGGTGGCGGTGTTGCTGGTGCAGCCGACGGCCAGCGCGGCCACGGCGGTCAGGGCACCGACGCGGGTCAGGATCCGGGTACGGCGGGTTCTGGCGGTACGGGACATGACGGTCCTGCCTTTCGAAAGCAAGAGGAGCGGCCTGGTGTGCCCGGAGTCGTCGCAGCTTCGGGCGGCGGTACTGGGTGCGGTGCTTGGGGGGTGGCTCGCGTGGGCCGGTGCCGTGGCGCGTGGCGCCGTGGGTGGCACGCGGGACGGACCGGTCACCGGTCCGCCGGGGCCGTCTGGGGGCCGGCCGGGGTGGCGCGCGGACCGCGGACCGCCGGTGGGCGGTACGCGGGCGGCGCGCCCGGTCAGCCGGGTGAGGAACGCGCCGCCATCCGCTGCTGCAGCAGCACCGCGATCACGATGATCGCGCCCTTGGCCACGGCCTGGGTGGAGGTGTCCAGGTTGTTCAGCGTGAACACGTTGGTCAGCGTGGTGAAGATCAGCACGCCGAAGACGGTGCCGACGATGGTGCCGCGTCCGCCGCTGAGCAGGGTGCCTCCGATGACCACGGCCGCGATGGCGTCCAGCTCGTAGAGCGTTCCGTGGGTGGAGGTGCCGGCGGTGGTGCGGGCCATCAGCATCACGGCGGCGATGCCGCAGGCGACACCGAGCAGCACGTACAGCATCGTCTGGTGCCGCTTGACGTTGATGCCGGCGAGCCGCGCGGCCTCGGGGTTGCCGCCGACCGCCAGGGTGCGGCGGCCGAAAGCGGTGCGGTTCAGCAGCACCCAGCCGCCGACCGCGACCAACGCGAAGATGATCACCAGCCGGGGCACCCCGAACAGCGAGCCCCGGAAGAAGTCCAGGAACGGGCTGACGGTGACGACCTGCGTCTTCTTGTCGGCGATGATCTCCGCCAGGCCCCGCGCCGCCGCCAGCATCGCCAGCGTCACGATGAAGGCCGCCATGCGTCCGTAGGCGATCAGCAACCCGTTGACCAGGCCGCATCCGGCTCCCACCATCAACGCGGTGGTGACCATCAGGATCCAGTGGAAGTCGTTGGCCATCGTCTGGGTGGCCAGCGTGGTCGCCCACACCGAGGCCAGGGCCACGATGGCGCCGACCGAGAGGTCGATGCCGCCACCGGTGATGACGAAGGTCATCCCGACCGAGACCACACCGATGACCGAGGCCAGACGCAGCACGGTCATCATGTTGTCGACGTTGGCGAACCGGTCGCCGGCCGTGATGAGACCGATGACGCACAGCAGCAGCAGCGCGACGACCAGGCCCATGTTGCGGCCGGCCGAACCGGAGAGCAGGCTCGCCACCCGGTCGCGGGCACCGCCGCCGGAGGCGCCCTTCTTCTCCGGTATGTCCTCGCCCGGGCCCGGCTCTCCGCCGGACTCCACGGCACTCGTCTGGAGGCTCACGCCACCTCACCTTCCATCACCATGTCGAGCACCTGGTGCTCGTCGATCTCGTCGGCCGGGCAGTCGTGCACCAGGCTTCCGTCGGATATCACCAGCACCCGGTCGGAGAGGCCGATGACCTCCTCGATCTCGCTGGAGACGACGACCACCGCGATGCCCTCGGCCGCCAGCGAGCGGACCAGCGCGTAGATCTCGGTGCGGGCACCGACGTCCACGCCACGGCTGGGCTCGTCCAGCAGCAGCACCTTGCAGTCGCGCAGCAGCCAGCGGGCCAGCACGACCTTCTGCTGGTTGCCGCCGGAGAGGGTTCCGGCGGCGCGTTCGACGTCGTTGGGGCGCAGGTCCAGCGCCGCGGTGTTCTCGGCGGCGGCCCGGCGCTCGGCGGCGCTGTCCAGGAATCCGCCGCGGGTGAACCGCGGCAGGCTGGCCATCGTCACGTTGCGGTAGATCGGGTCGCGCAGCACCAGCGCCTGGCTCTTGCGCTCCTCGGGAGCGAAGCCGATCCCGGCGGCCATCGCGGAACCGACGCGGCCCGGCCGCAACCGCCGCCCGGCGACCTTGACGCTGCCGGAGCTCTGCTTGCGGGCGCCGTAGACGGTCTCCAGGATCTCGGACCGGCCGGAGCCGACCATGCCGGCCAGGCCGACGATCTCGCCGGGGCGGACGCTGAAGGTGACATCGCTGAACTCGCCCTTGCGGCCGAGCCCTTCGACCTCCAGTACCGGGTCCCCGGCGGGGGCGCCCGCGCCGCGGTCGGGGAAGACGTAGTCGATGGACCGGCCGGTCATCAGCCGGATCACCTCACGGGTGGGGGTCTCCTTGGCCCCCAGCCCGGTGGCGACGGTCCGGCCGTCCTTCAGGACGGTGACACGGTTGCCGATCTCCCGGATCTCCTCCAGGCGGTGCGAGATGTAGACGATCGCCACACCCTGCGCGGAGAGGTCGCGGATCACCCGGAACAGCCGGCCGACCTCCTCCTGGTCGAGCACCGCGGAGGGCTCGTCCATCACGATCAGCTTGGCGTCGTGCGACAGCGCGCGGGCCATGGAGACGATCTGCTTGCCGGCGGCCGACATCCGCCCGACCTCCAGGGTCGGCGAGACCTCCGGGTGGCCGAGGCGCCGGAGCAGTTGGGCGGCGGCGGCGTTGGACTCGGCGGCGGCGCTCAGTCCCCAGCGGTTGCGGCGCTCGTGGCCGAGGTGGATGTTCTCGGCGACGGTCAGGCCGTCGACGAGGTCCAGCTCCTGGTAGATCGTCGCGATGCCGAGCTTGAGCGAGGCCTGCGGGTCCTGCAGCCGGACCTCCTCGCCCTCCCAGGTGATCCGGCCTTCGTCGGGCTGGTGCGCTCCGGCGAGGACCTTGATGAGCGTGGACTTGCCGGCGCCGTTCTGGCCCAGCAGGCAGTGGACCTCACCGGCCCGGACGTCGAGGTCGATCCCGTCCAGTGCACGGACACCGGGGAATTGCTTGACGATGCCGTGCATCTCCAGCAGTTGCTGATGGTCACTGGCGCCCGCCGCATCGCGGGCCGCCTGGTGTGCGGCTCCCATGGCGGATGAACGTAGGCGCACTTTTGCCGGGGGTCAATAGAAAGTCCAGCAGTTGTTGTCAGAAGGTATGGTTCAACAGAATGAAAGAAGGGGGCGTTGTACCGTGAACGCCCCCACCTTCGACTGCGGCACCGGATGGAAAGGCACGTCATGACCGCCACCTCCGCCAGTGGAACGCCGCCGCTCACCGCGGTCAACGCCACCGCCGGAACAGCCGCGCTCCTCCACCTCGTCCGCGACGGACGCCCGCGCACCCGCGCCGAGCTGAGCGCGGAGACCGGACTCGCGCGCTCGACCATCGCGGAGCGGGTGGAACTGCTGATGAACTCGGGACTGCTGCGCCACGCGGACAAGGGCCGCTCCACCGGTGGCAGGCCGCCCTCGCTCTTCGCCTTCAACCCCGACGCCCGCGTGGTCCTCGCGGCCGACATCGGCGCCACCCACGTCAAACTCGCGGTCACCGACCTCGCCGGAGAGGTGCTGGTCGAGGACGACGAGGCGATCGACATAGACCGCGGCCCCGAGGTCGTCCTCGGCCATGTCCAGGAACGCGGCCTGGAGTTGCTGCGCGGGCTCGGACGGTCCGCCGGCGAGGTCCTCGGCGTCGGGATCGGCCTGCCCGGACCGGTCGAGTTCTCCTCGGGCCGTCCCACCAACCCGCCGATCATGCCCGGGTGGGACGGTTTCGACGTGCCCGGCTTCATCCGCTCCCGGCTGGACGCGGTGACACTCGTCGACAACGACGTCAACATCATGGCGCTCGGCGAGCACCGCACCCGCTGGCCGGACGAGGCTCAGTTCATCCTGGTGAAGGTCGCCACCGGAATCGGCAGCGGCATCGTCATCGACGGTCGACTGCACCGCGGTTCGCAGGGCGTCGCCGGCGACATGGGCCACGTACGGCTCCCCCACGACGCCGACGTCGCGGACGTGCTCTGCCGCTGCGGCAACGTCGGCTGCCTGGAGTCCGTGGCCAGCGGCGCCGCCATCGCCGCCCGCCTCACCGAACAGGGCGTGACCGCCCGGGGCAGCGCCGAGGTCGTCGCCCTGGCCCGCAGCGGCTCGGTGCCCACCCTGCGCCTGGTCCGGCAGGCCGGCCGCGACATCGGCGAGGTGCTGGCCACCGCGGTCAGCCTGATCAACCCCTCCGTCGTGGTGATCGGCGGGGCGCTGTCCCAGGCCGGCGAGCATCTGATCGCCGGCGTACGGGAGGTCGTCTACCAGCGGTCGCTGCCGCTGGCCACCGAACACCTGCGCATCGTCCAGGCCGACTCCGGCGGCCACTCCGGAATCCACGGCGCCGCGTTCATGGTCATCGAACACGCCCTGGCACCGGCCCAGTTGGACGCGCTCCTCACCGCCTGAACGCCCCGCCCCCGCACGCTCCGGCCCCGCCGGGTCCCCGTGACCCGCGCGGGGCCGATCCGTACCGGGCGCCCCGGGGTCCCGGCACGAACCGCGACGAACCGCGACGAACCGTGAGGGCACACAACGAACGAGGGCCCGCATCCTCAAAGGATGCGGACCCTCGTCTCGCAGTAGCGGGGACAGGATTTGAACCTGCGACCTCTGGGTTATGAGCCCAGCGAGCTACCGAGCTGCTCCACCCCGCGCCGTGGTCCCCTTCCGGGGGCCTGCCGCCTCGGGTTTCCCCTTGGCGACAGGTGAAACACTACCACGGCGCGGGACGGTCACCTCGCACGCCTGCGCGGCGTCACTCGTCGGACGGCTCCTCGTCCGGATCGGCGGCCGAGTCGTCCTCAGCGCCGTCGGGGCGCAGCGCCTCGTCCAGCTGGCGGCTCAGCTCCTTGATCCGGTCCTGTGCCTCACCGAAGGACGCCCAGTCACCGTCGGCGAACGCCTCCTCGGCGTCCTGGACGGCCTGCGAGAGGTCCTCGGCGAGCTCGGCCGGGGTCTCCTCCTGGCCGGGCTCCTCCGGGTCCTCACCGGACTCGCCCTCGCCCGGCGGCGGGGTCTCGACCTCGTCCCCGGTCTCGGTGACCCCGAACAGCACGTCCAGCGCGTCCTCCAGCGTCGACTCGAAGGCGAGCTCGTCCCCGTAGGAGGCGAGCACCTTCTGCATGCGCGGGTAGTTGGCGCCGGCACCACGGACGTAGACCGGCTCGACGTACAGCAGGTCCTCTCCGCCGAGCGGGATGGTCAGCAGGTTGCCGTAGTCGACCTGGGAGTCGCCCCGCGTAAGCAGGTTGATCTCCGTGGCGATCTCGGGTTCCGCGTTCCACCGGCTCTGCACCTGTTGCGGGCCTGGTGTGGTGGTGTTGTTGGGCAAGGTGAGGATGCGCATCTTGCCGTAGTCGTCGCTTCTCGCGTCCGCCTCGACCGCCATGTACGCGGCCAGTGTCTCGCGGTCGCGCGGGTTGAACGTGGTGGTCAGCGAGAACGTCCGCTCGTCCTGGGTGGGCATGCGGATCGACAGGTAGTACGAGGGCACCACCGTGTCCTGGTTCTCGCCCGGCATCTGCGGCACGACCCAGCGCTCGCCGCCCGCGAAGAACAGGCTGGCGCTGTCGACGTGGTAGCGCTGGAGCAGGTCACGCTGCACGTTGAAGAGGTCCTGCGGGTACCGCAGGTGGGCCATCAGCTCCTCGCTGATGTCCTCCTTGTCCGTGACGGTGCCCGGGAACGCCTTCTTCCAGGTCTGGAGGACCGGCTCGTCCTCCTCCCACTCGTAGAGGACGACCTCACCGCTGTACGCGTCCACCGTCGCCTTGACGGAGTTGCGCATGTAGTTGATCTGGTTCTGCTGCGCGAGCACCTGGCGCTCGGCGTCGGTCAGCGCCGTCTCCGTCGCCTGGTCCAGGACCGTGCGGGAGGAGTACGGGTAGCCGTTGGAGGTGGTGTACGCGTCCACGATCCACAGCACCCGGCCGTCGACGACCGCCGGGTACGGGTCGCCGTCCAGCGACAGCCACGGGGCCACCGCCTCGACGCGCTCCTGCGGGGTGCGCTTGTAGAGGATCTTCGAACCCTCGCCGATGGCACCGGAGTAGAGGATCTGCGGCTCACCCATGGTGAGGGCGTAGGCGGCGCGACGGAAGTAGTTGTTGAGGTCGACACCACCCTCACCGGTGTAGCTGTAGTCCTGCTCCTGACCGGCCTGGGCGACGTCCTCGTCGGGCTCGGCCTGCTCGCCCTCCGCGGGCTCCTCGCCCTCGCCGGCCGCCTCGTCGGCAGCCTCCTCGTCGGTGCCGCTGTCACCGCGGATGTAGTCCAGCTCGGGCTGCGGACCGCCGACGATCGACCACTGGGTGGTCGCCTCGCCGAAGTAGATCCGCGGCTCGTACTCGCCGAGGTCACCGACCGGCGGCAGCTCCTTCTCGGTGAAGGAGGGGGTGCCGTTGCCGAGGATGTCGTCGCCCTTGGCCGCGACCACACCGAAGCCGTGGGTGTACCGGAAGTGGTCGTTGATCCAGTTCCGGTCCGGCAGCTGGTTGATGTTGATCTCACGGACACCGATGACGGTGTCCTGGTCGCCGTCGCCGGACGCGTCCGGGTAGCGGTCGACGTCGAGCGTGGAGGCGAACTGGTAGTAGCCGCGGATCTGCTGCAGCTGCTGGAACGCCGGCGAGATCACGTTGGGGTCGACCAGACGGATCGAGGCGGTGCTGCGCACACTGTTGCGCAGTTCCTCGCGGTTCTCGTCCGTCACCACACCGGCCTCCTGGCGGCCGAAGGACTCCTTCTCGGCATCGTCGATGCCGTAGGCCTCCTTGGTCGCCGCCAGGTGCTTCTCGATGTAGGGCGTCTCCATGGCCTGCTCGTTGGGGCGCACCTGGAACTGCTGGACGAGCGCCGGGTAGACGCCGCCGATCAGGATCGCCGAGAGGACCATCAGGCCGAGGCCGATGACCGGGAGCTGCCACATGCGGCGCCACAGGGTGGCGAAGAACAGGACGGCGCAGATGATCGCGATGATCGTCAGGATGGTCTTCGCCGGCAGGTAGGCGTTGGCGTCGACGTAGCGCAGGCCCGTCCAGCCGTCCGCGTCCCGGAAGTCGCTGCTCTTGAGGGCGAGGCCGTAGCGGTCGAACCAGTAGGCCACCGCCTTCAGCGACACGAAGAGACCGAGCAGCACCGAGAGGTGGCCGGTCGCCGCGCCGGTGATCCGGTTGCCCGGGCTGGAGGCCTTGACCGCGCCGTAGAGGTAGTGGGTCACCGCCGCCGCGATCAGCGAGACCACGACCAGCGCGAACCCGATGCCGAGCAGGAAGCGGTAGAACGGCAGGTCGAAGGCGAAGAACGAGATGTCACGGCCGAACTGCGCGTCGGTGACACCGAAGGAGGTGCCGTTGACCCACATCAGCCAGGTACGCCACTGGCCGGCGGCCGAACCGCCCGCGATGAGGCCGACCAGCACGGCGACGGCGATCAGCACCCACTTCTTGAAGGGCGCGATGCTCATCCGGTAGCGGTCGAGGTTCTGCTGCTCCGGCGACATGCCGCTCAGCGGAGGACGCATCCTGTGGGCGAGCCAGATGTTGAACCCGACCGCCAGCGCCATCAGGGCGCCGAAGATCGCGAACAGCAGGATCCGGGTGAAGATCTGGGTCGTGAAGACCCGCGTGTAGTCGACGGACTGGTACCACATCAAGTCGGTCCAGAACCCGGCGAACATGGCGAAGAGAATGGCGAGACCGGCCAGGATCGCCGCGGTGATCAGCAGAGTCTTGGCGCCCCTGGACGGACGCCCGACCGTGAACCGCGGTACTCCCGGCCCGCCTGGGCCGCCCGGCCCTCTTGGGCCTCGGGGGCCTCTGGGCCCGTTCGGACCGTTGGGGCCTCCCGAGCCCCGGTCCGGCATCTGGAAAGCCAAGGTGCGCACCTCTAAGATTCGCAGCGGATGAATCTGGGCTCAGCCTATGGGAAGCCCACCCAAGTAACTTACTCAAGCTTTACTCAGTTCCCGTTCCCGGGGTGCGGGACGGCACGATATAGGCATGGACAACACCCACTCCGCCCCTCCCGGGGCAGGTCAGATGGCCACCGCCCCCCTCACCCGCGCCGTCCTGGAGATCGACGGCCATGTCTCCGGTCTCGGATGGGACCGGCCCGCCCTCCTCTTCGCGCTCGTCGACACCGCCCAGTTGCGGTCCCAGGAGCCCTCGCTCGCCGAACGGATCGGCCTCGATCCCGAACAGGGCGACCAGCCCGGCGGCTCGCTCACCCCCGTCGAGCAGGAGGAGATTCCGCAGGGGACGCCACTCGACGAGTTCCTCGCCACCATCGCCTGGCCGGACGCGGTCGTCGGCTGCGCGCTGACCGTCGAGCGGCTGATGCTGCCGCCGGCCGCCGAGGCCGCCGTACCCGACGAACTGCGGAAGGAGGAGAACGCCGACGCGCTGACGAAGTGGGTCGTCGAGCACCCCGAACGGCAGGAGGTGCGGATGACGGTGGGCGTGCTCCGCGACGGCGAGCGCGAGGCGGCGATCCGGCTGCGGGCCAAGGACTCGGACACCGAAGTCCTGACCGGCCGCGACCTGGTCCCGGGGCTGGCGGACGCGCTGTCCGCGACGTTCGAGGAGTGACCTGACGCGGGCCCTCGCCCGCCGGACCAGGACCAGGACCCGGGGCCGTCACCGTCAACGCCGCCAGCGGCGGCCGACGGTGACGGCCCCGGTCACGTCCTCGCCGCTCGGCCCGGCTGGGCTCGGCGCGGCTGGGCTCGGCGCGGCTGGGCTCGGCGCGGCTGGGCTCGGCGCGGCTGGGCTCGGCGCGGCTGGGCTCTGCTGGGCCCGGCTGGGCCGCGTGTCAGTCGCGCTCGCAGGTGCGCAGCGCGTCCGGGTTGTCGTCCCGGATGTGCTCCAGCGCCTCCAGGGCGTCGTCGAGGGTGCCGACCTCGACCAGGGTCAGCCCGTCGGGGGCACCACTGCGCAGCGAACGGCAGTTGGCCTCGGGGGTGAGGAAGTACTCGGCGCCCTTGTCGTGGGCGGCGATGGTCTTCATCAGCACGCCGCCGATCGGGCCGACCCGGCCGTCCTCCGCGATCGTGCCGGTGCCGGCGACGAAGGTGCCGCCGGTGAGGTCCTCGGGGCTGAGCTTGTCGATGATCCCGAGGGCGAACATCAGCCCCGCGCTGGGGCCGCCGACGTCGGCGAGCTCGATGTCGATCTCGAAGGGGAAGACGAAGGCGGTGCCCGCCTGGATGCCGACGATGGCGCGGCCGTCGTCCTCCGCCGCGGCGGTGGTGAGGGTGATGTCGAGCACCTCGTCGTCCGCGACGTCCTCCTCGGTGACGTCGCCCTCCTCGGCCTCGGCGGCGGCGTCCTCCGCGTCCTCCGCGTTCCCGGCCGGGCGGCGGACGGTGAAGACGACCTTCTCGTCCGCCTCGTTGCGGGTCACGGCCTCGGCGACCTGGGACGGCTCCTCGATCTTCTCGCCGTCGACCTCCAGGATGACGTCACCGGCGCGCAGTTCGCCCTCGGCCGGGCTGCCCCGGACGACGGAGGCGACGATCGTCTCCTGCTCCAGGTCGTAGCCGAGTTCGCGCAACGCCACCGCCTTGGCGCTCTCCTGCGAGCGGCTGAACTCCTCGGCGTTCTCCTGGTCCACCTCGTCGGCGGTCCGGTCGTCCGGGTAGAGGTTCTCGTAGGGGACCACCCCGGCCCGGGACGAGAGCCAGCCGCGCATCGCGTCCGCGATGCTCATCCGGTAGTTGACGCCGGTGACCCGCACCGTGGTCATGTTGAGATGACCGGTGGCGTCGAAGGTGTCGGTGCCCTTGATGTCCAGCACCGGAACCCCGTTGTGCTCACCGAGCGTGTTCACGGTCGGGCCGGGCGACATCTGCGCGTACGGGACCCTGACCAGCAGCCCCGCGAAGAGCAGCCCGAGCAGCAGCAGTCCCGACGTCAGCAGGGTGGCGATGCGGCGTGGCATGGATCGACAGTACGGGATCGCACCGTCAGCCGTCGGCCGGGGCGGGCGACGTCAGCGGCGCGGAGGCGGGTGCCCGCTGCTCCCCCGAGCGGACCGGGCGTTCCATCGCCGCCCGGAACGCCTGGTGGCTGCGGACTCCCGAGGAGTCCCGCCCGCCACCCACCCCTGTGCGCCTGCGTGTTGCCCACGCTCCCCAGAGCGCGGCCACCAGGGACCCGATCACGGGAATCAACAACCAGACCAACGCCGCCATGAGTACCTCCCACCTCGGCGATCTCCCGACCGGACTGTGCTTGCTGCCGGATCACCAACGCTCGTCCGGGCGGAGGGGTTACGCAACCCGGCCCGGCGCCCCCGGCAGCCCGCACCGGCACCGTGGCCGGCCCGCGGGCGGGTGTCTCACGGACGCTCGCCGGCCGCCACCCATTCCCGCGATCCGTCGCTGAAGGTCTGGTGCTTCCAGATGGGCACCGTCCGCTTGAGGTCGTCAATCAGCTTGCGGCAGGCGGCGAATGCCTCCTGCCGGTGCGGGCAGGACACCGCGACCACCACCGCGAGATCGCCGACGGCCAGTTCACCCACCCGGTGGACGGCGGCCAGCGCCCGCACCGGGAACTCCTTCACCACGGCCTCGGCGACGCTCCTCAGGGCGTCCCCGGCGGAGGGGTGCGCCTCGTACGCCAAAGAGGTGACGGCGGCGTCGGCGGCGTGGCCGTCGTGGTCCCGGACGGTCCCGACGAACAGGACGGTGCCGCCCGCCTCCCGGTCCGGGACGGCGGCGAACACCTCGTCCACGGAGAGCGGGGTGTCGCGGACGGCCAGCAGGCGAATGGGGTCCTCGGTGGTCATGCCCCCATGCTCCCGTACGGCGCCGCTCACCCCCAGCGGGGGCGGCGCGGCCACGACGGCGCCCCGCCGAACGGCGTCAGCGGCGGCGGCGCCGTGCCCGCCGGACCAGAGCTGCGGTACCGACCAGGGCGACGGTCGCGCCCGCCGCGCCCAGCGTGGTCGCCGCGTCCTTGGCGCCGAGCCGGCGGCCGGCCAGCGTGTGCCGGCCCTCGACCTCGGCCAGCAGCGCGGCGAGGACCTCCTCGTTGCTCCACCGCGGCCGCCAGCCCGCCTCGTGCAGCCGGCTGCCACTGACCACCCAGGGGTGCATCGTGTACGCCAGGTCACCGGCCGGTGACGGGGTGAGCCCCAGCCGGTGCAGCCGGGAGGCGGCGCCGAGCGCGACCGTGGAGGGCAGCTCCATCCGGCGGATGCCGGTCAGCTCCTCCACCTCCTCCTGTTCCAGCCAGCCGTCGCAGCCGACGGCGGCCGGGCCGTCGACCAGGTCGAGCGCCGCGTGCTCCAGCGCGCCCACCAGGTCCTCGACATGGCAGAACTGCCAGCGCGGCTGCGACCCGGCGACGACGAGCAGCCGGGGCGACTCGAAGTAGCGGGTCAGCGCGGTGTCCGCGCCGCCGCCCACCAGCACGGCGGGCCGCAGCACGGTCACCTTCAGACCCGGGTGGGTCTTGGGCGCACGCTCCGCCAGCCGCTCGATCTCCAGCAGGTCGTCGACCCCGCCGGCGTCGGCGGTGGCCCGCAGCTCCGCGTCCTCCGAGAGCGGCACGTCGTTGTCGGGGAGGGCGCCGTAGACCATCGCCGAGGTGCACAGCACCACGCGGCGGACCCCGGCGGCGGCCGCGGCCGTCAGCACCGTCTGGGTCCCGCGCACGTTGTAGGCGCTGCGGGCCGCCGGGTCGGACTCCAGGCCCAGATCGAGCGCGAGATGGACCACCACGTCGACCGGTGGCCCCTCTCCGTCGCCGCGCAGCCGGTCGGCGATGGCGGGGTCGCGGACGTCGAGGGTGTGCCACTCGACGCCCTCCGTCGCTCCGGCGCGTTCGTCCAGCGCGAGGACGCGCCGGACACCGTCGGCCACCGCGATCCGCTCGGTGAAGAGGGCCCCGACTCCGTCGGCGGCACCGGTCACGGCGATGGTCAGCGGGGCCGCCGCGGCGTTTCGCGCTGCGCGAACGACGGGCTCCGGGGAACTCACAGGATCTCTCCAGTGGTTGTTTCTGATACGACAGGCGTAGCCCCCATCCTGCCTGAGAGGTGTCTAGGCTGGAGGGACAAGCCCTGGTTTGTGCCCCGGTGGTTCCCGGGGTCACTCCGGTGCGGCGCGCCGGGCGCGCTGCGTGCCCGGCATCGGCGGCCCGTCGGTGACCGCTCGTCCGTACACACACAGAGCCGAGGAATCTTCGTGAGTGAGACCCCATTCGGATTCGGCCTCCCCGAGGAGCCTGAGGACGGCGAGTCCGGCAAGAAGAAGCGTGAGGGACAGGACGGCTCCGGCCGGGGTTCCGGCGGCGCCGGATTCGGCCTGGGCGGCGGTTCGGGAAGCTCGGGTGGTTCGGGCCAGGGCGGTGGCGACGGCCCCGTCAATCCCCTGGAGGCCATGTTCGGCTCGCTCGGCATGGGCGGCGCGGGCGGCGGCCAGCAGGACCTGGGCGCCGCGTTCCAGCAGCTCGGCCAGATGCTCTCCTACGAGGGCGGCCCGGTGAACTGGGACCTCGCCCGCAACGTGGCCCGCCAGACCGTGGCGCAGGGCGGCTCCGGCGGATCGCGCGACGCCAGCGTGGGCGGCCAGGACCACGCCCAGGTGGCGGAGGCGGTGCGGCTGGCCGACCTCTGGCTGGACGGCGTGACCTCACTGCCCTCCGGCGCGACCTCGGCCGTCGCCTGGAGCCGGGCCGAGTGGGTCGAGGCGACGCTGCCGGTCTGGAAGCAGCTGGTCGATCCGGTGGCGGAGCGCGTCGGCAACGCCATGGGCGAGGTGCTGCCGGAGGAGATGCGGGCGATGGCCGGCCCGCTGCTGGGCATGATGCGCTCCATGGGCGGCGCCATGTTCGGCACCCAGATCGGCCAGGCGGTCGGCACGCTGGCCGGTGAGGTGCTCGGCGCGACCGATGTCGGTCTGCCGCTGGGCCCGGCCGGCAAGGCGGCGCTGCTCCCGTCCAACATCACCGCCTTCGGTGAGGGCCTCGGGGTCCCGCTGGAGGAGGTGCGGCTCTACCTCGCGCTGCGGGAGGCGGCCCACCACCGGCTGTTCGAGCATGTGCCGTGGCTGCGCTCCCACCTGCTGGGCGCGGTCGAGGGCTACGCCCGGGGAATCAAGGTCGACAACTCCCGGCTGGAGGACCTCGTCGGCCAGCTGGACCCCTCCCGGCCGGAGGAACTGCAGGAGAAGCTCCAGCAGGGCCTCTTCCAGCCCGAGGACACTCCCGAGCAGAAGGCGGCCCTGGCCCGGCTGGAGACCGCGCTGGCGCTGGTGGAGGGCTGGGTGGACGCGGTGGTGCACGACGCCGCCAGCGGGCACCTCCCCTCCGCCGACGCCCTGCGCGAGACGCTCCGCCGGCGGCGCGCCACGGGCGGGCCCGCGGAGCAGATGTTCGCGAGCCTGGTCGGCCTGGAACTGCGCCCCCGCCGTCTGCGGGACGCCGCCCGGCTGTGGGCCTCCCTCGCCGACGCCCGTGGCACCGACGGGCGGGACGCCATCTGGGCCCACCCGGACCTGCTGCCGACCACCGGCGACATGGACGACCCGGACGGCTTCGTGCACCGCGAGCAGACCGACTTCTCCGAGCTGGACCGGATGCTGGGCAAGGCCGCCGCGGAGAAGAGCGACGGCGGCGGCGCCGATGCCCCCGAGGACAGCCGCGGCGCCGACGGAAGCGGCCCCGAGGGCGGCCCCGGGGACGGTCCCGAGGACGGCGACGAGGACGGCGACGAGGGCGACGACACCCCCGGGCGCCGCGCGTGAGCCTGCACCGTGACGCCGGCCGGGTGCTGGAACGCTGGAAGGCGCCCGACGACGCACAGCACCGGCTGCGCCACCTCTACCGGGGCCACCTCGCCGACCACGAGGACGCCATGCGGCGCACGTGTGCGCCCGGCCATCTGACGGCCAGCGCGCTGGTGGTCGACCCGGAGCAGGAGCGGGTGCTGCTGACCCTGCACGCCAAGCTCGGGATGTGGCTGCAGACCGGTGGCCACTGCGAGGAGGGCGACACCACGCTCGCGGGAGCGGCGCTGCGCGAGGCCACCGAGGAGTCCGGCATCGACGGGCTGAGGCTGCTGGAGCAGCCGGTGGCGCTGGACCGCCATCTGACACCCTGCGCGTGGCACCTGGACGTCCAGTACCTCGCTCTGGCGCCGCGCGGGGCCGTACCGCGCATCAGTGAGGAGTCGGCCGACCTGCGCTGGTTCGCGTACGACGAGGTCGCCGGGGTCGCTGACGGCTCCGTCGTCCGCCTGGCCTCCCGGGCCCGGGCACTTCTCTGACCCCCGCACCGCCGCTGTGACCACCGCGCCCCCCGTCGAACGGCGGGGGCGCGAGGCCTACGGCGGGGGGTGAGGCGACGGCGGGGCGGCGCGTTCAGTCCACGTCGCCCGGGGCCGGGGTGTCGCCGCCCAGGGCGTCGGGGGCGTCCGGGTCGTGAGGGGTGTGCGGCAGCCGCTCGGCGGCGACGACACCCTCCAGGAAGCCGCGGGCCCGCTCGGTGCTCGGATAGTTCTCCAGCAGCCGCCAGAACCCCGGGCCGTGGCCGGGCACCAGCAGATGTGCCAGTTCGTGGAGCAGCACGTAGTCGAGGACGTACTCCGGCATGCCCTGGAGACGGTGGGAGAGCCTGATGCTGCCGGCGGCCGGGGTGCACGAACCCCAGCGGCTCTGCTGGTTGGTGACCCAGCGGACCGTGCGCGGCCGGGCACGCCCCTGGAGGTAGCGGGAGGACAGCTGCTCGGCGCGCCGGGCGAGGTCGTCGTCGTCGAGGTACCGGCGCTCCTCCTGGGCGGCCAGCTTGTCCATCATGACCGTGACCCAGCGCCGCTCCTCGTCCTCCGACATCCTGGCCGGAATCAGCACGATGGTGCGGTTGCCGTCGCGGTAGGCGGAGACCGTCCGGCGGCGCCGCGCGCTGCGCCGCACCTCCACCGGACCGGAGGCGTGCGCGGTCACCCCGAGCCGGCCCGTCGCGGGCGTGCGCTGCGGCGGGCCGGCACTCTGCAGTGGATCGGCGGGCACATTTCGACGTTACCCCCTGGCTCGGACAAAAGTCGTGGCCGTCGTCGGCGTGGAGTCACCCGGTCTCCCACTTCCGCGCTATTTGTACGACTTCTTGAGTTATGTCACACCGTGGCGGACGCAGCTTCAAGCCACTCGTGGGAGCGTCGACAGTCACGATCCGTACGACCAACGCCACCGCCTGTGGATAACTTTCGGCACAGTTCCACCAATCTGCACCATGATGCTCCCAGCCGCCGCGGCGGCTTCGACCGGCAATCGACGCGCGCCGTGCGAGCGGGCCGTCCGGCCCGTCGGCACGAGGCCCTGGGGGTATCGCAATGCATCCGATGATCAAGCCCGCCCTGCGGCGGGGCTGGCAGGACCGGCAGACCGTCCGCTACGGGGTGACGCCCGCGCACTCGGTACTGCTCGGCCCGCTGGACCCGGCCACCGAGAGCTTCCTGTCCCTGCTGGACGGCACCCGCAGCCTGACCGCGTTGCGCGCGGCGGCCGACCGGCTCGGCATGGCGCCGGGCGCGGCGGACCGTGTGGCCCGGCAGCTCGCGGACGCCGGACTGCTGGAGGACGCCACCGCGGACCGCGCGGCGGCGGCGCGGATCAGCGAACGGCTGCGTCCCGACCTGGCCGCGCAGACCCTGCTCACCCGGTCCCCCGGGGACGGCCTCGGCCGGCTCACCGCGCGCCGCCGGGCCTGGGTCCAGGTACGCGGCGCGGGCCGCGTCGGGGCGGCGCTCGCCGTCGCCCTCGCCCAGGCCGGCGTGGGGCGGGTCGAGGTGGTGGACGGCGGGCGGGTGGAGCCGGGCGACACCTCCCCCGGCGGTATCCCCGCCGGCTACACCGGGCGCCGGCGGGACGGCGCGGCCCGCGCGGTGGTGCGGGCCGCCCTCCCCTGGCGGGGCGCGGCGGAGGAACGCCCCGAGGGCACGAGGCTGGTGGTGTTCGCCCCCCGCGACGGGGTGCGGGCGTACGTGCCCGATCCGGACCAGGCGGAGTCCGTGACGGCGGCGGGTGTTCCGCATCTCTACGCTGGCGTGGTCGAGGCGACCGGCTTCGTCGGGCCGCTGGTGGTGCCCGGGGTGTCGGCGTGCGCCCAGTGCCTGCTGAAGCACCGTGCGCGCCGGGAACCCAGCTGGCCGCTGCTGGTCGGGCAGTGGCGCAACGGCAGAACGCCCGGCGTTCCCGCCTGCGACGCGGCGCTCGCGGTCACCGTCGCCGGGCTCGCGGCGGCGACGGCCCTCAGCTTTGTGGACGACTCCCCCGCGGCGCCGGTCGGCATCCGCAGCGAGATCTCCCTGCCGGGGCTGGAGATGGACCGGCGGGAGCTGCCGCCGCACCCGGAGTGCCCCTGCGGGGCGGGCCGCACCCCGGACGGCGGCCGGCGGGGCGGGGCGGAGTCCGCCGAA
>NZ_BHZI01000096.1 GCF_004305975.1 Streptomyces otsuchiensis
GGTTATCGGAACCCGTCCCACCCGGCGCCGACGCCCTGCGCGCGGTCCGCGTCCGCGCGCAGGGCGTCGGCGCCGGGTGGGACGGGTTCCGATAACCTGTCGCCGGGTCTCTTGACGTAGAGAGATTTCGGCGAGGGACCTGGCCGTGATCCGCCGACCGACAGCACCCCGACCCGAGAGGCAGCCATGTCCCGCACTCCTGTCACCGTCACCGTCACCGGCGCAGCCGGCCAGATCGGCTACGCGCTGCTGTTCCGGATCGCCTCCGGCCAGCTGCTCGGCCCGGACGTGCCGGTCAAGCTCCGGCTGCTGGAGATCACCCCGGCGCTGCCCGCCGCCGAGGGCACCGCGATGGAGCTGAACGACGGCGCCTTCCCGCTGCTGCAGTCCATCGACATCACCGACAGCGCCGACACCGCGTTCGACGGTGCCAACGTCGCGCTGCTGGTCGGCGCCCGCCCCCGCACCAAGGGCATGGAGCGCGGTGACCTCCTGGAGGCCAACGGCGGCATCTTCAAGCCGCAGGGCAAGGCGATCAACGACCACGCCGCCGACGACATCAAGGTCCTGGTGGTCGGCAACCCGGCCAACACCAACGCCCTGATCGCCCAGGCCGCCGCGCCGGACGTGCCCGCCGAGCGGTTCACCGCCATGACCCGCCTGGACCACAACCGCGCGCTGTCCCAGCTGTCGGCGAAGACCGGCGTGCCGGTGAGCGAGATCCGCCGCCTCACCATCTGGGGCAACCACTCGGCGACCCAGTACCCCGACATCTTCCACGCGGAGGTCGCCGGCAAGAACGCCGCCGCCACCGTCAACGACGAGGCGTGGCTGGCCGACGAGTTCATCCCGACCGTCGCCAAGCGCGGTGCGGCCATCATCGAGGCGCGCGGCGCCTCCTCGGCCGCTTCCGCCGCCTCCGCCGCGATCGACCACATCCACACCTGGGTCAACGGCACCGCCGAGGGCGACTGGACCTCCATGGGCATCCCCTCGGACGGCTCCTACGGTGTGCCCGAGGGCCTCATCTCCTCCTTCCCCGTCACCTGCTCGGGCGGGAGCTACGAGATCGTGCAGGGCCTGGAGGTCAACGACTTCTCCCGCGCCCGCATCGACGCCTCGGTCAAGGAGCTGGCGGAGGAGCGCGAGGCGGTCCGCGGTCTCGGCCTGCTCTGACGGGACGGCCCACTCCGGGCCGCCCACCCCGCTGTTCGCCCGCGGCCCCCGGTCTCCCGCCGGGGGCTGCGGCGCGTCCCGGACCGAACAGAGAGCCCCGGGCCGGACAGAGACACCGGACCGGACAGATGCCCCGGACCCGGGCAAAGGCGCGCGGATCAGGTCAGTGCGCCCCGCGTACGCCGTGACGAAGCCCACAACCCTTCCCGCCCCGACATGCCGCCGCACGCCGTGGGGCAGGGGTGAGGGCGGCCGTCGCGGGCTCCCGGCGTGCCGCAGCACGGGCCGGGCCGGGACAGACCGCCCCCGGCCCCCGCACCGCGGAGGACGAGAGAACGTGCCGGTGATCGACAGTCTCCTCATCGACGGGACCTGGCGGCCGGCCTCCGCCGGCGCCACCCGGGACGTCGTCGACCCGGCCGACGCGACGGTACTGGCGACGGTCGCCGAGGCGGACGCCGCCGACGCCGACGCCGCCGTCGCCGCGGCCCGACGCGCCTTCGACCACGGCCCCTGGCCGGGGACCCCGGTCGCCGATCGCTGCGCGCTGCTGCGGCGGGTCGCCGGCCTGCTCCAGCGGGACCGGGAGGAGATCGCGCTCGCCGAGTCGCGCGACACCGGGAAGACGCTCGCCGAGGGCCGCGTCGACGTGGACGACGTGACCGCCGCCTTCCGCTACTTCGCCGCCCTCGCCGAGTCCGAGCCCGTCGGCCGGGTCGTGGACGCGGGCAGCGCGGACGTGCACAGCGTCGTGGTGCACGAGCCGGTCGGAGTCTGCGCGCTGATCGCGCCGTGGAACTACCCGCTGCTCCAGGTCTCGTGGAAGATCGCCCCGGCACTGGCCGCCGGGAACACCTTCGTCGCCAAGCCCTCCGAGCTGACGCCGCTGACCACCGTGCTGCTGATGCGGCTCCTGGCCGAGGCCGGCCTGCCGGACGGCGTGGCCAACCTGGTGACCGGCGCCGGTGACCCGGTCGGTGCCCGGCTGGCCGCCCACGCGGACGTGGACCTGGTCTCCTTCACCGGCGGCCTGGCCAGCGGCACCACGGTCGCGGCGCTGGCCGCGCCGACCGTGAAGAAGGTGGCGCTGGAGCTGGGCGGCAAGAACCCGAACGTGGTCTTCGCCGACGCCTGCGCGACCGACGAGGGTTTCGACGCGAGTGTGGACCAGGCGCTGAACGCCGCGTTCGTCCACAGCGGGCAGGTCTGCTCCGCGGGCAGCCGGCTGATCGTCGAGGAGAGCGTGCGGGAGCGGTTCGTCACCGAGCTGGCCGCGCGGGCCGCCCGGATCCGCCTGGGGCGCGGCACGGCGGACGGCGTGGAGTGCGGCCCGCTGGTGTCGGCCGCGCAGCTCGCGAAGACCGAGGCGCACGTGGCCGCCGCCCTCGCCGAGGGTGCCGTGCTGCGCAGCGGCGGCGCCCGTCCCGCACCGGGCCCGAACCGCCCGGCCGGTGGGTTCTTCTACTCCCCCACCGTGCTGGACGGCTGCGACCGCACCATGGGCGTCATCCGCGAGGAGTTGTTCGGGCCGATCGTCACCGTGGAGACCTTCCGCACCGAGGACGAGGCCGTGGCACTGGCCAACGACACCCGCTACGGCCTGGCCGGCGCCGTCTTCAGCGCGGACACCGCCCGCGCCCGGCGGGTCGCCGCCCGGCTGCGCCACGGCACGGTGTGGATCAACGACTACCACCCCTATCTCCCGCAGGCCGAGTGGGGCGGCTTCGGCCGCTCCGGAACGGGACGGGAGCTGGGCCCGGCCGGGCTGGCCGAGTACCGCGAGTCCAAGCACGTCTACGAGAACCTGCGCCCGGCGCCCGTCCGCTGGTTCGCGGGCTGACCGGCAGCGCCCACCGTCCGAGCGGCCATCGGAGAACAACGCCATGCATCCCCCCACCCCCGAAGCGGCCGGTGAGCGCAGAGCCGCCGCCGGACATCCGGACTCCGCCGGCTCCCCCACCCCAGGGGAGGCGGACGGCGACCTGTTCGACTACGTCGTCGTCGGCGGGGGCACCGCGGGCTCGGTGATCGCCTCCCGGCTGACCGAGGACCCGGCGGTGACCGTCGCCGTGGTCGAGGGCGGGCCGAGCGACATCGACCGGCCGGAGGTGCTGACGCTGCGCCGCTGGCAGGAACTGCTCGGCGGGGAGCTGGACTACGACTACCCGACCACCGCGCAGCCGCGCGGCAACTCGATGATCCGGCACAGCCGCGCCCGGGTCCTCGGCGGCTGCTCCTCCCACAACACGCTGATCAGCTTCCGCCCGCTGCCCTCCGACTGGGCGGAGTGGGTGGCCGCCGGGGCGGACGGCTGGGACGCGGAGGCGATGGACCCGTACTTCGGGAAGCTGCGCAACACCATCGTCCCGGTGGGCGAGGACGACCGGAACGCCATCGCCGGCGACTTCGTGAAGGCCGCGGCCGACGCGCTGGGCGTGCCGCTCGTCGAGGGGTTCAACGCCGAGCCGTTCACGGAGGGCGCCGGTTTCTTCGACCTCGCCTACGACCCGGCGACCAACCGGCGTTCCTCCGCGTCGGTCGCCTATCTGCACCCGCATCTGCTCGCCGGTGACCGGCCGGGGCTGCGGCTGTTCCTTCAGACGTGGGCGCAGCGGCTGGAGCTGGACGCGGACGGGCGCGCGACCGGGGTGCGGGTGCGGGCGGCCGACGGTTCCGTCTCGGTGCTGCGGGCCCGGCGTGAGGTGGTGCTGTGCGCGGGCGCCGTGGACACGCCCCGGCTGCTGCTGCTCTCCGGGATCGGCCCCCGCGACCAGTTGCGGGCGCTGGGGATCACCGTGCGCCGGGATCTGCCGGGCGTCGGGGAGAACCTGCTGGACCATCCGGAGTCGGTGATCGTCTGGGAGACCGACGGCCCGATACCGGAGAACTCGGCGATGGACTCCGACGCCGGGTTGTTCGTCCGCCGCGACCCCGGTTCGGCAGGGCCGGACCTGATGTTCCACTTCTACCAGATCCCGTTCACCGACCACCCCGAGCGGCTGGGCTACCGGCGGCCCGCGCACGGGGTGTCGATGACGCCGAACATCCCCAAGCCCCGCAGCCGCGGCCGGCTGTATCTCACCAGCGCCGACCCCGAGGTGAAGCCGGCGCTGGACTTCCGGTACTTCACCGACGAGGACGACTACGACGCGCGGACGCTGGTGGAGGGCATCCGGCTGGCCCGCCGGGTCGCCGCCACCGAGCCGCTGGCGTCGTGGCTGACCCGGGAGGTCTGCCCGGGGCCGGAGCTGTCCGGAGACGACGAGCTGAGCGCGTACGCGCGGCGGGCCGCGCACACCGTCTACCACCCGGCGGGCACCTGCCGGATCGGTGCCGAGGACGATCCGCTGGCGGTGGTCGACCCGCGGCTGCGGGTGCGCGGGGTGCCCGGGCTGCGCGTCGCGGACGCGTCGGTCTTCCCGACGATCCCGGCGGTGAACCCGATGGTGTGCGTGCTGATGGTGGGCGAGCGGGCGGCGGAGTTGCTGGCCGCGGGGTGAACGCCCGCGGGGTGAACGTCCGCGGGGCGCGGACCGATCCGGGCCCCGGGCGGCTCCGAAGTGAACACACGGCGGTGCCACGGCGCGCGAGTGGCGGGCGCCCAGCGCTTTCGGGCAGGGGTCCGGATGGCTAATGTGTTCGGAGTAACGCCGACCTGCGGACAAGTGGAGACCATCTCAGTGGAGACAAGGCAGCGGGGACCCCGCCTGCCGGCCGCCGGGACCGCTCTGGCACTGGTCCTGCTGACCGGATGCACGTCCGGGAGCGGCTCGGCGTCGGCCGGGGAGTACGAGGAAGTGGTCATAGCCGTGCCGGCGTGGGCCGGCGGGCAGGCCAACGCGGCCGTGGCCGCGCATGTGCTCCGCGAGGAGCTGGGTGTCCACGTCCGGCTGCGTTCCCTCACCCAGAACCAGGCGTGGGACCTGCTCGGTGACGGCTCCGTGCAGGCCATCCTGGAGGACTGGGGCGCGCTCCCGGAGAAGAGGCGGCTGTACACCGCCCAGCGGATGTCGGTGGTCGCCGCCGGGGAGCTGGGTCCGACCGGCAGCGTCGGCTGGTATGTCCCGGGCGAGGTCGCCGACACCCATCCGGGCGTCCTGGAGTGGGAGAAGCTCAACGACTTCACCGGTCTCTTCTCCACTGACGAGACCGACGGGCGGGGGCGGCTGCTGACCGGGGACCCGGCGGACGCGTCGCACGACGCGGCGCTGATCGACTCCCTGGAGCTGGACTACACGCCGGTCGCCTCCGGTGGCGAGGAGCAGCTGATCGAGGCGCTGCGCGGCGCGGCCCGCGGTGGCTCGCCGCTGCTGGCGCACTGGTGGCAGCCGCACTGGCTGCACGAGGAACTGGAGCTGGCCGAGGTGGAACTTCCGCCGCACACGGCGGGCTGCCACCGGGAGGGCGGCAGTGACGCCTGCGGGTATCCGGAGATCCCGCTGCGGAAGTTCCTGAACGCGGGCTTCGCCGAGAACGGCGGGCGGGCGGCGGAGTTCCTGGCGGACTTCAGCTGGAGCGCCGAGGAGCAGAACGAGGTGGCCCGGATGATCGCCGCGGAGGGGATGACCCCGGAGGGTGCCGCCGCGCGCTGGGCCGAGGAGAACGCGGACCGCGTCGCCCAGTGGCTTCCGGCGGACTGACCCGCCCCGGTTCGCCCCGCCGGCTTCCCGTCCTGCCGCCGCCACACACCACCTGTCACGCCATCCATGACACCGCCCGTCACACCACGGTCCCGTCACGCACCACCGCCCCGGCCGGGGGTTCCCGGCCGGGGGTTCCCGGCCGGGGCGGTGGTGTGAGCGGTCCCGGCCGCCTCGCGGCGGCCGGGACCGGTGATGCCGGACGTCAGTCGCGGGACATCGGTGAGGAGAGGCGTCAGCCGTCGGTGGCCTTGACCTTCTCCTTGCCGTCGTCCCCCTTCTCGGACTCCTCGGCCTCCTGGGCCTCCGCCATGGCGGCGACCGCGGACTCGATCAGCTCCTGCTCCGCCACCTCGGCGTCGGCCATCTCCAGCGCCCGGTGCTCGTCCCGCAGCGACTTCAGCGTCGCCACACACATGGCGATCATGACGAAGCTGAAGGGGAGAGCGATGATCACGGAGACGTTCTGCAGGATCGTCAGGCCGTGCCCGGCTCCGGCGAGCAGCAGGGCGATGGCGGCCAGGCCCTCGACGCCCGCCCAGAACACGCGGCTCCAGGTCGGCGGGTTGGGGTCGCCGCCGGAGGCCAGCATGTCGACCACGTAGGACGCGGAGTCGGAGGAGGTGACGAAGAAGAAGACCACCAGCAGGATCGCGATACCGATGATGATGTTGCTGCCCGGCAGGGTGTCGAGCAGGTTGAACAGGGACCCCGTGGAGTCGACGCTGCCGTCCTCTCCCACCATCGACCCGTTCGCCTGCTGCTCACGGATGCCGGAGCCGCCGATCACGGTGAACCAGAAGAAGCTCAGCACGGTGGGCACGGCGAGGGCGCCGACCACGAACTCGCGGACGGTGCGGCCGCGGGAGATGCGGGCGATGAAGATGCCGACGAACGGCGCCCAGGACATCCACCAGCCCCAGTAGAAGATGGTCCAGCCGCCGACCCAGCCGGTGCCCTCGTCACCGAACCAGGAGCCGGTGTCCAGGCTCATGCCCGGGAGGTTCTGCAGGTAGACACCGATGTTCTGGAAGAAGTCGGTGAGCAGCATCGTGGTCGAGCCGGCGACCAGCACGAAGAAGAGGATGAAGGCGGCCAGTCCGATGTTGATGTTGGACAGCCACTTCACGCCCTTGTCCAGGCCGGAGACGACCGAGGCCATCGCCATCAGGGTGATGATCACGACGATGATGCTGAGCACGACCTCGTTCGGGTCGTTGATGATGCCGAGACGGTCCAGACCGGCACCGATCTGCTGCACACCGAAGCCGAGGGAGGTCGCGACACCGAAGATGGTGCCGACCAGCGCGATGACGTCGATGGCGTCACCGAGACGGCCCTTGACGCGGTCGCCGAACAGCGGTTCCAGCGCCCAGCGGATCGAGACCGGGCGGCCCTTGCGGTGCACCGCGTAGGCGATGGCGAGACCGACCACGATGTAGATCGCCCACGGGTGGATGCCCCAGTGGAGGAAGGTCTGGCTCATCGCGAACTCGGCCCGCTCGGCCTCGCCCTCACCGACGCCGGGCTTGGGAGCCATGTAGAAGCTCAGCGGCTCCGCGACGCCCCAGAAGACCAGCCCGATGCCCATGCCCGCCGCGAACAGCATGGACAGCCAGGAGCCGAGACTGAAGTCCGGCTTCTGGTCGTCCTTGCCGAGCTTGATCTTGCCGTACCGGCTGAAGCCCATGAACAGGGCGAACAGCACGAAGCCGGTGATGAGCGGCACGTAGTACCAGCTGAGGTTGTCGACGACCTCGGCGCGGAAGGACAGCAGGTTGTCCGCCGCACCCTCCCCGCCGACCATCGCCCAGATGACGAAGACCCCGATGATCGCGACGGATGGCCAGAACACCCATGGAGCGACCGACGCCGCACGTGCTGGTGGACGCACACCTCCGCGATCCACGTCCTTCACGTCCGTCGTTCCCTTACCCGGATGCCCTGATGACATAAGGCGATCCCCTTCCGCCGCTTACCGCTATACGGTTTTCGTTCACTTGATCTAACGGATCTCGCCTGCCCCCACTGTCCGAGAACATACGTCACGATCAGGTAACCACGGCGTGTCGAACAGGACGCGACGCTCACTCTGCGCTAGGAGTCGAAGCGCTCAGCTGCCCGCCGAGAACCGCAGGATGTCGTTGAGGAAGGGGACCTCCAGCCACGGACTCGGCTGTGCCATCAGGGTGAGCAGCACAATCACGACGCCCATGCCCCCGTAGGTCAGCACGTCGGTGAAGCGGGAGCGGACCGCGAGCATCCCGACGGCGGGCACCGTCAGTCGCAGCCCCGCGCCGGCGAGCATCGCGGCGCCGACGACGAGCAGTCCGATCCGGAAATCGAAGAGCATCACGAGCAGGCCGGAAAACAACGCCGTCACCACGGACAGCAGGGGCCACTGCCGTATCGGCGCCGGCGCGTCGCCGTCGGCGGACCGGCGCCCGCCCTCGGGCGGCGCGACGTCCTCGGTGACGGTGGGGTAGCGGCGGCGCGAACGTCGCCGCAGCCGGCCCCGGCGGGGCTCGGACTCGGCGGCCGGCTCGGGCTCGCCGGCCGGCTCCGGAGCAGTGGCCGGCTCGGGCGCGGCGGCCGGCTCGGGCGCGGCGGCCGGCTCGGCGCCGTCGGTGGCCGCGCCGCCCTCGGCGGAACGGCCACCACGCTCGCCGTCACTCATGCCGGGTGCCCGCCGCGAGCTCGGCGGCGAGAACGACGTTCTCCAGCAGCAGCGCCCGGGTCATCGGGCCGACGCCCCCGGGGTTCGGCGAGACCCAGCCCGCGACCTCGGCGACACCGGGGTGGACGTCGCCGACGATCTTGCCGTTCTCGTCGCGGCTGACGCCGACGTCCAGCACGGCGGCGCCGGGCTTGATGTCCTCGGGCTTCACGAGGTGGCCGACCCCGGCCGCCGCCACCACGATGTCCGCGCGGCGCAGCTGTGCCGAGAGGTCACGGGTTCCGGTGTGGCACTGGGTCACCGTCGCGTTCTCGCTGCGGCGGGTCAGCAGCAGCGGGAGGGTGCGGCCGACGGTGGTGCCGCGGCCGACCACCACGACGTCGGCGCCGTTGATCTCCACGCCGTACTGGCGCAGCAGCCGGATGATGCCGTTGGGGGTGCAGGGCAGCGGCGCGGGCTCGTTGAGCACCAGACGGCCGAGGCTGACGGGGTGCAGCCCGTCGGCGTCCTTGGCCGGGTCCATCAGCTCCAGGACGCGGTTGGTGTCGATGCCCTTGGGCAGCGGGAGCTGGACGATGTAGCCGGTGCAGGCGGGGTCGTCGTTGAGTTCCCGGACGACCGCCTCGATGTCGTCCTGGCTCGCGGTCGCGGGCAGTTCCCGCTGGATCGAGGCGATCCCGACGGCGGCGCAGTCGCGGTGCTTGCCGGCCACGTACTTCTGGCTGCCGGGGTCGTCGCCCACCAGCAGCGTTCCCAGCCCGGGGGTGACCCCGAGGGTCCGCAGCGCGGCGACGCGGGCGGTCAGGTCGGACTTGATGGAGGCGGCAGTGGCCTTGCCGTCGAGAATCTGAGCGCTCATGGACCCATCCTTGCGGATACCGGCCGGTCGGCTCCAATCGGCTCCCCGCGCCCCACCGGTGTCGGCCACCTGCGATGTGCCGCTGTCGCGGCCCGGGCGGTGACTTCCCGGGAGACGAGGCGCAACCAGCCGTGCGCCCTGCGGAGTTCGAGGTTGCAGCTTTGACACAGTGTGCCCGCGATGCCCGCCGGGCACTTATGCGGATCATATGATCCCCATGACCGTCCGGGGGGATGCGTGTACCTGAGCGACCCCTCGCGAGGTCACTCCGCTCGCCCCGTCGCAGAAGGACACCGATCATGAGCTACCCGCCTCAGCCGGGCAACGACCAGAACCCGTACGGCCAGCAGGGCCAGCCCGGTTACCCGCAGCAGGGCGGCCAGCCGCAGCCCGGTTACGGCTACCCGCAGCAGGGTCAGCCGCAGCCGGGTTACGGCTACCCGCAGCAGGGCGGGCACGCCAACCCGTACGGCAGCCACGTGCCCAACGACTACGCCGGGTGGGGCTCGCGGGTCGTCGCCCGCATCCTCGACATGCTGATCCTCGGCGTGGTCCCGGCCATCCTGATGGTCATCGGCACGCCGACCACGGAAGGCGACAGCTTCGGCCCGACCTACTTCCTCGGGGTGCTGCTGAGCATCGGTGGCTGGATCTACTTCGCCTACCTGCTCGGCACCACCGGCCAGACCCCCGGCCGCAAGGCCGTCAACATCCAGGTCCTCAAGGAGTCGACCGGGCAGCCCCTGGGCTTCGGCATGGCGGTCGTGCGCTACGTGCTCGACATCGTCAACGCCCTGCCCTGCTACCTGGGTTACCTGTGGCCGCTGTGGGACGCCAAGAAGCAGACCTTCGCCGACAAGATCGTGGGCACCGTCGTCGTCCGCAAGCTCTGAACAGGGCCGCAGGACCGCGTCACGCGCGAAGCGTCGTGGGGCCGAATCCCGAACGGGATTCGGCCCCACCGCCGTTGGTGCGCACGGCGACGGGGAATGCACGAACGGGGTTCCAGTGGCGGGGAGTCCACCGGATCAGCGGCCGGCCGGGCGGAAACACGACCGGCACGGAATCGACCCGGAACGTTCATCAACTCGCGTAGACATTTGACATGCACCTGCTACATTGCTCGGTAATTCTCCCCAGGTAACCCCCACTTACCGCCAGGAGGCGTACCCGTGCCCCGTCCCACCACCACCCGCCGCACCCGCTGGTTCGCGGCGGCCGTCGTCGCCTGCGTGACGACCCTACTGGTCTCCCTGCTCGGCTCCGCGGCCACCGCCGCACCGCCGCGGATACCCTCGGCCGCCACGGCCCAGAGCGAACTCAACCAGCTGACCGTCGCCGCCGAGGGCTCGATGGCCGGCTACTCCCGAGACGAGTTCCCCCACTGGCGGTCCAGCGGCGGCTGCACCGCCCGGCAGACCGTCCTCCAGCGCGACGGCTCCAACGTGAACGTCGGCGCCAACTGCCAGCCCACCTCCGGCAGCTGGTACAGCCAGTACGACGCCACCACCACCACGACCGTCTCCCAGGCCACCATCGACCACGTGGTCCCGCTCGCCGAGGCATGGCGCTCCGGCGCCAACAGCTGGACCCGTGAGCGCCGCGCGGAGTTCGCCAACGACCTGTACTGGCCGCAGCTGATCGTGGCCAGCCAGTCCTCCAACAGCTCCAAGGGCGACCAGGACCCGGCCGACTGGATGCCGCGGACCGAGTACCGCTGCACCTACACGCGCATGTGGATACGGGTCAAGCACTCCTACGACCTGAAGGTCGACTCCGGGGAGAAGTCGGCCCTGCAGTCCGCGCTCAACAGCTACTGCTGACCGGCGGCGGCGCCGCCCCCACGGCGGCACCGCGCCTCCCGGCCCCGTGGCCCGTCCCGCCGTGCCCCACGCACGGCGCGGACGGGCCACATCCGTGCGCACGTCGCACGTGTGCTCCTCCCGAATGTGGTGAGATGCCCAGCATGAGTGAATCCACCGAACGCACCACCGTTTTCAAGGCCCCGCGCGGCGGAGTGATGACCAAGGAGGCCGGCGTCGTCACCGGCCAGCTGGAGCTCGCCACCGACGCCGCCGCCGACGGCACCCTGACGCTGCGCGTCCGCTACGACGGCGCGGCCGAGTGGTACACGATCGAGGGCGGCCCCTTCGTGCTGCACGACCCGCGCGACCACGAGGTACTGCACGACGTGCTGATCAGCCTGCTCCACCGCCCCCAGCCCTGATCGTCCACGCGGCGCCGTCCCCCGACTCCTTACCCGCCCAGGGCTGCCCACGTGCCGTACACCGGGGCGGTACCCGTACCGGTGAACGAGCCGGACCGGACGTCGTGTCACTCGTACCGGTGAGAACCAGGCGGCCCGGCTTCACTCGCAGCCGATGCCGTCACCGTCGCGGTCCAGATGCCGCCCGTACCCGGGGTCTCCCGCGTACACGGGCGCGGCACCCGCTGCGCGGGCGGCGTCGCAGTTCTTGTAGTACGTGGCCGCGCCCCCTCCCCCGGCGTCGGGCTGGGCGGTGACCGGCACCTCGACCGTCTCGGTGACGGTGACCGCCGGTTCGGGCTCGGCCGTCACCGTCCGGGCGGGCTCGGGCGGGGCGGTCACCGTGGCGGTCTCGGTCTCGGTGACGGTGGGGGCCGGTTCGGGGTCGCCCGCGTCCTCGGCCTCGTCTCCCCCGGCGTCCTTCTCCTTGGCGACGGCTTCGGCGGCGTCCTGGGTGCTCGACGGCTCGCCGGGCGCGGCGGCGGCCGTACCGCCGGAACCACCCCCCGTGCCCTCGGGGTCGCTGACGGCCGCGACACAGGCGAACGCCACGAAGTAGGTCGCGGCGATGGCGCCCCAGAAGGCGGGCCGCCTGCGCATGGGCCGCTGGTCCGGGACAGCCGGCGGTGCCGCGGGCGGCAGCGGTGGCTGCGGTGGCTGTGGCGGAGACCACGGCGGCTGATCGGACCACTGCGGGCCCGGGGTGTGCTGGGTCATGGCGACCCCCCTTGTCGTCTTCCCCTGCTGCGGGCCGCTGCCCGCATGGCGCCCGCCCTCGGCCGTGAACCGATGCCCGACCGCACTCGGAAGGGGGCACGTGCGTGGGGGAGTTGGTGCGTGACGCGTGGGGGAACCGTGATGTTAGCGAGGTGCGGGCGGCCCTGTCCGCGTTTTCACCGAACGCGCGGGCGACCGGGGTCGGGCGGGCACGGCGCGCCCGGCCGAGACAGGGCGGAGCACGGCTCTCAGCCGTCGGCGGCCAGCGCCCGGGTCAGTTCCTCCAGCTGGTCCAGACCCTCCTGGACGGAGCGGAGTTCTCCGGTCAGCCGGGAGAGGTCCATCGACTGGGCCGCCGCGTCACCGGCGACCTGCACCGAGAGCAGCATCCCGCCGTGTTCGGCGACCGCCTCCAGCCGCAGCGTCACCGACTCCAGGGCAGCCATCAGCTCGCGGCGCAGCTCCTCCAGCCGGAGCACCGACGTGACGCGGTCGGCGACCGCGCGGGCCGACGCGGCCTTGGCGTCCCGCAGCGCGCCGGGAGGGGCCATCTCCGCCTCGCGTTCCAGCCGCGCCTGCTCGGAGCGGAGGTCGCGGGTGTCGGTGTCGCCGATCGCGGTGTCGATGATCGACACCGCGATCGCCCGGTCGGCGAGCTGTTCCGCCGCCAGCTCCGCCTGCACGGACGCGTCCTCCAGTACCGCGACCAGCGCCGGACTCCCGACCGCGGTGCCGGCGCCGTCCCGGCCGCGCAGCCCGACGTCCCGGTGTCCGTCCAGCCGCTTCGACGCCGCGGACGCGCGGCGCAGCCAGAGCGTGGTCTCCGCCGGGGCCACCACCTCGACCCGCTGGGCCGCGTCGACGAACCGCCCGCTGCCGGCCGGCAGCGCCGTGCGCGCACGGCGGGCACCGGCCAGGTAGACCAGCAGCGTGAGGAGCGCGCTTCCGCCGCCGGCCGCCGCCTGGATCTCCGTGGGCTCGTCCAGCAGCAGCGCGAGCGCGGCCGCGACGGCCCCACCGACGAGCAGCGCGGCCACCAGGCCGCCGCCGAGCACGCCGCGTTCGGTCTGCCTGTCCATCGCCCGTTCCCCCTTGACTCCGCGTACGGCGCCCGGTCCGGCGCCGACACCGCCCGCCGCTGCCGGGCGCGGGGCGGTCCTCCCGCCCCCGCCCGCACGCGGCTCATCGGAGTATCCCACCGGGCCACCCCGGGCGGCCGGTCCGGTACCGCGTGAACACGGGCCCGAAGCCGCACTCCCCGACACCGCCCACTGACGCCGCACGCCCCGGTCCACGGCCGGGTGGCCGGGAACGGGGCGTGCGGTCGACGGCCACGATCGGGCGGGAGCGCGGAGCGCCGCCGCCGTCGGCGACCTCAGTGGAAGAAGTGGCGGGTCCCGGTGAGGTACATGGTGACCCCGGCGGCCTCGGCCGCGGCGACGACCTCGGCGTCACGCACCGAACCGCCCGGCTGCACCACGGCCCGGACACCGGCGTCCAGCAGCACCTGAAGGCCGTCGGCGAACGGGAAGAACGCGTCCGAGGCCGCGAACGAACCCGCCGCCCGCTCCTCGCCGGCGCGCTGCACGGCGAGCCGCGCCGAGTCCACCCGGTTGACCTGGCCCATGCCGACCCCGACCGAGGCACCGTCGCGCGCCAGCAGGATCGCGTTCGACTTGACCGCGCGGCAGGCGCGCCACGCGAACCGCAGCGCCGCCAGGTCGTCCTCGCCCAGCGCCTCACCGGCGGCCAGGGTCCAGTGCGCCGGGTCGTCGCCCCGCGCCTGGAAGACGTCCTTCTCCTGGACCAGCAACCCGCCCTCGATCGGACGGAGTTCGCGGCGCGCCGCCGGAGCCTGCGGGCAGCGCAGCACCCGGATGTTCTTCTTCCGGGTCAGCACGTCCACCGCGCCGTCCTCGTAGCCGGGGGCGACGACGACCTCGGTGAAGATCTCCGCGACCTGCTCGGCCATCTCCACCGACACCGGCCGGTTGACCGCGATCACGCCGCCGAACGCGGAGACCGGGTCGCAGGCGTGCGCCTTGCGGTGCGCCTCCGCCACGTCCGTCCCCACGGCGATGCCGCACGGGTTGGCGTGCTTGATGATCGCGACCGCCGGGACGTCGTGGTCGTAGGCGGCCCGGCGGGCGGCCTCGGTGTCCAGGTAGTTGTTGTAGGACATCTCCTTGCCGTGCAGCTGCTCGGCGGTGGCGAGTCCCGTGCCGCTGCCGTCGCGGTAGAGCGCGGCCGGCTGGTGCGGGTTCTCGCCGTAGCGCAGCACCTGCTGCCGCTCGTACGCGCCACCGGTGAACGCGGGCAGCGGCTCGTCGTCCGCCGCGTAGCCCTCGGCGAACCAGGAGGCCACGGCCGCGTCGTAGGCCGCGGTGTGCGCGAACGCCTCGGCGGCCAGCCGGCGGCGGGTGGTCAGGTCGAAGCCGCCACCCGCGGCGGCCTCCAGCACATCGCCGTAGCGCTCGGGGTTGACCACCACCGACACCGACGGATGGTTCTTGGCGGCGGAACGGACCATCGCCGGGCCACCGATGTCGATCTGCTCCACGCACGCGTCGGGGCTCGCGCCGGAGGCGACGGTCTCCCGGAAGGGGTAGAGGTTGACGATCACCAGGTCGAACGGCTCGACGGAGAGCTCGTCGAGCTGGCGACGGTGGTCCTCCAGGCGGAGGTCGGCCAGGATGCCGGCGTGCACCGCGGGGTGCAGCGTCTTGACCCGGCCGTCCAGGCACTCGGGGAAGCCGGTCAGCTCCTCGACCGGGGTCACCGGCACTCCGGCGGCCGCGATCCGGCCGGCGGTGGAGCCGGTGGAGACGAGCTGGACACCGGCCGCGTGCAGGCCGCGGGCCAGCTCCTCCAGGCCGGTCTTGTCGTAGACGCTGACCAGCGCGCGGCGCAGCGGGCGGCGCCCGTCGGACGCGGAGGCGTCGCTCGGGCTGGTGGCGGTGGTGGCCGTACGGTCGGCGGTCACGGGATCAGTACCTTTCGTCCCTCGATGCGATAGCCGTCCCGGGCCAGGCGCCCCACGGCATCGACGAGCATGTCTCGCTCGACTTCCTTGATCCGCTCATGGAGGGCGGACTCGTCGTCGTCCTCACGGACCTCGACCACGCCCTGCGCGATGATCGGTCCGGCGTCGACGCCCTCGTCAACGAAGTGGACGGTACACCCGGTCACCTTCACGCCGTGCGCGAGCGCGTCGCGCACCCCGTGGGCGCCGGGAAAACTGGGGAGCAGGGCCGGATGGGTGTTGACGGTGCGTCCGGCGAAGCGCGCCAGGAAACGCGCGCCCACGATCTTCATGAAGCCCGCGGAGACCACGAGGTCCGGGCGGTGAGCGGCGACCTTCCCGGCCAGCTCACCGTCCCACTCCTCACGGGTGGCGTGGTCCCGGACCCGGCAGACGAACGTCGGGATCCCGGCGTCCTCGGCCCGGCGCAGGCCGGCGCAGTCACGGTCGGCGCCGACGGCGACGACCTCGGCGCCGAAGGACGGGTCACGTGCGGCGTCCAGCAGTGCCTGGAGGTTGGTGCCGGAGCCGGAGACGAGAACGACCAGGCGAGCCGGGGGCGTTGCCGGTGCAGGAGCCACGAGAGGGTGCTTTCTGTGGGCCGCGGGAAGCGAATCGGGCGGTCCGTGCGGCGCACGCGGATACGCTCCACGCCGCCGACCGCCACCGGTCACGATACCGGCACGCCAGCCTCCCCCGGCACGACGGTCCGCCTGGCCGGGCGGTACGGTCGGGACACCGACACCGCCGCCCCGCGGGGACCAACGGCGCTACGAAGGGGATACGACGACCAGATGACCGACCGACGTCGCGCTTCCGCTCCAGACGGCCGGCCCACCGAGGAACCCAACCCCTTCGCCGCACCACCCGAGGGCACCCCGGTCCGCACCTGGAGCCGGCGACAGTCCGAGGACCCGAACGGCTCCGGTGGCAACGGTGACGGCGACGGCAAGGACGAGAAGGGCCGGGACGGCGGCGACCGGGGCGAGGGCGACTCCCGCCGCTCGCCGTGGGGCCGCCAGTGGAGCTCCCGCCAGCCCGGGCGCCAGAGCGGCGGCTTCGGCCTGACCCCGCAGCAGCGCGAGGACGGCGACCGCGACCGCGAGGGACGCCGCGCGCCGCGCTGGGACCCCTCCGACCCCCGTCAGCGGCACGCCCGCTACTCCCTGCTGGCCGGCGGCTGGGCCGTGTTCCCGGCCCTGCTGGGCTGGGACTGGCTGGCGCTGTTCCTCGCCGCCTTCGCGCTCTACTGGGGTGTCAGCGCGCTGCGCGGCGCCCGGGACGAGCTGACGGCGGCCGAGAAGAGCGGCACCCGGGAGGGCGCGGCCCCGTCGGCGCCCGGCGCCACCCCGGCGGAGCCGGACACCCCGACCACCCCGGACACCCCGGCCGCTACCGGTTGGGCTCCGCAGCCCGCCCCGGGCGCACCCGGACAGGGTGGCGCGGGACGGACCGGCGGCAACGGGAAGCGCCCGATGATGACGGCGGCGGCGTTCGGCGTCGGGCTGGCCTCGCTGGCGCTGGGCATGGTGGCCGCCAACTTCACCGTCCAGATGGTGTACCAGGACTACTTCGTGTGCGCGCGCGACGCGTTGACCATCCCGTCGCACGAGGCATGCGACAGCCTGCTTCCCGAGGTGCTGCACGACGTGTACATCGGGGAACGCTGAGCGGGAACGGGAACGCACCGGCCTGACGGCGGCGCTTAGTCCGCTTGACGGCGTCTGACGGCGTCTGACGGGGTCTGACGGCGCGGGAGTCCTGGCACATCGGTCCACGGCAGGGGAAAGCCGGAGGAGAGAACCGTCTCTCCTCCGGCTTCTCGTTGTGGTGGGGGTGGGTGAGCGGCGGCCGTTCCCGGGCGCGCGGCTCCGGTGGCGGAGGCGGTCAGGCGGTGCCGGGGCCGCCCGGCGGATCGGGCGGGAGAACGCGCGGGCCGTCCTGCTCCGCCGCCTCGGGAGCGACGGGCGGCGAGGAACGCGGGGGCTCGGGCGCACCGGGCGGCACGCCCGGCACCGGCGGCGCGGCCGCGGTTCCCGGGGGCGTCGGCCGGGCGCGTGCCGCTGTCGCGCGCCGTCCCAGGGCCACGGGCCGGGCACCGGCCGTCAGGGACAGCTCTTCGGGCAGCGCCCCGCTTCCCTGCCAGGCGATGCGTCCGTCCCCCGCGCCGGAGAGCGCGCCGGGAGGCGCGGACGGGACGGGCGGCGCCGTAGCCGGGTTCGGGTCCGGCTCGGTTTCGGCGGCGATGTCGGCCCGGTGCCCGCGCCGCAACCGGCCGGCGCGGCGTGTCAGGGCCGCCCACCGGCCGCCGCCGGACGCGGCGTCCGCGGCGTCCGCGGATTCGCCGGTTCCGCCGATTCCGCCGATTCCGCCGGTGGCCCCGGACGGAGCGGGGGACGCGGGGGCTGCGGGCCGAGGTGGCGTCGCGCAGGCGGAATCGCCGGCCCCCTCCCGCTCCCCGGCGGCCCGCCGCCGAGGGATAGGTACCAGACCGGCGACGGCCCGGCCGCCGCTCACGACGAGGTGCCGGGCGCCACCCGCCCCGCCGCTGACCATGCTCCGGGCGAAGTCGGGGCGACGGAGCCGCCAGGCGCGGGCCGCCAGCGCCGCCGGGGTGCCCAGCACCGCCGTCCAGCCGAATGCGGCGAGGCCGGCCAGCCAGGGCTGTGGCCCGAACGCCGCGAGGTCGCCCGTGCCGATCGGGCCGCCGGCCAGCAGAGCGAGCAGTGCCATCCCGGTGCCCAGCAGGGCGGCGGCGATCAGCGCCGCGCAGGCGGTTCCCCGGGCCGTGGTCGCGGTGGTCCGGTCCGCGCGCACCGGCACCGCCGACCGCCCGAGGAACGTGGCGGTGACAACGATCCCCGCCAGGGGCACGAGGGCGGCGAGCAACACGGTGGTCAGGGTGCGGCCGTCGCCGGGCAGCGCCGCCAGCAGCGGGAACGGCGGCAGTTGGGTGTCGGTGCCCGCTGCCAGCGGTGAGAGCACGACGCCACCGCCGACGGTGAAGCCGGGGCCCAGGCCGTAGGACGCCGCCCAGACCGCGGCGTTCGGAACCAGCGCGCATCCCAGCAGCAGCAACGCGATCCGGCCCGACCAGTCACCGGCGAGCTGACCGAAGAGGTCCTGCGCCGCGCCGGCGTGCCCGACCAGCGCGACTGCGGCGAGCACCGCGCCGGCCCCGCACATGGCCGCGAGTCCCGCGGCGGCGGCTCGCGGCGCGTCGGTCTCGTGGAGCCACTGGGCACGGGCGGGAAGCAGTGGCGGCCCGGTGTGCGACCAGCCCGCGACGACGGTGAGCACCAGCGCGAACGCGGGCACGAACGCGGCCGCGCTCACCGGATCGGCCCGGATCGGCCCGTCCAGCGTGTAGAGCAGGGCCCCGGCCGCGACCAGCAGGTAGCCGCAGCAGACCCACAACGCGGTGCGCAGTGCGTCGTAGGGCTCGGACTCGGGCCGCATGGCGACCCGCATGGCGCGGCGCAGCAGCCAGCCAGGCAGCAGCGCGAGAAGCAGCGGGGTGATGCCGATCGGCGCCGGGGTGCCGCCGAGGGTCTCGCTGCGCACCAGCGCGGCGCCGTGGGCGAGGAGCCAGAGGTCGACGGCGACGGCCGTGGCGGTGCCGGGCCCGTCGTCGGGATGCGGGGAGACCGTCCACAGCACCAGCACGACGACGGCGAGCAGTCCGAGGCCGAGTCCGGCGGCGACCAGCCCTTCGATGACGGCGGGTCCGCCGGGCCAGGCGTTGGTGGTGGGACGGCCGGCGGTGTCGGCGGCTGGGGCACCGTGCGCGGTCGGGCCGTTGCCGGGCCGTCCGCCGCCGCCACCACCACCGCCACCGCCACCGCCGGTCGACGGCTGGGCGGCGCCCTGCCGGCGCTGCCCGTCGAGTTGGTTGCGGCGGCCGCGCGGGCGGATCTGAAGGCGACGCAGGCGGTCGGCGGTCGCGGCGATGAGGGCACTCACCCGGGCCATGCTGCCAACAACACCGCGATTGGCGCGGTATCGCGGATTTCCGGGCGACGTCACTCAATATGTACTTATGCGTGTTTTCAGACTATCCGTCATGTTGTCTCGTCAGACCGCGTCGGTCCCCGGATGACCGCCCCAGGAGCCGCCGCCCGCCCCGGCCGGCGGGGCACGGGGACGGGCGGCGGCTCCTGGGG
>NZ_BHZI01000097.1 GCF_004305975.1 Streptomyces otsuchiensis
GAGGCGCACCGGGGGCGGGCGGGGAGGGCGGCTTGGGCGCCGCGGCGGCCTCCGCCGCGTCCGCCTCGTCGGCCTCCCGGCGCACGGTGACCATCCGCTGGATCAGGGTGATCAGGCTGCCCACGGCCACGATCCACAGCGCCAGCGGCAGCAGGACGTGGATGTAGGGGACGCCGAAGGCGGAGAGTCCGGAGAGGCCCGTGAGGACCAGGGTGATGACCAGCCGCTCCGAGCGCTCCACCAGGCCGTTGACCTTCACGGGGAGCCCGATCGACTCCCCGCGCGCCTTGGTGTAGGAGACCACCTGGCCGCTGGCCAGGCAGAACAGCGCGAGGGAGCACAGCAGCAGGTCGTCGCCCCGCCCGGCGTACCAGAGAGCGAGCGCCGCGAAGACGGCGGAGTCGGCCACCCGGTCCAGTGTGGAGTCCAGGAACGCGCCCCAGCGGCTGGAGCGTCCCAGCTGACGCGCCATGTTGCCGTCGATCATGTCCGAGAAGACGAACAGCGTGATGACGACGGTGCCCCAGAAGAACGCGCCCCGCGGGTAGAAGGCCAGCGCGCCCGCCATCACCCCGGCCGTCCCGACCAGGGTCACCACGTCCGGACTGACGCGCAGCCGCAGCAGCAGTGCGGCGAGCGGTGTGAAGACACGCGTGAAGAATGCACGCGCGTACTTGTTGAGCATGGCCTTCCCAACAGATCGCGGTGGGCCGGGTGGTCGTACGGCCACCGGCTGGCCCATCGTAGCCAGCGCGCGCCGTGGCGACGGCGGCGGCCGTCCGGGCCGGGGGCGTGGGGCCGCCGCCGGTGGGCGCCCGCGCGCTCCCGGCTGGCCGGATTGTGTGTGCGTTCGGGTGATCGACCCGGCCGGGCGGCGCTTCGCCGCTACCCTGGGGTCCGGTGCCGCGACGTGCCGCACGGGCCGCTCACCGGCTGCCCGTTCGGGCGGTCGTGGCGCTGCGGGCCGGGGCACCGGCGACCGTGGACCCGATGCCGAGCAGGGGGTGTACCGATGGCGGGGTTGGAGGACCTCAAGCGCTCGGTGGGGGTGGACTTCGACTTCAGCCCGGGCGCGCAGGTCCCGTTGTCGGGAGCGGGCCACGGGCAGACCGCGGCCGGCTCCGCGCTGGCGGCGACCGCCTACCGCGACGGTGAGGCGAAGTCGATCAAGGCTCCCAACGACAAGGCGTCGGTGAGCGACCCGAAGATCTCGCTGCTGGAGCCGAACCTGGGCGAGGCGTTCACCCGCGCCGTCGAGACGCGGATGCTGGCCTCCGGCCGGGCGCCGCTGATCCAGTCCTTCGGCGCGGAACCGCACACGGTGGTGGAGCACGCGATCGCCGCCAAGCGGATCCGCACCCAGCGCGACACCCGGCTCACCGTCATCATGGGCGTGTTCGGCCTGCTCTTCCTGCCCGGAGTGCTGGCGTGGCTGGGTCTGTTCCAGGCGCGCCGCACGCTGGCGGGGTCGAAGGACAAGCGGGCGGGCACCATCGGGATGGCCGCGCTGGCGGCGCTCTTCGTCCTGCTGGTGCTGCTGGTCTACTCGCTGCCGTTCGGCGGCCTGGTGCAGCTGTACGTGTGGAGCATGCTGCCGGCTCCGATCATCGGCTGGCTGTGGGCGCGCCGGGTGAGCGAGCAGGCGGCGCAGAACCTCCGGGCGCACTGGGCGGACATGGTCGGCGGTGGTGGTGCCGGCGCGAAGATCCCCGAGGCGGTGCCGCAGAACCCCAACGACGCGGAGGCGGAGCGGCTTCGGCTGGGGCTGGCGAAGATCTCCGCCGAGCAGGACTCCAACGTGGCCTACTACGCCGGGCCCAGCGGGATACTCGGGATGGGCGTGCGGTGGGGCAGCTGGCAGCTGGCCGAGGAACTGGTCGCCCGGGACCCGGAGAAGGACATCGACCCGTTCCGCAGCTGGGACGTGGTGCGCGCGATGCAGGACCAGCTGCGGATGCTGGAGCGCAGCCCGCTGCACACCGGCGGGTTCAAGTCGCCGCCCGCGGTCAGTCACTGGGTGGTGCGGCACGTCGGTGAGAACGCCGGCTCGGTCTCCCGGCCGGACGGCCCCAACGTCGAGGCGTACAGCATCAACGCCATCGAGGTGCAGCGGATCTGCAACGAGCAGCAGCTCGACAGCAACGACCGGCACTACCTGGGTGTGCAGTTCGTGCTGTGGGACGGCGGTCTGGTCATCACCATGATGATCAGCGTGACGGTGCTGCACCGGACGCTGCGGATCGAGGTCAACGGCCACGCGCTCGGCCCGATCCACCCGTGGTTCTACGAGAAGCCGGGCGGAAAGTCGCGCAGCTTCCGGAATCCGGTGAAGCCCTGGAAGAAGGTCTCGCAGGCACTGCCGCTGGTCGACACCAAGGAGACGGTGCGGCTGGCGGCCCGGGCTCCGCTGGCGCGGTTCAGCCCGAAGAGGCTGGACGACCTGGGCGGCAAGATGTCACTGCCGGAGCCGTTCGGAGTACGGCACGTGTGGGCGACCAAGCCGTGGCGCCACCGCTTCATGGCGGACGACGCGCTGCGGGTGGCCACGCCGGTGCTGCGGGTCGCGCACCAGGCGGCGCTGAAGGTGCTGGAGGAGAACGGCGTGGACATCTCCAAGTTCGAGGCGCGCGCCTCGGGCCTGAGCGGCGCCGTGCAGAGCGTGGAGCCCCGGAAGGCCGACGAGTACGGCATGTGAGCCGGCACGCAGGCCCGGACGGCCGTCCTTGCCCGCGTCCTGCGTGGGAGGGCGGCGGCCCGGGCCGACGGACGGACGGAGAGCGGCGCCGGTCGCGGGCTCCGGGCTCAGCCGGGCCAGGCGTCGGCGAGCATCTGCCGGGTGTCGGCGAGGAGTTCGGGCAGCACCTTGGTGTGGCCGATGACCGGCATGAAGTTGGCGTCGCCGCCCCAGCGCGGCACCACGTGCTGGTGCAGGTGCGCGGCGATACCGGCTCCGGCGGCTTCTCCCTGGTTGAGACCGATGTTGAAGCCGTGCGGGCCGGCGGCGGAGCGCACGGCCGTCATGGACCGCTTGGTGAACTCCGCCAGTTCCAGGGTCTCCGGGCCGTCCAGCTCCGTGTAGTCGGCGACGTGCCGGTAGGGCACGGTCAGCAGGTGACCGGAGTTGTACGGGTAGAGGTTGAGCACGGCGTACACATGCTCGCCCCGGGCGACGATCAGCCCTTCGGCGTCGCTGTGGGCGGGGATGGCGCAGAACGGGCACCCGTCGCCGGAGGCGGGCCCGGTGGGCTTTCCCTCGCCCTTGATGTAGGCCATCCGGTGGGGCGTCCACAGGCGCTGGAAGGCGTCCGGCTCACCCACGCCGATCTGCTGCTCCGGCTCACGCGTCATGCGGGCCAGCATAGGCCGCGCGCCCGGCGGTGGACGGGTCGGGTCCCCCGCCGAGCGCGCGTCCGGCCACTCAGATCTGGGCGCGCCGCTCGACCACGTCGAGCAGTTCGGCGAGCGCCTCCTCGCGGGGCACGCCGTTGCGCTGGCTGCCGTCCCGGTAGCGGAAGGAGACGGCACCGGCGGCGACGTCCTCGTCACCGGCGATGATCATCAGCGGGGTCTTCTGCTTCTGGGCATTCCGGATCTTCTTCTGCATCCGGTCGGCGGAGGCGTCGACCTCGACCCGCAGCCCCTTCGCCTTGGCCGTGGCGGCGAACTCCCGCAGGTAGGGGACGTGGGCGTCACCGATGGGGATGCCCACCGCCTGCACCGGGGCCAGCCACGGCGGGAAGACGCCCGCGTAGTGCTCCAGCAGCACGGCGAAGAAGCGCTCGATGCTGCCGAAGAGTGCCCGGTGGATCATCACCGGACGCTGGCGGGAACCGTCGTCGGCGGTGTACTCCAGCGAGAACCGCTCGGGCAGGTTGAAGTCGACCTGGATGGTGGACATCTGCCAGGTGCGGCCGATCGCGTCCCGCGCCTGCACCGAGATCTTCGGCCCGTAGAACGCGGCCCCGCCCGGGTCCATCACCAGTTCCAGGCCCTGCTTGACCGCCGCCTGACGCAGGGCCTCGGTCGCCTCGGCCCAGTTCTCGTCGGTGCCGATGGACTTCTCCGGGTCGCGGGTGGAGAGCTCCAGGTAGAAGTCGGCGAGGCCGTAGTCCCGCAGCAGGTTCAGGACGAAGGTCAGCAGCGAGTCCAGCTCGCCGGCCATCTGCTCACGGGTGCAGTAGATGTGCGCGTCGTCCTGGGTGAAGCCGCGGGCACGGGTGAGGCCGTGCACCACACCGGACTTCTCGTACCGGTAGACGGTGCCGAACTCGAACAGCCGCAGGGGGAGTTCGCGGTAGGACCGGCCCCGGGCGTCGAAGATCAGGTTGTGCATCGGGCAGTTCATGGGCTTCAGGTAGTAGTCCTGGCCCCCGTCGAGCTGCATGGGCGGGTACATGCCGTCGGCGTACCAGTCGAGGTGGCCGGACTTCTCGAACAGCGTGCCCTTGGTGGCGTGCGGCGAGTAGACGAACTCGTAGCCCGACTCCTCGTGGCGACGGCGGGAGTAGTCCTCCATCACCCGTCGGACCACGCCGCCGCGCGGGTGGAAGACGGCGAGCCCGGAGCCGATCTCCTCGGGAATGGAGAAGAGGTCGAGTTCGGCGCCCAGTTTGCGGTGGTCGCGCTTCTCCGCCTCGGCGAGGAACTCCAGGTGGGCCTTGAGTTCGTCGCGGGTCGGCCAGGCGGTGCCGTAGATCCGCTGGAGCTGGGGGTTCTTCTCGCTGCCGCGCCAGTAGGCCGCGGCGGAGCGCATCAGCTTGACGGCGGGGATCAGCCGGGTGGTGGGCAGGTGCGGCCCGCGGCAGAGGTCCTTCCAGCACAGCTCGCCGGTCTTGGCGTCGATGTTGTCGTAGATCGTCAGCTCGCCCGCGCCGACCTCCGCCGATGCACCCTCGGCCGCGTCGGCGGCGGAGCCCTTGAGCCCGATCAGCTCCAGCTTGTACGGCTCGGCCGCCAGTTCCTCGCGCGCCTCGTCGTCGCTGACCGCGCGGCGGGAGAACCGCTGCCCGCGCTTGATGATCTCCTGCATCTTCTTCTCGATGCGCTTGAGGTCATCGGGGTGGAAGGGGTTCTCGACATCGAAGTCGTAGTAGAACCCGTTGCGGATGGGAGGGCCGATGCCCAGCCGGGCGGAGGGGAACAGCTCCTGCACCGCCTGCGCCATGACGTGCGCGGCGGAGTGGCGGAGGATGTCCAGGCCGTCGGGGGAACCGATCTCGACCGGCTCCACCTCGTCCCCGTCGTCCAGCGGGTGCGCGAGGTCGCGCAGTTCACCGGCGACGCGGGCGGCGACGACAGAGCGCTCCCCCTCGAAGAGGGCGGCGGCGGTCGTGCCCGTGGTCACCACACGCTCTTCCCGCTCGGAATCGCGATGGATGGTCACACGGACGTCCGACACCGGTCTCTCCTGACTCATGTCTACCTGCCGCGGCGGGTGCCGCGACCGCGTGAATCGTACCGAGCGGCGGGGGCGCGAGGCGAAACGGATTTCCGCGCCGCCCAGCACGACGGCCGGCCGTCGCCGCAGCCGTCGACGCGAGGGCACGGCAACGCGAGAGGCCGGCCCGTCGGCAGACGGACCGGCCTCTCGCAGGTGTGGGCGATACTGGGTTCGAACCAGTGACCTCTTCGGTGTGAACGAAGCGCTCTTCCACTGAGCTAATCGCCCGCGTTCTCGGTGCCCTGCGGCACGTGAGAACCATACAGGGCGGTAACCGTCCGTCCAAACCGGCCGCCCCGACGGCGCCTTCGTCCCCGCGAGGACCGCGGAGAGGAGCCCTCGGGCGCGTTCCCGGAGAGTCACGAGAGGATACGGAACGACATCAGGCGGCATCCGCGGGCACGGAAAAGCGTCAGGGACCGGCGCTGTTCTCTCCGGTCCCTGACGCGCACGGTGGGCGATACTGGGTTCGAACCAGTGACCTCTTCGGTGTGAACGAAGCGCTCTTCCACTGAGCTAATCGCCCGCTGCGGCGATCACACTACCGCACGTGTGACCCACCCCGGGACGCACCCCAAACCCCTCTTTCGCGATGTTTTCGCACAGATGTAGCAATCGCTCATTCGGGGGTCCCCTGACGCACCAGACTCGCCCATTCGAATGAGTTCAAACCTCACAAATGGCACAGACGGGTTTACAACCCCCCAGTACGTGGCACATCGATCTCGCCGACGTGCGAAGCCCCGAGCGCACACTGAGCGAAAGGCACTGGCGCCTATGAACACCACGGTCAGCTGCGAGCTGCACCTGCGCCTCGTCGTATCGAGCGAATCCTCACTGCCCGTACCCGCGGGACTGCGGTATGACACCGCGGATCCCTATGCCGTGCACGCCACGTTCCACACCGGAGCGGAGGAAACCGTCGAATGGGTTTTCGCCCGCGACCTCCTGGCCGAGGGGCTGCACCGCCCCACGGGCACCGGTGATGTGCGGGTGTGGCCATCGCGGAGCCACGGACAGGGCGTGGTCTGCATCGCCCTCAGCTCCCCCGAGGGGGAAGCCCTGCTGGAGGCGCCGGCCCGGGCGCTGGAGTCTTTCCTCAAAAGGACCGACGCCGCCGTGCCCCCCGGTACCGAACACCGACACTTCGACCTCGACACCGAGCTCTCGCACATCCTCGCCGAGAGCTGAGGCCGGGGGGCCACGCCGTCCGACTCGGGGCGACGGCGGGGCCCGCCCGGCCCGCGCACGCCGGGTACCGCCGCACCACCACGCGGCGGTACCCGGCGTGCGCGTTAGAGTTTCCCGGTTACCCACCCCGGACCGGGAGCTACTTGGTGCTCATCAACCACGACACACGGTGCGCACTGGAGCACGTGGTCGAACTGCTCAACACCGCCCCGGCGGCCGGCGAGGCGGATCGCCTCCCGGACGTCCCGGCGCTGCGGGCGTTCGTGGGCACCCTCACCATCAGCGGTGTCGACCTCGCGGCCCTCACCGGGGACGACCTGCGGGGCGTGCGGGAGGCGCGGGACCGGTTCGCACAGGTCTTCGCCGCCGGCTCCTCACCGGAAGCGGCGGGACTGATCAACGAGATGGTCGCGTCGGCGGGGACCACCCCGCAGCTGACCGACCACGACGGCTACGACTGGCACGTGCACTACTTCGCCCCCGGGGCGTCGCTCACCGACCACCTGGCCGCGGACTGCGGCATGGCCCTCGGGTTCCTGCTGGTCGCCGGCGAGCTGGAGCGGCTGCGGCGCTGCGAGGCGCCGGACTGCGGACGCGCCTTCGTGGACCTCTCCCGGAACCGCTCGCGCCGCTACTGCGACAGCCGGACGTGCGGCAACAGGCTCCATGTCGCGGCCTACCGCGCCCGGCAGCGGCAGGCCGGTGCCCGCTGAGGCGGCGCCTCCGCCCACCCCGCCGGAGCACCCACGACTCGGCCCCCGGTCCAGGACGGACCGGGGGCCGAGGTCACAGCAGGAACAGGTCGTGCACAGCCGCCACCATCAGCAGCGTCCCGATCACCGCCAGAAAGATGATCAGCGGTAGCTGGGCCAGAGCGAACAGGCAGCCCCGGCGTTCACCGGGGGCGGCACCGGGCACTTCGTGCGGCGGAAGGGGGTTCGTGGTCGGGGAGCCGAGCTCCCGCAGTTTGTGCGCCATCTCGCGGTGATCATGGCGCAGACGCGATGCCCGCTACTCACAACACGCCCTGCTGGACTGGGAATTCGTCAGATCCCGTGCTTTTTCAGGATCGCTTCGATGTCCGAGAAGTCCTCCTTACCGGTGCCACCGGCCGGGGCGGACGGCGCCGGGGCGGAACGCTGCTTCGCGGGCAGCGCCGGGGTGCTGGCGTCGGGCGCGGCCACCTGCTCGGGCGTCGGCCCGGAACCGCCGTCCTCGACCCCTCGGGCATCGAGCATCCGCGCGGTGAAGAACAGCGCGACGGACAGACCGACCGCTCCGAAACCCATCCAGGCGATCGGGTTGACGGTCATGTTGACGACGAACCGCACCACCCCCGTCATGGCCAGGCCCATCGGCAGCAGCGCCACCGAGGCCGTGCGCAGCCCGGTGGCGTACCGGCGACGACGCAGAGAGCGGTAGGCGAACCACAGCCCGGCCGCGGTCAGCGTGCCGCAGACGGCGTAAATCATCATCCCAAGCATGTCTTCCATCCTGCCTCCCCGGACGCCGGGAGGCCATCGCCCGGGGAAAGATCAGGGGCAATTCGGGGTGAGCCCCACCGGGGGACACCCCGGGCCGCCGGCCACTGGGAGACTGGTCTCATGAACGATGCGACCGGAACCGCCGTCCTCGACGTGTGGTGCGACCTCCAGTGCCCCGACTGCCACCGCGCCCAGCCCGACCTCGCCGCGCTGCGCGAGCGGTTCGGCGACGGGCTGACCATCCGGCTGCGCCACTTCCCGCTCCCCCGCCACCAGCACGCGCTGGTGGCCGCCCAGGCCGCCGAGGAGGCGTACGCGCAGGGGCGGGGCGACGAGTTCGTCACCGCGCTTCTGGCCCGCACCGATGAGCTCGGCACCCGCGGCACCGGCCTCCTGGTCGATCTCGCGCGTGAACTCGGGCTGGATGCCGAGGAGATGGACACAGCCCTGATCGACGGCAGGCACATGCTCATGGTCGACGCCGACCAGGCGGAGGGCGCGGCGCTCGGGGTCACCGGTACTCCCACCTACCTGGTCGACGGGCAGCGGCTGGACGGCGGCAAGAGCCAGGAGGGGCTCCGCGAGCGCATCGAGGAGATCGTCGCCGGGGTGCTCAGCCGAGCCGCTTGACCTGGTTGAGCCAGACCGTCCGGTAGCCGAGCGACTCGTACAGACTCAGCGCGGGCGTGTTCCCGGCGAAGACGTGCAGGCCGAGAAGGTCCACGCCGGCCTCGGCGCAGATCCGCTCGGCCTCCACCATCAGCGCCCGGCCCAGGCCCCGCCCGCGGTGCCCGGCCTCGACCCGGACCGAGTAGACATAGCCGCCGGCGCCGTCGGGCAGCTCCTCGCCGGTGCGCACCCACAGCGCGCCGGCGAGGGCGCCCCCGCTCTCCAGGACGCGCAGTACGGTGCCCGGGGTGACGGGGCCCTCCGGCAGCAACCGGGTGTAGGACCGTTCGGCGTGGGCGGTCGCCCGCTCCTCGGGGACACCGCGGTCGGTCCAGGAGCGCACGAACTCCTCGCGCTCGACCACGAGCCACTCGGGGTACTCCTCGGCGGACATCTCCCGGAGGGTGACCCCCTCGGGCAGGGCCAGCGGCGTGTCCGCGGCTCCGGGGCGCACCTCCGTCACCATGTTGCGGCTGAGTTCGGTGTAGCCGAGCTGGGCCGCCATCCGCACGGCACCGTCCTCCGCCGGACGGAAACGCACCTCGACACTGCGGCAGCCCCAGCCGCGCAGGACCTCCTCCGCGGCGAGCGCGGCGACGGTGCCCCGCCCCACGCGGCGCTCGGCGGGCTCCACGGTCAGCTCGTGGATGTGGCCGACGTCCGCGCCGGTCGTCCCGGGGGCACCGGCGCCCAGGAGCGCGAAGCCGACGGGGCGGCCGTTGTCGAGCAGGGCGTAGCGGCGGGAACGGGCGCCGGCCTCGTCGCGCTGCTCGGGGCCGGAGGGTCGCAGAGTTGTCGTCACGTCGGCATCCTGGCGCACCGGGTGCCCGATGCGCCACACACCTCCGTCACCGTCACCGTTCCGGGACCGGCAGCGGAAGCCGCGGGCGTGCCCGGCGGCTCCCGTGCCCGGGGGTCAGGGGTCGATGTCCGCGGCCGAACGCTCGTCGAAGACGCGCATGGCGGCGGCCGTGACCGGCCCGGGGGCGCCCGGGAGATCGCGGCCGTCGATCCGTGCGACGGCCTGCACGTCCCGGGTGGAGGAGGTCAGGAAGACCTCCTCGGCGCGGTCCAGGACGTCCATGGGCAGCTCCGCCTCCTCCGCGTCGGTCCACTCCAGGACCAGGGCACGGGTGACGCCGGCGAGGCAGCCGGAGGCGAGCGGCGGGGTGTACAGGCGGCCGTCGAGCACCACGAAGACGTTGGTGCCGGTGCCCTCGCAGAGCGCGCCGGTGGTGTTGGGGAACAGCGCCTCGGAGGCGGCACGCGAGCGGGCCGCCGCCAGGGCCACGACGTTCTCGCCGTAGGAGGTGGTCTTCAGGCCGCTGAGCGCGCCGCGCTCGTTGCGGGTCCAGTCGACCGTGACGACGGAGGTGGTGTCGGGCCGGCGCTCGATGCCGAAGTGGGCCACCACCAGCGTCGGCGAGACCTTCTCGTCGCGGTTCGAGCCCATCGGGGCGTACCCGCCGGTGTAGGTGACGCGGAGCCGGCCGAGGGGGCGCGGGTCGTCGGCGAGCGTCTCCCGGCAGGCGCGCCGCACCTCGTCCGGGTCGGGCGCGGGCAGGCCGAGCCCGGTCGCCGAGCGGGCGAGCCGTTCCAGGTGGCGGGTGGTCGCGAACGCCTCACCGCGCACGGTCTTGAGCGTCTCGAAGACGCCGTCCCCCACCGTCAGGCCGTGGTCGAAGACGGATACGCCCGCCTCGTCCTCGGTCCGCAGTGTGCCGTTGAGCCAGATCCTCATGTGTGCCTCGCCTCGGGTGTGTCCTTCGGGTGTTCGCGCCGGTCGCGGCCGGTGTGCCCGGCGGGCGCGGTCGGCGGCGGCCCGGGCTCCAGCGTAGGCGGCCGGGCCGCGACGCGGCGGCGGTGGGGCGAGGCGCGGGCTTCGGGGCGGTCGCCGTCAGGCGGCGGGCGCGGTGGAGCGGGCCTCGGGGGCCGAGGCCAGGGAGAGCAGCCGCCGCGCCTTCAGCTCCGTCTCGCGCCACTCGTGGCCGGGGTCGGAGTCCCAGGTGATGCCGGCGCCGGTGCCGAAGCGCAGCACCGGGGCGGCGGGGTCGTCCCGGTCGATCCAGAAGGTGCGGATGCCCACGGCCAGGACCCCGGTGCCGCGGTCGGCGTCGACCCAGCCCAGGCCGCCGCAGTAGGGGCCGCGCGAGGCGGTCTCCAGGGCGTCGATGATGCGCAGGGCGCTGGACTTGGGCGCCCCGGTGACCGACCCGGGCGGGAAGGTGCCGGACAGCAGCTGCGGCCATCCGGCGCCCGGCGGGAGCGTGCCGCGCACGGTGGAGACGAGGTGGACGAGGCCGGGGTGGTTCTCGACGACGCACAGCTCCGGCACGGTCACCGATCCGGCGGCGCACACCCGGCCGAGGTCGTTGCGCACGAGGTCCACGATCATGACGTTCTCGGCGTGGTCCTTGGCCAGCAGCTCGTCCTCGGTGGGAGCGGTGCCCTTGATCGGTCCGGACTCCACGAGGGCGCCCTCCCGGCGCAGGTACAGCTCCGGGGAGGCGGTGGCGATCTCCACCGCGTGGCCGGGCAGCCGGATCGTTCCCGCGTAGGGGGCCGGGTTGCCGCGGGCGAGCCGGGCGGTGAGGGCGTCGATGTCGGCGTCGGCGTCGACGGGGGCGGAGAGGACCCGGCAGAGGTTGGCCTGGTAGACCTCGCCCGCCGCTATGTGCTCGCGGACCCGGCGCACCCCGTCGGTGTAGGCGGCCCGGTCCATCGAGCTGGTCCAGGCGCCGGGCGCCGGACCCCGCCAACGCCCGGGGGCCGGGAGCGGCGCGGTGGTGACACGGCCGAAGCGGGCGAACGCGGGCTCCCCGTCGTAACGGGCCGCCACCGCCCACCAGCCGGAGGACTCCAGCGCCGCGGGGTCGCTGGTGACGTCGAGCAGTTCGGTGGCGAGGAGGCCGCCGAAGCGGGCCAGCGGGGCGAGGTCGTGCACGCGTACGAGTCTAGATCCGGTGTGCGCGGCGGCCCCCGACGGCCGGGGTCACGAGGTGGCGCCGCCCATACGGAGTTTGAGCTGCCACGGGAATCAGATAGAGTTCAGACGTCGCCGGGACGCGGGAGCCGACCGGGAACGGCAGTTGCGGACGTAGCTCAGTTGGTAGAGCACCACCTTGCCAAGGTGGATGTCGCGAGTTCGAGTCTCGTCGTCCGCTCTTGAGGGGTTCGCCTCTCATTGGTGGAGTGGCCGAGAGGCGAGGCAACGGCCTGCAAAGCCGTCTACACGGGTTCAAATCCCGTCTCCACCTCGGACGATTAGCTCAGCGGGAGAGCGCTTCCCTGACACGGAAGAGGTCACTGGTTCAATCCCAGTATCGTCCACTGGTCCCCTTCACGGGGACACCCGCGCGATTAGCTCAGCGGGAGAGCGCTTCCCTGACACGGAAGAGGTCACTGGTTCAATCCCAGTATCGCGCACGCGTTCAACTCAGCACTCCCCAGGACGATTAGCTCAGCGGGAGAGCGCTTCCCTGACACGGAAGAGGTCACTGGTTCAATCCCAGTATCGTCCACACCCGGCCGGGGCCGGAGAGCCACATGGTTCTCCGGCCCCGGTCTCGTCGTGCCACGGGCACGCGGGGAGACGGGGCCGGCAGCGGTGTCGCGCGGCATGACTGTGGCCGGGCATCTCCCCAGATGCCCGGCCACCATGCCGCCCGCCACACCCCCGTCCCCACGGGGTTGACAGCCGGTGCGAAGCGGGCCCGTCCGCTCAGCCGGGCCCGGGGCGTCACCGCCCGATCGCACCCACCACGGACGACGCCTGTGTCACGACCGCCTCCACTCCGCCGAAGACGACGGCCAGCGCGAAGGCGAACGGGAGGACCATCGCGAGCGCGACGAGCGGGTGGCGTCGGCCGGAGGCCGTGCCGTACTCCAGCGGACGGTCCTTCACCGGTGCCGCGTTCACCGCGTGTGCCGTGTGGGACATGCCCGCCTCCGCTCTCTCGTCCCGCCGGGTACCCGCACGCCGTGCGGCGCGGGGGTACGGTCTGTGGTCGCGGCGGGCGGACGGCCTCGGGGGACGAGTTCGTGTTCGCCCGCCGCTGGTCCCAACACTAGGCTGCGGGCGGGGTGATGGCGTCACCCCGCCGTACCGGGTGCGCGGCCTACGGAGGGATGACTCGGGAGAGCCCCGGGTACTCCTGAAGGTGGAGTCCCCCGGCCCCGGCTCAGGGATCTCCCCCAGGTCATCGCCGAGTGCGCGGCCTTTCAGCGCGCGGGTCGCTCAGTCCGTAAGCTGTCGGCGACAGAGCAACCGGCCGACGGGGATGGACATGGCGATGATGCGGCTGCGACGCGAGGACCCGCGGGTCGTCGGCTCGTTCCGGCTGCACCGGCGCCTGGGGGCCGGCGGCATGGGGGTGGTCTACCTCGGGTCGGACCGGCGCGGACAGCGGGTCGCGCTGAAGGTGATCCGGCCCGACCTCGCCGAGGACCCGGAGTTCCGTTCCCGCTTCGCCCGGGAGGTGTCGGCGGCACGGCGCATCCGGGGCGGCTGCACCGCCCGGCTGGTCGCCGCCGATCTCGACGCCGCCAAGCCGTGGTTCGCCACCCAGTACGTGCCGGGTCCCTCACTGCACGACCGGGTCGCGACCGAGGGTTCCCTGGCGGCGGCGGAGACGGCCGCCATCGGGGCGGCACTGGCCGAGGGGCTGGTGGCGGTGCACGAGGCGGGGGTGGTCCACCGCGACCTCAAGCCGTCCAACATCCTGCTCTCGCCCAAGGGCCCACGGATCATCGACTTCGGTATCGCCTGGTCGACGGGGGCGAGCACGCTGACACACGTGGGAACCGCCGTCGGCTCGCCGGGGTTCCTCGCGCCCGAGCAGGTGCGCGGTGTGGCGGTCACCCCGGCCACCGACGTCTTCTCCCTCGGCGCCACCCTGGCGCACGCGGCCCTCGGCGAGTCCCCCTTCGGCGAGGGCTCCTCGGAGGTGCTGCTCTACCGGGTGGTTCACGAGGAGGCACAACTGCGGGGCGTGCCGGCCGCGTTGGAGCCGTTGCTGCGCGCCTGCCTGGCCAAGCAGCCGGACGAGCGCCCGACGACGATGCAGCTCTCGCTGCGGCTCAAGGAGATCGCCACGCGGGAGGCGCGCGGTGCCGGGCTGGGGATGCAGCGCCAGGCCGCCGCGGTGGCTCCACGGGACACTCCGGCGGCGACCGTGCTCCGTCGCCCGGCGCCCGACCGTCCCGCCCAGCGGCGGCCCGGCGCACCGTCCCGGCCGGGCACGCCGCAGCGCAGGCGCCCGGCGCCCGGTCCGCGCCCCCGTCAGCGCGGTGTGGACCGCCGGTTGCTGCGGCAGCGCCTCGTGGTCTTCGTGACGGTGACGCTGCTGGTGGCGCTCGGTATCGCCGCGGCCCAGGGGCAGAGTCCGCTGTGAGAGGCGGTGGGCCGCGGCCCACCGGTTATTGGGTGGCGGGGCCGCGAGCGGGACGGCAGGATGGTCACCATGCTGATCAGGGAAGCCACCATCGAGGACTGGCCCGCCGTCTGGCCGTTCCTTCAGCGAATCGTCGCCGCCGGTGAGACGTTCACCTACGACACCGACACCCCCGAGCCCGAGGCCCGTTCCCTGTGGATGGTGCCCGCGCCGGGACGGGTGACCGTCGCGGTCGACGACGAGGGCACCGTGCTCGGCAGCGCCAAGATGTACCGGAACCAGGGCGGCAACGGCGCCCATGTGGCCAGCGCCAGCTACATGGTGGACCCGAAGGCGTCCGGGCGCGGGGTGGGCCGCGGGCTGGTCGAGGAGAGCCTCGCGTGGGCGCGCGAAGCCGGTTTCCGGGCGATGCAGTACAACGCGGTGGTGGAGACCAACGTCCACGCGGTGAAGCTGTATCTCGCGCTCGGGTTCACGGTGGTCGGCACCGTGCCGGAGGCGTTCCACCACCCCACCGAGGGGTACACGGGGCTGCACGTCATGCGCGCCGCGCTCTGAACCCGTCGTACGCTCCGACGCGGCCGGACCGGGCGGCCGGAGGCGGCGTCAGGGCTGGGTGGCGTAGAAGGCCACGGCGGAGGCCGCCGCCACGTTGAGGGAGTCCACCCCGGCCGCCATGGGGATCGTGACGCGCACGTCGGCACCGCGCAGCGCTCCGGCGGAGAGACCGTCTCCCTCGGTGCCGAACATCAGGGCCAGCCGGGGCTCCTCGCGGGCGGCGAGCTCGGCGAGCGGTACCGAGTCGTCGGCCAGGCACAGCGCCGCCGTCGTGTAGCCGTGGTGGGCCAGGATCTCCAACTCGCCCGGCCAGGAGTCCAGCCGGGCCCACGGGATCTGGAACACGGCGCCCATCGAGACCTTCACCGAGCGACGGTAGAGAGGGTCGGCGCAGCGCGGCGAGAGCAGCACCGCGTCGATCCCGAGCGCGGCGGCGTTGCGGAACGCTGCGCCGACGTTGGCGTGGTCGACGATGTCCTCCAGGACGGCGACGCGCCGGCGCGCACGGCCGTCGTGCCGGCCGCCGTCCCCGCCGTGCCCGCCTCTCCCGGCGTCCGCTCCCGGCCCGGTGGGCCCGGCCAGCAGCTCCGCGACGGGCGGCAGCGGGGTGCGGCTCATCGCCGCCAGGGCGCCCCGGTGCACGTGGTAGCCGGTGACGGCCTCCGCGACCGCGGGCTCCACCACGTACACGGGTGCGCCGGCCGCGACGCAGACCTCGCGCATGGCTTCGGCCCACCGCGGGGTGAGCAGCATCGAGCGGACGGGGTAACCGGCCGCCAGCGCACGCCGGATGACCTTCTCCCCCTCGGCCATGAACAGCCCCTCGGCGGGCTCGCGGCGCCGCCGCAGCGCGACGTCGGTGAGGTCGGCGTAGTCGGAGAGGCGGGGGTCGGAGGCGTCGTCGATCTCGACGGCCCACGGGGTGGCGCTCATCCGCGCCGCTCCCCGGCGGGCGGCTGTGCCGTCGCCGCGATCCCGGGTCCGGCGGCGCCCACCACCTCTCCGACGACGATGACGGCCGGTGGCCGCAGACCGTGGTCGGTGATGGCGCGCGCCAGGGTGTCCAGGGTGGCGTCGACGCGCCGCTGCCCGGCGGTGGTGCCCTCCTGGACCACCGAGACGGGGGTGGTGGGGGGCCGGCCGTGCCGGATCAGGGTGTCGGCGATCGCCCCGGCACGTTCGACCGCCATGAGCAGGACCAGCGTGCCGCGCAGCCGGGCGAGCGCGGGCCAGTCGATGAGGGAGCGTTCGTCGTCCGGCGCCAGATGGCCACTGACGACCGTGAACTCGTGGGCGACGCCCCGGTGGGTGACCGGGATGCCGGCCGCGCCGGGCACGCTCACGGCGGAGGTGATGCCGGGGACCACGGTCACCGCGATGCCCTGCTCGGCGAGGGCGTTGGCCTCCTCCATGCCGCGCCCGAAGACATAGGGGTCGCCGCCCTTGAGGCGGACGACGGTGCGGCCGGCGCGGGCGTGCTCGATCAGCGCGTCGTTGATCGCCTGCTGGGCCATGGCCCGGCCGTAGGGGATCTTGGCGGCGTCGATCACCTCGGTGTGGGCGGGGAGTTCGTCCAGCAGGTCGCGGGGGCCCAGGCGGTCGGCGATGACCACGTCGGCCTCGGCCAGCAGCCTTCGGCCGCGCACCGTGATCAGGTCGGGATCGCCGGGACCGCCACCGACGATGGCGACGCCCGGAGCGCGCTCGCGGTGCCGGGGCGCCGACAGGGTGCCGTCGCGCAGGCCCTCGACCACGGCGTCCCGGACGGCGGCGGAGCGGCGCGGGTCACGGCCGGTGAGGACGGCCACGGTCACACCGTCGGTGCGCCCGGTGGCCGGGGTCCAGGCGGTGGCCGCCGCCGCGTCGTCACTGCGCACGCACCAGACGCGCCGCTCCTCGGCCTCGGCCGAGGCGGCGGTGTTGACCTCGGGGTCGTCGGTGGCGATCAGCGCGTACCAGGCGCCGTCCAGGTCCCCGGGACGGTAACCGCGGCGCTCCCAGCGGAGTTCACCGGCCTCGGCCATCGCCTCGACGGAGGGGGTGGCCTCGGGAGAGACCAGCAGGATGTCGGCGCCGGCGGCCACCAGGGCGGGCAGCCGCCTGCGGGCGACCGCGCCACCGCCGAGCACGAGGACGCGGCGCCCCTCCAGACGGAGTCCGACGGGATAGGCGGGAGGCCCCGGCACGGGTGGGGTGGAGATCATCGAAGCGGCTGCCTATCTGATGTGCGGGTCTCGGTGATCGGTGCGGCGGTCGCCGCACCGATCACCCTACGGCGGCGCGGGCGCGCGTCGCCCGGCGGCCGGGCGGCCACCCGCCGGTGGGGGCGGGTGGCCGTGGCGACGCCGTCAGTGACCGCTGGTGAGGCCGGCCGTGTCGAACGTCGCCACCTCTCGGAGGGCGCGGGCCGCGGCCTGGACGACCGGGAGGGCCAGCAGGGCGCCGGTGCCCTCCCCGAGCCGCAGGTCGAGGTCGACCAGCGGCCGCAGGCCGAGCGCCTTCAGCGCCGCGACGTGCCCGGGGTCGGCGCTGCGGTGACCGGCGATGCAGGCGGAGACCGACTCCGGGGCGATGGCCCGGGCGGCCAGGGCCGCCGCTCCGGCGGTCACGCCGTCCAGCACCACGGGGACCCGGAGGGAGGCGCCACCGAGGATCAGCCCGGTCAGCGCGGCGTGTTCCAGGCCACCGACCGTCTCCAGCACGGCGATCGGGTCTGCGGGGTCGGGGCGGTGCAGGTCGAGGGCGGCGCGCACCACGGCGACCTTGCGGGCGTGGGTGTCGTCGTCGATCCCCGAGCCGCGGCCCGTGACCTCCGCCGGGTCGGCCCCGGTGAACACCGCGGTGAGCGCGGCGGCGGTGGTGGTGTTGGCCACGCCCATCTCACCGGTGAGCAGAGCGCGGTTGCCCGCGGCGACCAGGTCGCGGGCGGTCTCGACACCGACCTCCAGGGCACGCAGCACCTCGGCGCGGGTCATCGCCGGCCCGGCGGTGAAGTCGGCGGTGCCGGGGCGGACCTTGCGCGGCATCAGGCCGGGTGTGGGCGGCAGTTCCGCGCGCACCCCGACGTCGATCACGCAGACCTCGGCCCCCACCTGGGCGGCGAAGGCGTTGCAGACCGCGCCGCCGCCGAGGAAGTTGGCGACCATCTGCGCCGTCATCTCCTGCGGAGAGGAGCTGACGCCCTGCACATGGACCCCGTGGTCCCCCGCGAAGACGGCGAGGGCGGCGGGTTCGGGCACGGCGGGCGGGCAGCTGCGGGTCAGACCGCACAGCTGGGCCGAGATGACCTCCAGCGCGCCCAGCGCGCCCGGGGGCTTGGTCATCCGGCGCTGCCGTTCCCACGCCTCCCCCAGCGCCTGGGCGTCCAGCGGCCGGATCTGGGACAGGGCCTCGCCCAGCAGGTCGTGCGGCGGCCCTCCCGGCAGGGCGCGGCGCCCGTAGGACTCCTCGTGCACCACCCAGGACAGCGGGCGGCGGGCGGCGGCGGCGCTGTCACCGGGCGGGGCGGACTCCGGCGGGAATTCGTTGACGTGACCGACGCACAGGTACGCCACGATCTCCAGGTGGTCCGGGAGTCCGAGCACCGCCGTCAGCTCGCGGTCGTCGTAGAAGCCGACCCAGCCCACGCCCAGACCCTCGGCGCGGGCGGCCAGCCAGAGGTTCTCGACGGCCAGTGCGGAGGAGTACGGCGCGGAGTCCGGGTGGCTCCCCGGCCCGAGGGCGGGGCGTCCGCCGCGGGTGGCGTCGGCGGTGACCACGATGTTGACCGGCGCGTCGAGCACGGCACCGGCCGCGGGCTCCGGCAGCTGCCGGGCGCGGGCGCGCGGCAGGGACTTGGCGTACTCCTCGTGCTGGCGCAGCACCAGGTCGTGGACGGCCCGGCGGGTCTCCTCGGAACGGATGATGACGAAGTCCCAGGGCTGGGAGGGCCCGACGGTCGGCGCGGTGTGCGCGGCCTCCAGCACCCGCAGCAGCGTGTCGTGGTCGACCGGGTCCGGGCGGAACCCGTGCTGGATGTCACGGCGGTCGCGCATCAGCCGGTGCACGGTGTCGCGTTCGGCCTCGTCGTAGCCGGGGACACCGGACGCGGCGGCGACCGGGACGGGCCCGTCGGCCGTCGGAGCGGGTGTCCCGCCGGCGTCGGGAGCGGGCTCAGGGGCGGACTCGGGGCCGGGAGCGTCGGGGGCTTCGGCGCCGACGGCCGGTTCGGTGGCGGCCGGTTCGGCGACGTCCGGTTCGGTGGCGGCCGGTTCGGGGACGTCCGGTTCGGCGGCCGGGTGTCCGGGGGCCGCTGCGGGGACGGCTTCGGTCACGGGAGCGTTGGCGGCGTCGGCCGCGGGGCCGGCAGCCGCGGCGGGGCGTTCCTCGCCCGCCTGGTCCTCGGCCCCTTCCCGATCGGCGTCCCCGTCCGCGGCGGGGGCGGACTCCGTCGGAGCGGAGACCGGCTCGCCGCCGGTGGCGTCGACCGCGGGCCCGGCGGCCTCGGCCGGTGCCGCGCCGTCCTCCATCACGGGCGACGCGTCCTCGGGCACCGTCACCTGGCCCGGTGCGGCGCTCTCGTCCTCAGCGGTGCCGTCGGCGGTCGCGGGCTGCTCGTCGGCGGGGGCCGGTTCGGCCGTCACGTCTTCGTCCGTGCCGTCGTCGGCCACCTCGACCGGCGCTCCGGTGTCGGTGACGGCGGGCGGGGCGGCCTCCGGGGCCACTGAGGCGGCGTCAGCGGCCGGCTGCGGGGCAACCGTTTCCGCAGGGCCGGGG
>NZ_BHZI01000098.1 GCF_004305975.1 Streptomyces otsuchiensis
CACCACTCCCACCCCCGCCACGGGGCTGACGCCGTCCGCAGGCGCCGGGTGCCATCGGTGGGCCGCGTCCGGCGCGGAGTCGTCCGTGTGCGCGGGAGCGCCGAGCAGCCGCCGGGCGGCCGAGACGGCCGGTCCTCCCGCTCCGTCGGCACGCAGCCGGACCAGAGCCGCCCACTCCCCCACCAGGCACCGCCGAACACGGCGCACCAGGCCACTGCTGGCCGGCGTCGGCGCCGTCGCCCTGCTCATGGGCGCGGTGGTCGCGCAGACCCAGACCGCGAACGCCACAACCACAACCACAACCGACGACATACCCGCCACCGACACCCCGGCCGTCACCGCCCTGCCCGAGGGCAGCGAGCTGTACCGGGCCGACGCCGCCGTCAACGCCTGGGTCGACGCCAACCCGGGCGATCCCAGGACCCCGCTGATCTCCGAACGCATCGCCTCCCAGCCGCAGGCCGTGTGGTTCGCCGGGCAGTACAACCCGGGCACCATCACCGAGGAGGTGCGGGCCGTCACCTCGGCCGCCTCCGACGCGGGCCAGGTCGCCGTTGTCGTGCCGTACATGATCCCGTTCCGGGACTGCGGCAACCACTCCGGCGGCGGCGCTCCCGACTTCGCCTCGTACCGGTCGTGGACCGAGGGGTTCGCCGCCGGGCTCGGCAGCGATCCGGTGATCGTGGTGCTGGAACCGGACGCCATCCCGTTGATCGGCTGCCTCGACCAGCAGCAGCGCGCGGAGCGCCTCAGCGCGCTCGCCGGAGCGGCGGCGGCGTTCACCGACGCCAATCCGCAGGCCCGCGTCTACTACGACGCCGGTCACTCGGCCTGGCACTCGCCCGCCGCCATCGCCGGCCCGCTGCGCGAGGCGGGGATCCTCGAACACGGCGCGGGTGTCGCCACCAACGTCTCCAACTACCGGGTGACCGCCGACGAGACGGCCTTCGCCGCCGCGCTCGTCAGCGAGCTGGGCGGCGGGCTCGGCGCGGTGATCGACACCAGCCGTAACGGGAACGGGCCGCTGGACGACGAGTGGTGCGACCCGCCCGGCCGCCTGGTGGGCGACAGCCCCACGACGGACACCGGCACCAACGGTGTCGACGCCTACCTGTGGATCAAGCTCCCCGGGGAGCTGGACGGCTGCGCCGGTCCCGCCGGCGCCTTCTCTCCCGACGCGGCCCACGCGCTGGCGGGCGGCTGACACCGGGGCGCCGCCCCGCACTTCGCACCGTCCTGGCGCCGACCGCCGGGAAACGCCGACGCGGCCGGCCCGGCCCCGGAAGGGACCGGACCGGCCGCGTCGTTCACATCGGACCGCCGTCGCGCCGTGAGCTGCCACCTGCGATGCGGCCGCGCCCAAGCGCCCTCGCATCGCCGTCGCGTGTGCCCGCCGCATGCGGCCGAACGGCCGGCTGAGCGCACGGCCCGCCGGACGCTCAGTCCGTGAGGTTCACGCCCCGCGCCGAGACAGCACCGATCTCGTCGCCGATCTCGGCCAGCACCTGCGCCGGGATCGTGCCGTCGACGGTGAGCGCGACGAGTGCGGCGCCGCCCTCCTCCGCACGGGAGACCTGCATACCGGCGATGTTGATGCCCTCCTCGCCGAGCAGCCGGCCCAGCGTGCCGACGACGCCGGGGCGGTCGGTGTAACGCAGGAAGGCCATGTGGTCGGCGAGGGCGAGGTCCACCGTGTGCTCGCCGATGCCGACGATCTTCTGCTGGTGCTTGGGGCCGGCCAGGGTGCCGGAGACCGACACCTCCGCCCCGTCGGTCAGGGTGCCGCGCACCGTGATGACGTTGCGGTGGTCGGGGGACTCCGAGCTGGTGGTCAGCCGGACCTCGACGCCCCGCTCCTGCGCGAACAGCGGCGCGTTCACATAGGAGACGGTCTCGGCGACGACGTCCTCGAAGACGCCCTTGAGCGCGGAGAGTTCGAGGACCTTCACGTCATGCTGCGTGATCTCGCCGTAGACCTCGACATCGAGGCGCTGCGCGACCTCGCCGGCGAGCGCGGTGAAGATGCGCCCCAGCTTCTCCGCCAGCGGCAGGCCGGGACGGACGTCCTCGGCGATGACACCGCCCTGGACGTTGACCGCGTCCGGGACGAGTTCTCCGGCCAGCGCCAGACGCACCGAGCGGGCCACGGAGACGCCCGCCTTCTCCTGGGCCTCGCCCGTGGAGGCGCCGAGGTGCGGGGTGGAGACCACGTTGTCGAACTCGAAGAGCGGGGAGTCGGTGCAGGGCTCGGTGGAGTAGACGTCGAGCCCGGCGCCGGCGACCCGGCCCTCCTTGAGGGCGCTGGCCAGCGCGACCTCGTCCACGATGCCGCCGCGGGCGGCGTTGATGATCCGCACCGAGGGCTGGACCTTCGACAGCGCCTCGTCACCGATGAGTCCGAGCGTCTCGGGCGTCTTCGGCAGGTGCACCGTGATGAAGTCGGAGGCGGCCAGCAGGTCGTCGAGCGCCACCATCTTGACGCCCATCTGCGCGGCACGCGCCGGCTGGACGTAGGGGTCGTAGGCGATGACCTTCATGCCGAACGCGGACATCCGCTGGGCGACGAGGACACCGATCCGGCCGAGACCGACAACGCCGAGGGTCTTCTCGGACAGCTCGACACCCGTGTACTTGCTGCGCTTCCACTCGCCCTGCTTGAGCGCGGCGTTGGCCTGCGGGATGTGCCGCGCGGTGGCCAGGATCAGACCGCAGGCCAGCTCGGCGGCGGTCACGATGTTGGAGGTCGGGGCGTTGACGACCATCACGCCGGCCTTGGTGGCGGCGGAGACGTCCACGTTGTCGAGACCGACGCCGGCCCGGGCGATGACGCGCAGCCGGCGGGAGGCGGCGATGGCCTCGGCGTCGACCTTGGTGGCGCTGCGGATCAGGATGGCGTCGGCTTCGGCGATGGCGCCGAGGAGTTCGCCGCGATCGGCGCCGTTGCAGTGCCGGATCTCGAAGTCCGGCCCCAGCGCGTCGACGGTGGCGGGAGAAAGTTCCTCGGCGATCAGTACGACTGGCTTGCTCACTTGTCTCAGTCCTCGCTTGTCCTCTGCGGGTGGCCGCGTCCCGACGGCCGAAGGCGGTGGAGGTTGGCAGCCGCGTGAGACACACGACGCTGTGAGCCTGTGACGCGCTAGTGCTGGCAGTGTATCGGCGCGGCGGCGGTCCCGGCGCCTGTTGCGCGGGACCGCCGCCCTATCGGGCGAAGCCGGGTGTCCGGAACGCTCAGTCCTCGTTGTCGACCCAGCTCATGAGCTTGCGCAGCTCCTTGCCGGTGGTCTCCAGCTTGTGGTTGGAGTCCGCGGTCTTGTACTGGTTGTACTTGGGCAGACCGGCCTCGTACTCGGCCATCCAGGTCTTGGCGAAGGTGCCGTCCTGGATCTCCGCGAGGACCTTCTTCATCTCGGCCTTGGTGGCGTCGGTGACGATGCGCGGGCCCGTGACGTAGTCGCCCCACTCGGCGGTCTCCGAGATGGACCAGCGCATCTTCTCCAGGCCGCCCTCGTACATGAGGTCCACGATGAGCTTCAGCTCGTGCAGGCACTCGAAGTACGCGATCTCCGGCTGGTAGCCGGCCTCGACCAGGGTCTCGAAACCGGCCTTGACCAGGGCGGAGGCGCCGCCGCAGAGGACCGCCTGCTCACCGAAGAGGTCGGTCTCGGTCTCCTCGGTGAAGGTGGTCTTGATGACACCGGCGCGGGTGCCGCCGATCGCCTTCGCGTAGGACAGGGCGAGGGCGAACGCCTTCCCGGTGGCGTCCTGTTCGACCGCCGCGATACAGGGGACACCACGGCCTTCCTCGTACTGACGGCGCACCAGGTGGCCGGGGCCCTTGGGGGCGACCATGCAGACGTCGACACCGGCGGGCGGCTGGATGAAGCCGAACCGGATGTTGAAGCCGTGGCCGAAGAAGAGCGCGTCGCCCTCCTTCAGGTGGGCCTTGACGGACTCCTCGTAGACCTTGGCCTGGATGGGGTCCGGGACCAGGACCATGATCACGTCGGCCTCGGCGGACGCCTCGGCCGGGGTCACCACGCGCAGGCCCTGTTCCTCGGCCTTGGTGCGGGAGCGGGAGCCCTCGTGCAGGCCGACGCGGACGTCGACGCCCGAGTCGCGCAGGGACAGCGCGTGGGCGTGGCCCTGGCTGCCGTAGCCGAGGACCGCGACCTTGCGGCCCTGGATGATGGACAGGTCGGCATCGTCGTCGTAGAACAGCTCGGCCACTTCGGTCTTCTCCTTGTGATGGGTGGTGCTCGGTGGTGCTCTGATTCCGGCGGGAGGGGTGCGCCGCCGGCGGTGGGCCGGTGGCCGGCCCGCGGTGGCGGTGCCCGGCGGGACCGGGAACCGCCGTGGGTCACCGGGCGCGTGGGGGTGGGCGCGCGTCCGGTGGTGGTGCCCCGGGACGGACCGCCGGTCAGGCGGACCTCTCCAGGGCGCGCAGCGAGCGGTCGGTGATGGAGCGCGCGCCACGTCCGATGGCGATGGTGCCGGACTGGACCAGCTCCTTCACACCGAACGGTTCCAGCATGCGCAGCATCGCCTCCAGCTTGTCACTGCTCCCGGTGGCCTCGATGGTGACCGCCTCCGGGGCGACGTCCACGGTCTTGGCGCGGAAGAGCTGCACGATCTCCACGATCTGTGAACGGGTCTCGTTGTCCGCGCGGACCTTCACCAGAACGAGTTCCCTCTGTACGGCGGCCGTGGGCTCCAGCTCGACGATCTTCAGCACGTTGACGAGCTTGTTGAGCTGCTTGGTGACCTGCTCCAGCGGCAGGCTCTCCACGTTCACCACGATGGTGATGCGGGAGACCTCGGGATGCTCGGTGGTGCCGACGGCGAGGGAGTCGATGTTGAAGCCGCGGCGGGAGAACAGCGCGGTGATCCGGGCCAGGACGCCGGGCTTGTTCTCCACCAGGACGGACAGCGTGTGCTTGGACATGGATGGTCTGCTTTCTCGGTCTCGGCGCCGTCGGGCCTCAGTCGTCCAGGTCACCGAAGTCGGGGCGGACCCCGCGGGCGGCCTGCACCTCGTCGTTGGAGGTCCCGGCCGCCACCATGGGCCAGACCATGGCGTCCTCGTGGACGATGAAGTCCACGACGACGGGACGGTCGTTGATGGAGTTGGCCTTCTCGATGATGGCGTCGAGGTCGGCGGGGTCCTCACAGCGCAGCCCGACGCAGCCCATCGCCTCGGCGAGCATGACGAAGTCGGGCACCCGGGTGCCACGGCCGGGCGGCGGGGCCGCGCCGTCGTCACCCCCGGGCGCGCAGTGCAGTGCGGTGTTGGAGTACCGCTGGTTGTAGAAGAGGGTCTGCCACTGGCGCACCATGCCGAGGGCGCCGTTGTTGATGACGGCGACCTTGATGGGGATGCGGTTCAGGGCGGCGGTGACCAGTTCCTGGTTGGTCATCTGGAAGCAGCCGTCCCCGTCGATGGCCCAGACCGTCGTGTCGGGGCGGCCCGCCTTGGCGCCGAGCGCGGCCGGAACGGCGTAGCCCATGGTGCCGAGGCCGCCGGAGTTGAGCCAGGTGGCGGGGGTCTCGAACGTCAGGTGGTGGGCGGCCCACATCTGGTGCTGGCCGACGCCGGCGGTGTAGACGGTGTCGCGGGGGGCGAGCCTGCCGATCCGTTCGATGACCTGCTGCGGGGAGAGACTGCCGTCGTCGGGCAGGTCGTAGCCGAGCGGGTAGGTCTCGCGCCAGCGGGTCAGCAGCTCGCGCCAGGCGGCGTAGTCGCCGCTGTGGCCCGCCTCCTCCTCGGCGCGCAGGGCGGCGGCGAGGTCGGCCAGGACGTCGCGGACGTCACCGACGATCGGCACGTCGGCGGCCCGGTTCTTCCCGATCTCCGCGGGGTCGATGTCGGCGTGGACCACCTTGGCGTGCGGGGCGAAGGAGTCGAGCTTGCCGGTGACCCGGTCGTCGAAGCGGGCCCCCAGCGCCACGATGAGGTCCGCCTTCTGCAGCGCGGTGACGGCGGTGACGGAGCCGTGCATGCCGGGCATCCCGACGTGCAGGGGGTGGCTGTCCGGGAACGCGCCGAGCGCCATCAGCGTGGTGGTGACCGGGATGCCGGCCTGTTCGGCCAGTGCGCGCAGCTCCGCCGAGGCGCCCGCCTTGATGACGCCGCCGCCGACGTAGAGGACGGGCCGCCGTGCCTCGGTGATGAGCCGGGCGGCCTCGCGGATCTGCTTGGCGTGCGGGCGGCTGACGGGCCGGTAGCCCGGGAGGTCCTGGGTGGGCGGCCAGCTGAAGGTCGTCTGCGCCTGGAGGGCGTCCTTGGAGATGTCGACCAGGACCGGGCCGGGGCGGCCGGTGGAGGCGATGTGGAACGCCTCGGAGATGGTGCGGGGGATGTCGGCCGGGTCGGTGACCAGGAAGTTGTGCTTGGTGACGGGCATGGTGATGCCGCAGATGTCGGCTTCCTGGAACGCGTCGGTGCCGATGGACTTGCTGGCGACCTGGCCGGTGATGGCGACCAGCGGAACCGAGTCCATGTGCGCGTCGGCGATCGGCGTGACCAGGTTGGTGGCGCCGGGGCCGGAGGTCGCCATGCACACACCGACCTTGCCGGTGGCCTGTGCGTAGCCGGTCGCGGCGTGGCCGGCGCCCTGCTCGTGACGCACCAGGATGTGACGGACGCTGCCGGAGTCCATCATCGGGTCGTAGGCCGGGAGGATCGCACCGCCGGGGATGCCGAATACGGTGTCGGCGCCGACCGACTCGAGGGAGCGGATGAGGGACTGGGCCCCCGTGAGGTGCTCGACGGTGGCGGTCGGCTGCGGTCCGTTGCGGGGGGCCCGTGGCTGTGGCTTGGGTGCCCCGCCTGCCTGCTCGGTCATCGGCGGTCTCTTCCCGGTTCTGAGGGGTGGTGACGCTGGGGGTGGAGTGGTCTCGGGCGGTTCGCGGAGCGGCCGGCGGAGCCGTCCGGGACCGGTTCGGTGCAACAAAAAACCCCTCGTGCCGTCAGGCAGGCGAGGGGGGCGCGTCGGGTGGCCGCGGGAGCTGGGTCCCTGGTCAGTCGACGCGCCTGCCAAGTACGAGAATTCGGGTGCGCATGGCACAGACACTGCTCCTTTGGGTTACGTGTGTCAAGCCAGCGGAACGGCAGTCTCACTATCCGGGCGCGCGACGGACAGCCGTGCGAGCGCTGTTCGAGGAGGTCAGGGCGGTCGTCGCCCGGCGGCGGCGGACACCGCTCCCACCGCCGCCGGGGTGTGTGACGTGACGGGCGGCGGGAGCGGCCGGGGAGGCGCCGCCGGCTGAGCCCTCTCACCGCCCGGCCGGCCGCCGGGACGACGCGAAGCGGGAGCGCCCACGGGCCCCCTCGGATGCGGCCCGGGGACCGGCCCCCTCGCCGGGGAGCGGTAGCCGCCCCCGGCGCAGGGCGGCCTCCAGGGCCTCGTCACTCAGGGGCCCGCCCAGGGCGGCGCCCCGGCCGCGCGGGCAGCCGAGCGCCCGCAGCGCCGCGACCTGCTCGGGGTGGTCGACGCCGTCCGCGACGGCGGTGACGCCCAGCTCCTCGGAGAGACCGAGCAGAGCCGCGACGATGGCGCGCAGCTCCGGCGAGGCCGGCAGTCCGCCGACCAGCTCGCGGGCCAGCCGGACCTCCGTGACGGGCAGGCGGTGCAGTGCCAGGAGCGGGACACGGCCGTCGCCCAGGCCGGTCAGCGCGATACCGACTCCGAGCCCGCGCAGACGTGCCAGCCGGCGTCCGGGCTCCTCGGCGTCCAGGCAGCGGTTGGCGTCCGGGATCTCGACGGTCAGAAGGTGTGCGGGCAGATCGTGGCGGTCGAGCATCTCGGCCACCTCCTCCACCTCCAGCCCTCCGGCATCGAGATCGCCCGCGGGCAGCGGCACGGTGACGGGCAGGGAACCGTGCCGAGTCCGGCGGGCGGCCGCCGAGGAGAGCGCCAGCTCCAGCAGCCGACGCCCGTCAGGCGGGGACGAGGGCGCGCCGACGCCGATCGCGGCGCGCTCCGGGCACTGCGGGCACTCCGACTTCAGCGACTCCCCGACAGCGCACGCCCGGCCGCTCCCGCGGCAGGCGGGCGGGGGCAGGGGGCCCGCTGAAGGATGTCCGGGACCTCCGGAAGCGGCGGCCTGCCCGTCGGGCCGGTCGTCAGGCAGTGCGCCACCGAGTTCGGGCCCCGCCTGATGCGGCAGTAGCGCGGGGGCACCGGTGGTCCGCGTGACCGCAGCCGGAACCGCGGTCAAGCCGACGACGGCTCCGTCGGCCAGCGCGACCACCGGTTGGTGCAGCACGGCGGAAGGCCGCTCCGCCCGTTCGGCACGCCGGCCCGGGACCGGGGCGGCGCGCCCGGCGCCGGGGCGTCCGGCCATCTCGCCGGGGACCGACGGCACTCCCCCGGACGGCGGTTCGGGACGGCGGCGGACGGCGGGCAGGGCCAGGGGGGAACGCGCGGCGGGGAGTGGACCACGCGAGCGCCCGGTCGGGCCCGCCGCGAACCGTCCCCGGCGCCCGGCTGCGGGGAGCCGAACGGACGGGGCGGCACCGGACGAGGCGGCACCGGACGGGGTGCCCGTGGGCGGTGCGCCAGCGGACGGGCCGTGCTCCGCCGCGCCGTCGGGCGAGGCCGAGCCCGCACGTGCGGATGGGCCGGAAGCCGGGCGAGTCGCACTGCCCGGACCGTCGGCCCGACGACCGGCCGCCGTGGCGAAGCCGTCGCCCCGCCCGTCGGCGCCGGGCGTGTAGAGCTCGACCCGGCCCTTCCCCGCCTGCTTCGCCCGGTACATGGCGATGTCGGCGTCGCGCAGCAACTCCGCCGGAGTGCAGCCGGGGGTGGCGAACGCGATGCCGATGCTGGCCGCGACCCGGACCTCGTGGCCGTCGATCAGATAGGGACGGGAGAGGGCGGCCCGCACCCGCTCGGCGATGTCGAGGACCTGCTCCTCCCGGCTGGAGGAGCCGTCACCGGCCGCCCGGCCCGCCGTGGCGCGCCGCCCGGCAGCCTCGCAGGCGCGGTCCCGGGCGACCTCCTCGCCCGTGGCGCCGCCCTCACCGGGGGCGGGGCAGGATGTCAGCAACGCGGCGAACTCGTCGCCGCCGAGCCGCGCGGTGGTGTCACCCGCCCGAACGGACTCACGCAGGCGGCGGGCCGCCTGCACCAGCAGTTCGTCGCCGGTCTGGTGGCCCGCGGTGTCGTTGACGGCCTTGAAGCCGTCGAGGTCGATGTAGAAGACCGCGGCGGTCCGCTCCCCCGACCGCCTGGTGTCGACCGCCTGCCGGACCCGCTCCGTGAACAGCGCGCGGTTGGGGAGGTCGGTGAGCGAGTCGTGGGAGGCGCTGTGCTGCAACTGCGCCTGGAGCCGGACGCGTTCGGTGACGTCCCGGCTGTTGAAGATCAGTCCGTTCTGGTGACGGTTGACGGAGGACTCGACGTTGAGCCAGCGCCCGGCACCGTGCTGCACCCGGCATTCGACCCGGGTGACGGTCTCCCGGGCCGCCGGGACCGAGAGGAACCGGCGCAGTTCGAACTCGACCCTGCCCAGGTCGTCCGCGTGGATGAGGTCGGAGAGCCGGCGGCCGACGAGCTGGTCGGCGTCCTGCCCGTACACGCCTGCCGCCGCCGGGCTGACGTAGCGGAGGACTCCGTCCGGGGCGGCGATCATGATCACATCACTGGACCCCTGTACCAGCGACCGGAAGTGGCTCTCCTGCTGGGCGAGTTCCCCGGTGAGCACGATGTTGTCGCGCAGCATGATGCCCTGCCGCACGAGAAGTGCGAGGACCACGGCGCAGGCGGTGGCCACCACGACGGGATCGACCTCGCGTCCCTTGATCACGGTGATGAGGATGGAGAGGGTGCAGACCGCGGCGGCCAGATAGGGAGTCAGCGAGGCGAGCGAGCCGGCCAGCGGCTGGGCGGGGGGCGGCCCGGAGCCCCGGCGGGAGAGCGCGCCGGGGGCTCCGGCGGCCACCGCGGCCCGCACCGGCACCGACGGCGCGACACCCGCGAGCGCGGCCGCCCTGACCGGTGACCGCTCGACGAGCCGTCCTGCCTGCTGGGTGACGCTCGGTGTCCACGGCGCGCAGGCCAGCAGCAGCGACCCGGCGAACCAGCCCGCGTCGAGCAGTTGCCCCGAGGTGTACTGGTCACGCAGCAGCGGCGAGGTGAACAGCGCGTCGCACAGAACGGTCAGGCTGAGCGCGCCGACGGCGGTGTTGACCGCCGATCGCTGGGCCGAGGTGCGCCGGAAGTGCAGCACCAGCACCATGCTCACCAGTGCGATGTCGAGCAGTGGGTAGGCGAGCGCCAGGGTGGCGCGGATGACGGTCTCCCCCTGCCACTGAGCGGTGTGGGTGAGCGCGACCGACCAGGAGAGGGTCAGCAGCGACCCGGCGATCAGCGAGGCGTCCAGTCCCAGGCACAGCCAGCCGGCGCGGGAGACCGGACGCTTGGCGAGCATCAGCAGCCCGACGATGGCCAGGGGCGCGAAGAGGAGGAAACAGACGTCCGCCAGGGAGATCCGGGGTACCGGCTCCCGCAGGATGACCTCGTACCAGCCCCAGATGGCGTTCCCGACCCCCACCATCAGCGAGGAGAGACCGAAGAGGATCCACGCGGGACGGAACTCCCCGGCGCGGGTGCGCGCGTACCAGAGGCAGGATGTGGCTGCCAGCAGCGCGGCGGCACTGAGCCCGAAATCGCCCATGACGAGTGCGAGGCGTTCCGAGCCCCATCCCAATGCCGCGCCCGCCGCGTACGCCGCGCAGATCGCGGCTAGTGCCACCTGCCGGACCAGCCCGCTCGACGGTGCTCGGCGCCCCCGCCCGCCGGTGCCACCGAGGTGGTCGTCCGAGCGTTCAACTGCCTTTCGTGGACTGTGCATTCGCGTATCGCCCCCTGCGTCCTGGGCACGCCCCTGAGGGACGATACACCAGCCGATCACAGAATGGCATCCATTCACGACACAGGGTAACTAACTGTGCGAACTTCCTCCCTTCGCGGTCGGTTTTGTGGTATTCGGAGCGATCCGCGACAGCTCAGCCGCCGGTCGCCACCACGTGCCGCAGCGGTTCGCCGTCCGTGAAGCGGCTCAGCTGGCCGTGCAGCATGCGCACCGCGCGCGGCAGGAAGGCGGAGGAGGAGCCGCCCACATGGGGCGTGATCAGAACGCCAGGGGCCCGCCACAGCGGATGGTCGGCCGGCAGCGGTTCCGGGTCGGTCACGTCCAGTGCGGCCAGGAGCCTGCCCGAGGTCGTCTCGGCGAGCAGTGCCGCCGTGTCGACCACGGCGCCCCGGGCCACGTTGACCAGGAGGGCGCCGTCCGGCATCCGCGCCAGGAAGGCGGCGTCAGCCAAGCCCCGGGTGGCGTCGTTGAGCGGCACACAGAGGATCACCACCTCGGCCTCCGGCAGCAGTTCCGGCAGCCGGCCGACGGCGTGCACGGGGCCTCGCGGCGACTGGCGCGCGGAGCCCGCGACGCGCGTGATCCGCCGCGGCTCGAAGGGGATCAGCCGCTCCTCCACGGCGGCCCCGATGCCCCCGTAGCCGACGATGAGGACGCTGCGGTCGGCCAGCGACGGCAGCACCCGGTGGTGCCAGCCGCCGTCCACCTGGTCGCGCGCGGCTTCGGGGATGCCGCGCAGCGCGGACAGGGTGAGCGCCAGGGCCATCTCGGAGGTGCTGGTGTTGTGGAGGTCGCCGGCGTTGCACAGCTGGACGTCCTCACGGAGCGAGGGCAGGGAGGGCAGCAGGTGGTCGTAGCCGGCGGTGAGCGTCTGGATGACCCGCAGCCGGTCCATCTTCGGCAGCGGGGCCGTCACCACCCCGGCGGGGCGCATGTAGGGCACCCCGTAGAACACACAGTCCGCCGGGTCGGCGGGGAGTTCCTCCTCGCCGTTCCAGTAGTGGTACCGGAGCGAGCGCGGCAGCGGGCCGAGCTCGTCGATCGGAAGAGGAAGCCAGACATCACCGGTGGTCATATGGTCAGCCTAACGAGCCGGGGGGCGCGCGGGTCAGGGGACGTGCAGCGATACCTTGAACGCCGCGCGGACACCGCGGTTCGGTGACGCGGTGCGCGGTCCGCGCGGCACAGGGGCCGCGCGGACCGCCGCACGGACGGTTCGGTACGCGGGACGCGGCACGCGGGGAGGAACGGCAGGGGTGCGGAAGACCACGCTGGGCGCGGGGGCGCTGCGGGTCGGGGCGATCGGCCTCGGCTGCATGCCCATGAGCTGGGCCTACACCGCCTCGGAGCGGGACGGGCGGGAGTCGGTCCGCGCCGTGCACGCCGCGCTGGACCAGGGGGCCACGCTGCTGGACACGGCCGACAGCTACGGGCCGTTCACCAACGAACTGCTGCTGGGACGGGCCCTGCACGGACGCCGGGAGGAGGCGTTCGTCTCCACCAAGGGCGGTCTGCTCGTCGGCGAGGGGCACCTGGTGGCCGACGGCCGCCCCGGCTACATCCGCCGCGCCTGCGACGCCTCGCTGCGGCGGCTGCGAACCGAGTGGATCGACCTCTACCAGCTGCACCGCCCCGACCCCAAGGTTCCCGTCGAGGAGACCTGGGGCGCGATGGCGGAGCTGGTGCGGGCCGGCAAGGTGCGGGCCCTGGGGCTGTCGGCCGTCGACACCGGCGGCCTGGGGCCGCTTCGCCCGGGGCAGGGCGGGGCGGTCGGCTACGGGGCGACGGTGCGGCTGCTCGACCGGGTCCAGCAGGTCTTTCCCGTCGGCGCCGTGCAGGCGGAGCTGTCGGTGTGGGCACCGCGCGCGGCGAGCGAACTGCTGCCGTGGTGCCGGGCACGGGGCGTGGCCCTGCTCGCGGCGATGCCACTCGGCAGCGGCTATCTGACGGGGACCCTGACCGCGGGACGGGGCTTCGAACCCGACGACGTACGGGCCCGCCATCCGCGTTTCACGGCGGAGATGATGGCGGAGCACCAGCCCGTGGTGGCGGCACTGCGCCGGGTGGCCGAGCGCCACCACGGGGCCACCGCGGCGCAGGTGGCGCTGGCGTGGCTGCTGGCCCAGGGCGAGCAGGTGGTGCCGGTACCGGGCACCAAGAGGGAGCGGTGGGCACGGGAGAACTGTGACGCGGCCGGGCTGGCGCTCCTCCCGGAGGACCTGCGCGAGCTCTCCGGGCTGCCGGAGGCCCTCGACTCCTGGGACTGAGCTGAGAGCCTGTTTGAGACCCCGCGTCGGATCAGCTCGCGGCGTCAGGCGCGGTCAGTCGCAAGCGGAGGGGCGCCCTCACACCGGGTTGCATTCGGGCGTTCCTGACAACGCAGCAGATGGCCGTGGCCGGCGTCGCGCGCCCGGCGCGGGGTCTCAAACACGCTTTGCGGCCGGCCCGGGTGTCGATCCCGGTTCCGCCTCGGCGTCGGCCGCCCCGTGCGGGCTCCGGCGGACGGGTGTCACTCGCTGCCGCGAGGCGTCGGCGCCCGGTGACCGGGTAGGTGCGTCGTTGCAACCGGACCGCAGTACCCCGCTTGGAGGCACCACCGATGTCCGCACGGCCACTGGCCTCACGTTCCCTGGCCGCCGCGCTCACCGCGCTCGCGGTGCTCGCCGTCGGCTGCTCCGGCGACGACTCCTCCGAAGGGGCCGGGGACGGCCCCTCCCGCCCCGGCGCCGGGGACTCCCCCGCACCGCCGGAGGGCGACGGCGACGGGGAGGCGACGGAGGACGGCGACGCGGCGCCGGCCGAGGGCTCCGCGGAGGTCGAGGGCACGGTCGCCGAGGGCCTCCCCTCCCCCTGGGGGATGGTGGAGCTGCCCGACGGCGACCTGCTGGTGGGCTCGCGCGACGACGCCACCGTGCTGCGTGTGGACGCGGATTCGGGCGAGACCACCGAGGCCGGCCGGGTGGAGGGGGTGGAGGCCAACGGCGAGGGCGGCCTTCTCGGGCTGGCGCTCGACGGCGACACGCTCTACGCCTACATCACCGCCGCGTCGGACAACCGCGTGGTGCGGATGCGGTACACCGACGGGCAGCTCGGGAGCCCGGACGTGGTGCTCGACGGCATCCCCAAGGACGATGTCATCCACCACGGCGGCGGGCTGGCCTTCGGCCCCGACGGCATGCTCTACGCGGGCACCGGTGACGCCAACGAGCCCGACCTCGCCCAGGACCCGGACTCCCTGGCGGGGAAGATCCTGAGGATGACGCCCGACGGCGAGGTGCCCGGGGACAACCCCGAGCCGGACTCGCTGGTGTTCTCCCTGGGTCACCGCAACGTGCAGGGGCTGGCGTGGGACGACCGCGACCGGCTGTGGGCGTCGGAGTTCGGCGCTCGCTCGCTGGACGAACTGAACCTGATCGAGCCGGGCGCCAACTACGGATGGCCGGAGCACGAGGGCAGCGGCGGGGCGGACGACGGCTTCGTCGATCCGCAGGTCGAGTGGCCGGTGGAGCAGGCCTCGCCGAGCGGGCTCGCCTACACCGACGGCGCCCTGTGGATGGCGGGGCTGCGCGGCGAGCGTCTGTGGCGGGTCCCGCTGGACGGGGCAGGCGAAGCGGGTGAGCCGGAGGCGTTCTTCGAGAGCGAGTACGGCCGGCTGCGAGCTGTTCTGGCCGTCGGGCCGGGCGAACTGCTGCTGGCGACCAACGAGACGGACGGCCGCGGCACCCCGGAGGACGGCGACGACCGGATCCTTCGTCTGAACGTCCTCTGATCCGGACGCCGCGTCACCCGGAGGCTCCGTCCCGGAGTCGATCCCGCCCGGGTTGGGGCGTACCGGAGAAGAGCGACGCGGACCGGGCCGCGCCGGGCACCCCGGAGAGCGTGCGGCGGCACCCCGGACGCGACGGCGTGCACGCCCGCCGGCCGCCGCACCACGACCGCGACCGGCGGTTTCCGGACGTCGCGCCACGCCAGGCGGGCGGCGGTGCTTTCCACCGTCCGGCGTTCTCTACACTCTGCGCATGGACGATGTCGCACTCACCGAACTCCTCGACCAGCGCGGGGCGTTCCCGTACCCGGGCACCTGGCTGGCAGCCCCGTTCGTCAGCCGTGAGATCGGCGGGCGCAAGCTCGCGGTGGTCGCCCGGGACGACGGCCTGAGCATGATCGGCGTGGACCGTTCCGACGGCGGCGTCTGGGGCGTGCCCGAGGGCGGCGACCCGCGTCTGATCAACACCGGGCTCGCCGAACTGATGGCCTGCTCGCAGGCGTACGGCGAGGCGTCGGTGCGGGCGGCCGGGGCCGAGGGGGGCGGTGACGAGGCGGGAGAGGTGCTGACCGGCACCCTGCTCGACCGCCTCCGCGCGATCGACTCACCGGCCGTCGCGGACGAGAACACGTTCTGGTCGGTCGCCGCCGAGGAACTGGGCTACGGCATCACCGCCTGAGTCCCGGTCGCGCGCGCCCGCCGGTCGGCGCGCGCCTCCTCGGGCCGGCACGCCGCTATTCGCCCGGCACGCCGCCCCGCGCGGCGTGCCGGAGCACTTCACTCAGTCGGTCGCCACGGGGACCAGCCGCAGACGGTGGGCCAGCGCGGCCGCCTCGCCCCGGCTGGAGACCTCCAACTTGGCCAGGATGTTGGAGACGTGCACGCTCGCGGTCTTCGGCGCGATGTACAGGGCCTCAGCGATCTGGCGGTTGCTCCGTCCGGCCGCCACCAGCGCCAGCACGTCGCGCTCGCGGGCGGTGAGCCCCATGGAGACGGCGAGCCCGGTCTCTGCGTCGCGTCCGTTCCGGCCGCTGCCACCGGCACCGAGGTCGAGCCGGGCGCGCTTGGCGAGCTGGTCGATCTCCTCCACCAGCGGCTTGGCGCGCAGCCGCACGGCGGTGGCGCGGGCGAGCCGCAGTGCCTCCTCGGCGCTCCGCCGGGAACCTCCGGAGGCGACGACGGCCTCCGCGTAGCGCCGCCGGGCCCATGCCAGGGCGGGCACCGGGGTGTCGCGGAGGGCCACGAGGGCATCGATCGCCCGCTGCCACGCCTCGGGGCTGTCCCGGCCCTCGGCGCGCAGCTGCTCGGCGCGCCAGTGCAGTTCGCCGGCGGCCCAGGGCTCGACCACCGTGGGCATCCGGCCGGCCACCTCCCGGATCCTGCGCAGCGCCTCGGCTCGGCCCTCGGCGGCCTCCGGGACGCCCCGGGCGTCGGCTTCGATCCCTGCCACGACCGGGAGTATCTGCCACAGCTGGGCGGCCATGAACGGCGGAAACTCCTCGGAGGTCGCCCGCACGAAGTGTTCACGCACCTCGGTTATCCGGCCGCGGGCGGCGGCCAGCTCGATCGCGAGCCAGATCTCGGGCAGCCGGAACTGCTGGGCCGGCACGGCGGGTACGTCCAGCAGCACGCGCGTCTCCTCCAGGGCGCGCTCCGCCGCGTCGGCGTCCCCGCGCCGGAGCCACATCAGACCGATGCGGGCACGGGCGGCGGCGCGGGCACGGGGCTCGGAGACGGCCTGCCAGCAGTACTGGATCGCTTCCTCGGCGGCGTCCCAGTCACCCAGCAGGTCGAGGACGCCCGCCCGCACCGACTGCAGCCAGGGCTTGGTCTCGGAGAGCCCGAAACGGTCACACAGTTCCAGCCCCTCCTCGGCGGCGGTGCACGCCTCGGTGAGCCAGCCGAACCGGAAGAGCGCCCCGGCGAAGTTGACCATGGCGCGGCCGATGCCGCTGATGCTCGGCGGCAGCTCACGGCGCAGCATCTGGTCGCGCACGGCCCGCATGTCGGCGAGGCCGCCGTCGACGTCTCCGGAGTCGGCCTTCAGGCTGGCCAGGGTGAACCGCGCGTGCAGTTCGATCGCCACGGCCCCGGTGACGCGCGCCATCTCCACCGCCCGTTCGGCGTGGCCGAAGCTCTCGGGGCCGGGACGGTTGACGTTCTGCCACGAGGCGACCGAGGCCAGCACGTGGGCGTGGCCGATGGACGGGGGGAGACCGGCGATCAGCGACCGGGCGCGCTCCAGCTCCTCCAGTCCGTCGCCCCTGCCCAGCTGTTCACGGGTACGGGAGCGGTTGACCCAGAACCATGCCGCACGCAGCGGGTCCTCCTGCTCGTCCAGCAGTCGCAGCGCCTGCTTGCTGATGGCCCAGCCGCGGTCGGGCTGGCCGGACTGGACGGCGGCGTGCATCGCCTCCGCGAGCAGGTCACGGAAGCGCAGGGGCTGCTCGGTGTCGGTGACGGGGAAGTTCTCGATGTGGTCGACGGGGCGCAGCTCCCGGCGGATCTCCTTGGGCACCCCGTCCCACAGCTCCAGGGCCCGCTCCAGCAGCCGGAGCTGTTCGGCGAAGGCGTAGCGGCGGCGTGCCTGCACCGCCGCGTCCAGGACGGCCGGCAGCGCCCGGGTCGGCTCCCCCGCGAGATGCCAGTAGCTGGCCTTACGGGCGGCGAGCTGGTGGACGGGCACGACGTGCCCCGACTCTTCCAGTGCCTCCGCGTAGCGCCGGTTCAGGCGGGCGCGCTCGCCGGGCAGCAGGTCGTCGATGACGGCCTCCCGCATCAGCGCGTGGCGGAAGCGGTAGCCGTCCCCGTCGTCGGTCGGGACGAGCAGGTTGCCGCCGACGGCGGTGCGCAGCGCCGTGAGCAGTTCGCCCTCGGGGCAGCGGGCGACCTCCGCCAGCAGGGCGTGCTCGACGGAGGAGCCGCCCTCGGCGACGATCCGCAGGATCTCCTGGGTGTCCTCCGGGAGGGCCTCCATCCGGACCAGCAGGAGATCCCGCAGGGAGTCGCTGATGTCGCCGGAGCTGCCGCCGGCGGTCAGCTCCTCCACGAAGAAGGGGTTGCCCTCGGAGCGGCTGAACACCGAACGGAGCTGGGCGGGCTCGGGCGGCGCCCCCTGTATGCCCGCCATCTGCGCCGAGACCTCGGAGCGGCTGAGCCGCGCCAGTTCGATGCGCTGGACGCTGCGCAAACGGTCCAGTTCGGCGAGGAAGGGGCGCAGCGGATGACGGCGGTGGATGTCGTCGGTGCGGTACGTGACCACCACCAGCAGCCGGGAACGGTGCACCGAGCGGAAGAGATAGCCGAGCAGTTCGCGCGTGGAGCGGTCCGACCAGTGGAGGTCCTCGACCGCGACCAGCAACGGGCGGTCGGCGGCCAGCCGCTCCAGCAGGCGGGTGGTGAACTCGAACAGCAGGGCGCGGTCCACCTCGCCGGGCGGGGCGTGGCCCGCCTCGCCCAGCTCGGGCAGCAGCCGGGCCAGTTCGTCCTCCTGCCCTGCGGCGGCCTGCGGCAGCGCGGGCCCCAGCTGACGGTGCAGGGATCGCAGCACCGCGGCTACGGGGGCGAAGGGCAGCCCGTCGGCGCCGAGTTCGACGCAGCCACCGACCGCGGTGGTGACTCCTGCGGCCCGCGCGTGGGCGGTGAACTCCTCCAGCAACCGGCTCTTGCCGACCCCCGCCTCCCCGCCCACGACATACGCCTGGGGCTCGCCGCGCCGCGCCCGGGTGAGCCCCTCCCGCAGCGCGGTCAGTTCGCCGCTCCGCCCCACGAACACTGGACTGACTCGATGACTCCGCACGTCACCGAGGATCGCACGTGGCACTGACACCCCGGTAGCGGTATTGCGGACCACCCCGTCCGGGCGTTACCGGCGGCGGATTCGGGGCGGTGGGGCGCGCCGGGCAGCGGGCGGGCGAACGCGCCGGGCCCGCGGGCTCCGCCCGGTGGGGTGGGAGCCGGCAGGCCCGGAGTCGGTGCGCCGCCGCCCTCGGGTGGGGAGCGGACGGCACGGTCGTCAGACGGTGCGGGGCGCGCCACCGAAGAGACGCGTGCGCGTGGCGCGGCGTTCGGCCGGTGCGGGGGTGGCGGCGCGGGCGCTCGGCTCGGCGGCGTCGGTGGTGCGCGCCAGGCGCCCGCGGCGGGCGGCGGCGACCTCTCGGCGGAGTTCGGCGGCGTGGTGCTTGTGCATCTGGTATTCGAGCATCGTTGCTCCTGCTTCCCGGGGGTGAGGCCCTCGTCGGCTCTCGTGGCGTCTCTGTGTGATGCCTCCAGGCTCCTCGCCCAGCGGGGTGAGGCACATCGGGAGAGTTCCGGGTTTCCGCGGGGTGACGGGTGACGGGCTTCACCCACCGGGCGCCTCCGGTGGTGGCCGGGTCGCTAAGGGGGGCGGTGGCGGAGTGAGCCGGACCCTAAGGCGGGGGTCTTCCCCTAAGGCATCGCGGGCCGTGGCCCTAAGTACCCACAGCGTGACAGACGTCACGGCGCTACCCGTCCGGTGACGTTGACCATGCCGTCTCGGTCGTGCGCTCCGGAGCCGACCCGGGTGCGGCCCGACGCCGCGCGGGGCGGGCGCATGGGGCGGCCCTGGCCCCCGCACGGGGCGGAGGACGCGCTCCACGGACGGGGCGGGACGGAATGCCGCCGACCGTCTGGCGGGCCGTGCGGACTGCCCGTCGGCACCTCATGGCACGGGTGCGACGAGGCGGGCCGGCACCTCACCTCGGGCTCGCCCCGGCTCCGCGCCCCGGCTCTGCGGCCGTCCGCCCCACGAC
>NZ_BHZI01000099.1 GCF_004305975.1 Streptomyces otsuchiensis
CTCTTTCTTCTTATTTTTTTTTTTTTTTTTTTTTCAAGCAAAAGACGGCATACGATTTTCCTTTTTGTCTGGGGGGCTGGGAGATTTGTAAAAGAGACAGGCTCCGCCCGCCGCACCTCGTGGCGCCGGCGGGGCGACGCCGTGCCCGGGGCCGGCTCAGCGACGGCAGAGGATCTCGCCGTGGAGCACGGCGAACCAGCCGTCCGCCGCCGCGCCCCACTGCCGCCAGCCCCCAGCGGCGCGGTCCAGCTCCGCCGTCGTCGCGTGGCCGCCGTCCACCGCCATCCGCGCGTAGCCCTCGGAGAGGGTCCGCTCGGCCCACAGGCCGCTCCACCACGCGCGGTCCTCCTCGGTGGCGAAGCACCAGACGGAGGCGGACGGTTCGATGTCGGTGAAACCCGCCTGCCCTGCCCAGGACAGCAGACGGCGTCCGGCGTCCGGTTCGCCGCCGTTGGCGCGGGCGACGTCGTCGTAGACGCGCAGCCACAGATCGAGCCCCGGCGGGCGGGGGTACCAGGTCATCGCCGCGTAGTCGGCGTCGCGGGCGGCGACGGTTCCGCCCGGACGGCACACGCGGCGCATCTCACGGAGCGCGGCGACGGGGTCGCCCAGATGCTGCAGCACCTGGTGCGCGTGGACCACGTCGAACCCGGTGCCCTCGGCGGTGCCGTCCGCGAACTCCAGCGCCGTGACGTCGCCGGTGGTGAAGGTGGCGTTGCCGACGCCCTGGGCGGCGCAGGCCGCGCGGGCGGCGTCCAGGACCGAGGCGGACGAGTCCAGGGCGGTGAGCGGTCCGGGCGCCACCCGGTGGGCGAGCCCGGCGGTGATGGTGCCCGGTCCGCAGCCGACATCCAGCAGCGCGAGGCCGGGGCGCAGCCGGGGCAGCAGATAGGCGGCCGAGTTCTCGGCGGTCCGGCGGCGGTGCGAGCGCAGTACCGCCTCGTGGTGGCCGTGGGTGTAGACGGCGTCGGGCATCGTCGGCTCCCCTCTCCGCTCCTCGTGTCCGTCCAGCCTCACCGCCGGGCGGGCGGACGGCAACGTCCGTCCGCGATGCGAGCGGCGGTCCGCACTCCGTGCCGCTGCGCGGGCGGGGCGCGGGCACGCGAACGGCCCGCCGGATCCGGGGATCGCGGCGGGCCGTGGGGCGCGTCAGCGCATGTGGGGGAGTGGTGCGGGTGGTGCGTTGTTCTCTACGGTCAGCCGGTGACCAGGTCCAGGCCGTAGGCCGAGAGCAGCGGGTTGATCGGCTGGTGGTAGGTGGTGCCACCGGAGGTGCAGTTGCCGGAACCGCCGGAGGTCACACCCTGGGCCTGGCTACCACTGATGTAGGAGCCGCCGGAGTCGCCGGGCTCGGCGCAGACCGAGGTGCGGGTGACACCGGTGATGGTGCCCTCCGGGTAGGTCACCGAGGTGTTGTGCTGCTCGATGGTGCCGCAGTGCCAGCCGGTGGTGGAGCCCGAGCGGCAGATGGAGGCGCCGACGGCGCCCTGGGTCGAACCGGAGACCGTGACCGCGCCGTCATTGACGGTCGGGGTGGTGTTCCAGTTGCTGTTGACCGACACCCACGCCATGTCGTCGCCCGGGAAGGACGACTCCTCGAAGGTGCCCTGCGCGGCCTGGTTGAAGCCGGTGGTGCTGGTGCCCACGGTGCCGCAGTGGCCGGCGGTGGCGAAGCCCGGGGTGGAGCCCTGGGTCACCGAGAAGCCGACGGAGCAGCGGCCGCCGCCCATGTAGTAGGCGTCACCGCCGACCAGGTCGTAGAAGGCCTGGGGCTGCTCGTCCGAGGTCTGGATCGAGACGGCGCCGGCGTCGACACCCGCGGCCTCGACGAAGCCCTTGGCCTCGGCGGTGTCGGAGGTGAGCAGCACCACGTCGTTGGTGGTGATGTCCACGTACCAGACCGGGGCGTCGGTGGTGTCGTAGGACTCGGCGGCCTCGTCCAGCGCGGCCTTGACGCTCTCCAGTTCGGTGAGCGTGTGGTCGACGATCTCGACCTTGGCGCCTGCCTCGGTGATCTGCGCGGCCTCGGCCCTGTCGGTGGTGGCGACGACCAGGTCGGTGCCGTCGGCGAGCCAGGAGCCCGCGTAGGCGTCGAGGTCGGCGCTGAGCGTCTCGCCGAGCAGCGAGGCGTCGTACTGGGCGACCAGCTGGAGGCCGGCCTCCAGCTCGCTCAGGCCCAGGTCGCGCTCCATGGCGTCCAGCACACCGGCGGGAAGTTCGGCGACCGCGGCGTCGGCGCGCTCGGTGAGCGTGTCGTTGGCGGTTGCCTGGCTGGGAACGAGTGCGAGAGCGAGCGCGGAGGCGGCTATCGCGGAGCCGATGGCGGTACGGCCTTTGTGACGCATGCAGTTCTCCTTGCACTTGCCTTGTGGGGGTGACACAGAACGTAGCCGCCGGGGTTGTGGGGTGTGTACCTGTCAAGGAATACCTCTTGTCATGCGATGGATTGCCTGACCACGCCAGTTTCAGGCCGTTCTCGCAGGTCAGAGCGGCATCCTGAGTGGACGTCAGGGGGCCGGGTGGCTGGTTCCGGCGGATGTGAGGGTAACTTCACGACACGCACGCCCTATGCACAACGTGACGGCGGAGAGGGGCGGTTGGCTCCCGGTGGCCCGCGTTCCCGGTGGTTACGGCAGTGGAGGGGATGTGACGGCGCACACACCAGTGGCCCGCCGCGATCCGGAGATCGTGGCGGGCCACCGGTGGTTCAGGCGGTCTGCGTGTGCGGGGTCACCGCTTCCGGGTCAGCTCCGGACGAGGGTCAGACCGTACTGGGAGAGGATCGGGTTGACGGGCTGGTGGAAGGTGGTGCCACCGATCGAGCAGTTGCCGGAGCCACCGGAGGTCACACCCTGGGCCTGGGTGCCCGAGATGAAGGAGCCGCCGGAGTCACCGGGCTGGGCGCAGGCGGAGGTCCGCGTCACGCCGGTGATGGTGCCCTGGGGGTAGGTCACGGAGGTGTTGTGCTGCTGGATGGTGCCGCAGCGCCAGCCGGTGGTGGAGCCGGAGCGGCAGATCGAGGAGCCGACGGTGGCCTGGGTGGAGCCGGTGACCCGCACGCCGGAACCGGAGTTGCGGACCAGGGAGGTGGGCGTCCAGTTGCTGTTCACCGCGACCCACGCCATGTCGCGGCCCGGGAACCAGGAACCCCGGAAGGTGCCCTGGCTGACGCGGTTGAAGCCGGTGGTGGCGTTGCCGACGCTGCCGCAGTGGCCGGCGGTGACGAAGCCGGGGGTGGTGCCCTGACGGACCGAGAAGCCGATGGAGCAGCGGCCGCCACCGATGTAGTAGGCGTCGCCGCCGACCAGGTCGTAGAAGGGCTTGGGCGCCTCGTCCGACTCCATCACGCGGACGGCGGAGCTGTCGGCCCCGCTGGCCTCGACGAAGGACGTGGCGGCGGCGACGTCCGAGGCGTGGACCACGACCTCGTTGGTGGTGACGTCGACGTACCACAGCGGCGCGGCGTCCGAGGAGTTGGCCAGGGCGGCCTCGTCCAGGACGTCCTTGACCGCTTCGAGCTCGGCGAGGGTGTGCTCGACGACCGTGGCGGTGGCGCCCGCCGCGGTGATCTCGGCGACCTCGGCGCGGTCGGTGGTGGCCACCACCAGTTCGGCGGTGCCCTCCACGAGCCACGAGCCGGCGTAGGCCGACAGGTCGTCGCTGAGGGTCTCCTCGAGAACGGCTGCCTCGTGCTCGGCGACGAGCTGCGGTCCGACCTCGGCTGCGGTCAGACCCAGGTCGCGCTCCATGGCCGCCACCATGCCGGTGGGCAGCTGGTCGACGAGAGCGTCGGCCTTGGCGGCGGATGCCGGGACATCGGTGGTGGCGTTGGCCGGCACCAGGCTCAGCGCGAGGGCGGTGGCCGCCAGCGCCGAACCGATGGCAACAGTACGTCCTTTGTGACGCATTCTGTTCTCCTTGTGTTGTGAGGGTGACCAGAATGTAGACGCCGCGTGATCGGGTGTGTACCTGCCAACCAATACCTCTTGTCATGCGATGGAATGCGTGAACACGCCACGCGCAGCGCTAGTTGGGGCGCTCGGGCGTCGTGCCGAAGTGGGTGTTGGCGGCCAGCCACTGCGCGTACCTCGGATTGCGCCGCGTCGCCTCGCGGTGCGCCTGACGTGCGCGGATGAGAACGGCCGGCGCGGCGCCCGCCGCGGCCGCCGACGGATGCCAGCCGAGCATGTGGTGCCAGGAGAGCGGATTGCCGGCCAGTGGCAGAGTGACGACACCCGGGGTCGGCGGGAAGATCGCGCGGCACGGCGCGACCGCGCGGCCCGCCTGCACCAGATGCACACACGCGGATGTGTCGAGTTCGTAGACCGAGGTGGGGGTGAACCCCGCGCGGGCACAGGCAGCGAAGAAGCAGTCGCCGAAACAGCCGTCGCCCGGGGCGTCCACCCACTGCTCGCCCGAGAGCCGTTCCAGGTCGAGTTCGTGCTCACCGGCCAGCGGGTGCTGCTCCGAGAGCATGATGAAGATCGGGTCGCGGCCGACGGTACGCCAGGTCAGCTGGTCGGACGCCGGGGGAGTGGCCTCGCCGCAGGTGCCGGCCAGTGCGAAGTCCAGCCGGCCGGAAACCACCAGATCGCTGATCTCCTCGATCGACCAGCTGGTGACGGTGGAGATCGCGGCCTGCGGGTGCAGCAGGGAGAGCTGGTCCACCAGGCCGCCCAGCATGGGCCCGTGGGTGCCGCCGAGCCGGAACCGGGGCAGATCCTCCAGGGTGTTGGCGAACCGTACCGCCTCCTCCTGGAGCTCTCGCATGGCCGGGAGGAGGACGCGCGCCCGGTCCAGCACCAGCTCACCCAGCGGAGTCGGCTGCGCTCCGTGTCTGCCGCGCTCGAAGAGCGCGCCGCCCAGGGCTCGTTCGATGCGTTTGAGCTGTGCGCTGAGCGCCGACTGCGCGAGGCCGAGAGAGGTCGCTGCCCGGGTGAGGCTCCCGGCCTCGTCTATCGCCCGGATGATCTTGAGGTGGCGTAGCTCCAGGTCCATAAGCCGGAAGCTACGGCCCCGCATGGCGGGTGACAAGCGGCCCCGGCGGCCTGCCTCGTCGACCGGCCTCCCGGGCCCCTGCCAAGTCGCGGACGCGGCGCGGTGGTTGCCGGAGGCCGTGCCCGGCCTGCCCTCGGCCGCTGTTCAACAGGTCTGCCCGCGTGCCCCGGACGGCGGTCGCCGCCCGGCCGGGGCGTGCCCATCGGGACGCGCACACACGAGCGGACCGGCCACCGCCCGGAGGTTGGGAGGGCGGTGACCGGCCCGCGGCCCGGGGCCGTGCCGGCGTTCAAGCGGCGGCGTCACGGCCGGCACGGCGTCAGGGCGTCAGGGGTGACGCCCTGACGCGGGGGCGTCTCAGGGCATCAGCACCGAGTCGATGATGTAGACCGTGGCGTTGGCGGTCTGCACGTTGCCGCAGACGACCGTGGCGTTGTCGTTCACCGTGAAGTCCTCGCCGGAGCCCGCGACGGTCAGGGTCTCGCCCTGCAGGGTGTCGTGGGTGCCGTCCAGGTCCTCGGGGGCCAGCCGCTCACCGACCACGTGGTAGGTCAGCACGTCGGTCAGCGCGTCCTGGTCCTCCAGCAGTGCGTTGAGGTCCTCCTCGGGGATCTCCGCGAAGGCGTCGTTGACCGGCGCGAAGACGGTCAGGGCGTCGGCGTCGTTCAGGGTGTCCACCAGGCCGGCGGCGTCCACGGCGGTGACCAGCGTGGCCAGGTCCTCGTTGTTGGACGCGGCGGTGGCGACCGGGTCCTGGGCCATGCCCTCGAAGCTGCCCGGGCCGTCGGTCGGAACACCGGAACACGCGGCGCCGAACGGGGCGGCCTCGGCGTCGCCGGAGCCGTCCATGTCGTCCATGTCCTCGGTGTCCGTGTCCTCGGTGCCCTCGTCCGTGCCCTGGCCGGTCTCGGCAGCCTCGGACCCGTTGTCGTCGTCACCGTTGTCCGAGGAGCAGGCCGCCAGCGAGAACGGCAGGATCGCGGCGGTGGCGACGGCGACGGCGGTGCGGCGGATACGGGTGTTCATCAGGATTCTCCTTGCGGTGATCTGCTCGGGGGGAGCTCGTCGTATACCGGTGATTCGGTCTGGGGTCGTGCTCGGATTGGTCCATCTGCCGAGAAATCGCGAAAAGTTGTGTCACTCCACGGTGACCACCGCCGAATGCCAGCCGGTGGCGCCGTCGGGGACCGTCCCGACGCGCTCCTCGGTCTGGGTCTCGCCGGAGCGGTCGGTCGCGCGGACCTCCAGCCGGTGGGAGCCCGCTTCGGCCTCCCAGTCCCAGCGCCACTGACGCCAGGTGTCCTCGCTGGGGGCCGGGGCGAGTTGGGCTTCCTGCCACTCGCCGCCGTCGACCCGGACCTCCACCCGCTCGATGCCGGTGTGCTGCGCCCACGCCACCCCGGCCACCGGGACGGTGCCGGCGCCGATCGTGGCGAACCCGCGCGGGGTGTCGATCCGTGACTGCGTCTTGACCGGTGCCTCGGCCGCCCAGTCGCGTTCCACCCAGTAGACGTCGAAGTCGTCGAAGGTGGTCAACTCCAGTTCGGACAACCACTTGCAAGCGGACACGTACCCGTACAAACCCGGAACAACCATCCTGACCGGAAAGCCGTTACGGAAGGGCAGCGGTTCGCCGTTCATACCGACCGCGAGCATGGCGTCACGGCCGTCCATGACGGTCTCCACCGGGCTGCCGAGGGTCATCCCCTCGACCGACCGGGCCACCAGCTGGTCCGCCGGGCCGCCCTCGGACGGGGGCCGGACCCCCGCCTCGCGCAGCAACTCGGCCAGCGGCACACCGATCCAGCGGGCGTTGCCGACGTACGGGCCACCGACCTGGTTGGAGACGCAGGTCAGGGTGATGTCCCGCTCGATCAGCTCACGGTCCAGCAGGTCCCGGTAGTCCAGCTCCAGTTCCCGTTCCACGCCCCGGCCGTGAATCCTCATCCGCCAGGTGGTGGCGTCCAGGCGGGGCACCCGCAGCGCGGTGTCCACCCGGTAGAAGTCCTTGTTGGGCGTGGTGAAGGAGGACAGGCCGTCCACCTCCAGGTCCGCTCCCGGCGGCAGCGGAGCGGCCGGGTCGGTGGGACGCGGGATGGTCAGCGCCTCGCGCGCGGCCTCCGCCTCCGCGTCGCCGGAACGCAGCAGCCGCTGGCCGACCAGCCCGGCGCCGGCCGAGGCCGCCGCGGCCACCGAGGCGGCCCGCAGGAAACGGCGGCGGTCGAACGGGGCCAGGACCCGGCGGGTGGTGACGGGGGAGGAGGTGGTGCCGACGCCCTCGCCGTCCGGAGCGGGGCCCCCGCGGGTGCTCTGCCGGGTGCCGTCCGCGTCGGTGCCGTCCTCCTGGGTGCCGTCCTCGGGGGAGGGGGCCGGTTCGGCGGACTCCTCGTGGTCCGCGGGCACGGACGGTCGGGCCGCGCCCCCGGGCTCCCCGCCGCCGTCCCCGGCCGGTCGGGGCCCGGCCGCGTCGGGCGCGACCAGGACCGGGCCGGTCACCGGACGCAACGCGCGTATCAGCACCACGATCACGGCGACCGCCGCCACACCGCCGACCAGCGAGGGCACGGCGTCGGGCGCGCTGCCCTCGGGGCGGCCGGTCGCCGTGACCGCGCCGAAGACCCCGAAGCAGGCCGCTCCCGCCGCTCCCAGCCGGAGGCTGCGCAGCGCCAGCAGGCCGATGGCCATGGCGAAGAGCGCCAGCAGGGTGAGGATGCCGATCTGCAGCACCAGCTTGTCCGCGCTGCCGAAGGTCCGGATCGCCCAGTCCTTGACGGCGATCGGCGTCCGGTCGATGACCGCTCCGCCCACCGCCGTCACGGGCCTGGCCTCCGGCCGCACCAGCGCGGCGCACAGTTCCGCCGTGGCGAGTGCGGCCACCGCGGCGAGGATGCCACTGAGCGCGGCCGGCACGCGCCGCGCCCACCGTGCGGCACCTCGGCCGGCGGTGGACGCCACGTCTGCTTCCCGGTTCTTCCTCACGACCGGTATTCGCTGTGACACCTGCGCCGGATGGGTCAATCACTCGATGGAATTACTTTGCCGCCACGACCCATCCGTTCGGCCCACAGCCCCGAATACCTGTCGACAGTGGTGTGAGCAGGCCCGGGCCCGGGCCGCAGGCGACCGGCGGAGGCAGTGGGATGACGCGGGAAGTACGCAGGTCAGCGGTGGTGGGGAGCGGGGTCTCCGGGTTGACGGCGGCCTATGTCCTGCGCGAGGCGCGTCAGGTCACCCTCTACGAGGCGGACGACCGGCTCGGGGGTCACGCGCACACGCACGACATCGGGACCGGAGGGTGCCGGTTCGAGCGGATCGACTCCGGCTTCATCGTCCACAACGAACGCACCTACCCCCGGTTGCTCCGGCTCTTCGACGAACTGGGCGTCGCCACCCAGGCGTCCGAGATGAGCATGTCGGTCCGGTGCGACGGCTGCGGCCTGGAGTACGCGGGCGCCCGTGGCGCCCGCGGCCTCTTCGCCCGGCCCGCCTCCGCCGCCGACCCCCGCTACCTGCGGCTGCTCGCCCAGGTCCCGCGCTTCCACCGGCGGGCCCGGCGGCTGCTCGCCGCGGACGACGCCGCCACCGCCACCGGGGACACCTCCACCGCCGCGGGCGACGACACCACCCTCGGCACCTTTCTGGCGGCCGGCCGGTTCTCCCCCTACTTCGTCAGCCACTTCATGGCACCGGTCGTCTCCGCCGTCTGGTCCTGCGACCCGGAGACCGCGCTGCGCTACCCGGCGCGCTACCTCTTCCGGTTCCTCGACCACCACGGGATGCTCTCCGTCACTGGCTCGCCCAGCTGGCGCACCGTCACCGGCGGGTCCCGCTCCTACGTCGACCGCGTGGCCAAGCACCTCCCGGACGTCCGCACCGGCACCCCCGTGCGGACCGTCCGCCGCCTCGGTGAGGGGCGCGGCGTCGAGATCACGGCCGCCGACGGCACGAGCGAGCGGTACGACTCCGTCGTCCTCGCGGTCCACGCCGACCAGGCACTGGCGATGCTGGCCGACCCCACCGCGGACGAGCAGCGCGTCCTGGGCGCCTTCCGCTACTCCCGGAACCCCACCCTGCTGCACACCGACACCTCCCTGCTGCCGCGGCACACCGGGGCCCGCGCCTCCTGGAACTACCAGCTGCCGGACTGCGCCACCCCGGCCGGCGAGGTCCGCATCAGCTACGACATGAACCGCCTCCAGCGGCTGGACACACCCGAGACCCACGTGGTGACCCTGAACGGCGAGGACCGCGTCGACCCCGGCCGTGTCCTGGCCCGGATGGAGTACCAGCACCCCGTCTACACCCCCGAGTCCGTCGCCGCCCAGCGTCAACTCCCCGCGCTCAGCGGTCCGGTGACAGCCTTCGCGGGCGCCTACCACGGCTGGGGCTTCCACGAGGACGGATGCCGCTCGGGTGTCGAGGCCGCCGAGGCGCTGGGCGTGAGGTGGTGACCGCCCCCGCGACCCCCGGGACCGGCGCTCCGCACGAGCGGCCCGGCGCGAGCACCGGAGTGATCTACCGCTGCGAGGTCCGGCACGCGCGCGGCGGCCCCGTGCGCCACTCGCTCCGGCACCGCACCTACATGTGGCTGGTCGACCTCGACCGGCTGCCGCGGCTGCCCCTCCCGCTGCGGCCACTCGCCCGGTTCGAGAGCCGTGACCACTTCGGCGGGACGGCCCCCACCCTCCGGGCCGGCCTCGAACGCTTCCTCGCGGCGCGGGGCGAACCCGCCCCCGACGGCCGGGTGCTGATGCTCGCCCACGCCCGGGTGCTCGGCCATGTCTTCAACCCGCTGACGCTCTACTGGTGCCACCGCGCCGACGGCTCCACGGCCTGTGTGGTCGCCGAGGTGCACAACACCTACGGCGAACGGCACGCCTATCTGCTGCACCCCGACACGGACGGGCGGGCGGAGACTGCCAAGGAGTTCTACGTCTCACCGTTCAACCCCGTCGACGGCCGCTACCGGATGCGGTTGCCCGAGCCGGCCGGCCGCCTCGACGTCACCGTACGGCTCGACCGCCCCGACGGAACCCCCTTCACCGCCACCGTCCGCGGCGAACCCGGGCCCGCGGGTGTCGGCGGACTGCTCCGCGCGGCCGCCCGCCACCCCTGGCCCACGCTGGCGGTCTCCGCCGCCATCCGGTTCCACGGAATCCGCCTCTATCTGAAGGGCCTGCCGGTACAGCACCGGCCCCGGCACCAACCGCAGGAAGGTATGCAGTGACCTCGCCCCGATCCTCCTCGCCCACGGCCTCGCCCTCGGGACCGCCGGCCCGGCCCGCGGCCACCGCCCCGTCCGCGGGTGCCGCCGCCCCGGAAGCAGCCGACGCGCCCGTCGCCCCCGTCGCCCCCGCGGGCACCGCCACCGCCACCGCCGCGTCCGCGTCCGGCGGCCCCGCGCGCCCGGCCGGCCGCGCGGGCGTGGACACCGCCCGCTGGCCCGACGTCGCCCGCGTCCCCAGCTGTTCCTGGCCCCGGCGCGTCATCGCCACCCGGATCGCGGAGAGCGCCCTGGAACGGCTGCCGCTGCGTGCCCGTTTCCCCGACGGACGCACCCTGGGCGCTGGCGGGCCCCTCCTCGTCCTGCGCGACTCCGACGCCTTCATGCGGAGGCTCGGCACCGGCGGGCTGATCGGCTTCGGCGAGTCCTACATGGCCGGCGAATGGGACGCCCCCGACCTCGTCGGCGTGCTGACCGTCCTCGCCGAGAACGCCGCCACCCTGGTGCCACCGCGCCTGCAGAAGCTGCGCGAGGTGTGGGCCCCGCGACAGCCCCGAGCCCGCCGCAACACCATCCGCGGCTCCCGCGAGAACATCGGCCGTCACTACGACCTCTCCAACGAGCTGTTCTCCCTCTTCCTGGACGAGACCCTCAGCTACTCCTCGGCCGTCTTCCGCGGGTTCCCCGCCGAGTGGTCACTGCTGGCCGCCGCCCAGCAGCGGAAGATCGACCGCATCCTCGACCTGGTCGGCGCCGGTCCCGGAACCCGGCTGCTGGAGATCGGCACCGGCTGGGGCGAACTGTCGCTGCGCGCCGCCGCCCGGGGCGCCGAGGTGGTGACCGTCACCCTCTCCACCGAGCAGGCCCAACTGGCCCGGCGGCGGGTCGAGGAGGCCGGCCACAGCGACCGCGTCGAGGTGCTCATCCGCGACTACCGCGAGCTGACGGGCAGCTACGACGCGGTGGTCAGCGTCGAGATGATCGAGGCCGTCGGCGCCGAGTACTGGGGCACCTACTTCGCCTCGCTCGACCGGCTGACCGCGCCCGGCGGCAAGGTCGCCCTGCAGGCCATCACCATGCCGCACGACCGGCTGGTGGCCAGCCGCCGCACCTACACCTGGATCCAGAAGTACATCTTCCCCGGAGGGCTGCTGCCCTCCACCGACATCGTCCGGCGGCTCACCGAGGAGCGCACCCGGCTGACCGTCGAGCGCGCCGACGGGTTCGCCCCGCACTACGCCGAGACCCTGCGGCTGTGGCGGGAGCGGTTCAACGAACGCGAGGCCGAGGTCGACGCCCTCGGCTTCGACGAGACCTTCCGCCGGATGTGGACCCTCTACCTCGCCTACTCCGAGGCCGGGTTCCGCGCCGGCTACCTCGACGTCCAGCAGTTCCTGCTCACCTCCCGGCCCGACGAGGACCGCACCGCCTCCGCCGGCCCCGGCACCCCTACCCGCACCCAGGACGGTAACCAGTGACCCCAGCCAGACACCCCGGCCGAGGCGCCGCCGCCCAACTCGTCGGCCTCCTGCGGCAGTACCTCCAGGGGCCCTCCCCGGTCCGGGTACGGGCCTGGGACGGCAGCGAGGCGGGACCGGCCGACGCGCCACTGGTCGTGCTCCGCTCCCGGCGCGCCCTGCGTCACCTGCTGTGGCAGCCCGGCGAACTGGGACTGGCCCGCGCCTACGTCACCGGTGACCTGGAGGTCCCCGGCGACCTGAGGGCCGGACTCTCGGCCGCGCTGCGCACCGTCCGCGCCCAGGGGACAGTGCCCCGCTCCTCGCTCTCCGACAAGGCCGCCGCCCTGAAGACACTCGCCCGGCTCGGTGCCGTCGGCCCCAAGCCGCCCGTCCCCTCCGGCGAGGTCCGGCTGCGGGGCGCGCCGCACAGCCGCGGCCGTGACCGGCACGCCATCAGCCACCACTACGACCTGCCGCCGGAGTTCTACGCCCTGCTGCTCGACCCGGCGATGGCGTACTCCTGCGGCTACTGGAGCCGGCCACCGGGGGAGAGCGGCTACTCCCTCGCCGAGGCCCAGCGCGACAAACTGGAACTCGTCTGCCGCAAGCTCGGACTGCGGCCCGGCATGCGGCTGCTCGACGTCGGCTGCGGATGGGGCTCGCTCTCCCTGTACGCCGCGGAGCAGCACGGTGTGCAGGTCACGGCGGTGACCCTGGCGCGTGAGCAGGCCGAGTACGTCCGGGAGCAGGCGCGTCAGCGGAAGCTGGAGGAGCTGGTCGACGTCCAGCACCGCGACTACCGGGACATCCCCGGCGGCTGGTACGAGGCCGCCGTCTCGCTGGAGATGGGTGAGCACGTCGGCGACGCCGAGTACCCGGGCTTCGCCGCGATGATGCACCGCATGCTCCGCCCGCAGGGCCGGGTGCTGATCCAGCAGATGTCGCGCGGCGCCAACGCACCCGGCGGCGGGGCCTTCATCGAGGCGTACATCGCCGCCGACATGCACATGCGACCCGTCGGTGAGACGGTGGGCCTGCTGGAGAACGCGGGCCTGGAAGTCCGCTCCGTCGACGCGATGCGGGAGCACTACACCCTCACGATCGACGCCTGGGCGCGGACGCTGGAGCGCAACTGGGACGAGGTCGTCGCGCTGACGAACGAGGAGACCGCCCGCGCCTGGCGGCTCTACCTGGCGGGCGGCGGCCTCGCCTTCGAGGAACGCCGCATGGGGGTGGACCAGATACTCGCGGTCCGCCCGACCGAGGACGGAACCAGCGGCCTCACCGGCACGCTGCGCGACTGGTACAAGGAGTGCGCACCGCGATGAGCGACTACCCCTGGGGCGAGTTCGGCCTCAACCTGGCGTACTCGGCCGTGGCCGCGTTCGCCGTGCTGCTGATCACCTGGCTGATCGCCGTGATCCGCGGCGGGCCGCACCGCACCGTGGACATCGCCTGGGGCCTCGGCTTCGCCGCCGTGGCGGTCACCACCTGGATCTGCTCCTCCGGGGACGGCGACGGAGCCCGGCGGACCCTGCTGGCGGTGCTCACCGTCGTCTGGGGTGTGCGGCTGGCCGGTCATATCGGCTGGCGCGGCTGGGGCAAGGGCGAGGACCCGCGCTACGCCCGGATGCTCTCCAAGGCTCCCGGCCACCCCCAGCTGTACGCCCTGCGCAAGGTCTACCTGTTGCAGGCCGCGCTGGTGTGGCTGATCTCGCTGCCGGTCCAGGCCGGAGCCCATCTGCCCGGACCACTGGGCTGGGTCGCGGTGGTCGGAGTGGCCGTCTGGGCGGTCGGTCTGTTCTTCGAGACGGTCGGCGACCACCAGATGCACCGCTTCAAGTCCGACCCCGCCCACCGCGGCGCCATCATGGACCGCGGCCTGTGGTCCTGGACCCGCCACCCCAACTACTTCGGTGACTTCATGGTCTGGTGGGGGCTGTTCCTGGTCGCCGCCGGTACCTGGCAGATCGCCGCGCTGACGGTCGTCTCCCCGCTGCTGATGAGCTTCCTGCTGATCTTCGGCAGCGGCAAGCGCCTGCTGGAACGCTCGATGGCCGAGCGGCCCGGGTTCGCGGAGTACGCGGCGCGCACCAGCGGGTTCTTCCCGCTCCCGCCCCGCCGCGACGCCCGTCCCGAGGACGGCCCGCGGCCCTGAGCCGGGTGTCACCGTGACGCGGCGGCGTCACGCACGGGGCCGGGCGGCCGCCACCTGGTGGCGGCCGCCCGGCCCCGTGCGCTGCCGCGGTGACTCCGGCGGCCTCGTGATCACTTACCGGTGGCCGGCCCGCCCGGTCACGGGTATGACACGGAGGGCCGGGGGTAGGCGAAGGTCGACGGGTGGGTTCGCGGCTTCGCGGGCGTCGGCGCCCGGTGCGCCGACGCCCGCGAAGCCGGGAGACCCGTCAGGACTCAGCCGGCGGCCTCGGGGAAGGCCATGACCGCGAGCGGGTCCGAGGTCGGCTCGGGAGAGCCGCCGTCCGGCTCGACGGTGATGCCCATGCCGGCGGCGTCGGCCACCGGCCCCTCCATCAGCACGGCGTTGGCCGAGGGACCGCCGGAGGAGTCCATCAGACCGGCCGAGCGCATGGTGCCACCGTCGTCGAACCACAGCTGGTAGACCATGCCGGGCGGCGGATCGGCCATGCCGGCCGCCACGAAGACCGCGCGGTCCTCGCTGGCGGAGACCAGCACCGTGCCGGTGGCGCCGTCCGGCAGGTCCCCACTGCTGACGGCCACATCCGTCGCCGTCAGCACCCGCATCATCTCGTCGTTGGCGGCCTCGGCCAGCTGCGCCTGCTCCCGGGCGTCCTCGGCCTGCTGGTACTGCCAGAAGGCGAGCCCGCCGCCCAGCGCCGCCGCGGCGAGACACGCGGCCAGCGCCAGTCGCGGCAGCGAGGAGCCGAGGCGGCCGAAGAGACCGGGCCGCGCCGAGTCCGCGCGGTACGGCGGAACGTCCGGCGGCTCCTGCCGCACGGTCTCGATCTGCCGCATCACCCGGTCACGCATCGCCGGGGGCGGTGTGACCGCGACCGCGGCACCGAGCCGCTGAGTCGTCGCGGACAGCTCTCTCACCTCCAGGGCACAGGCATCGCAGTCCGCCAGGTGCCGGTCGAACTCGGCGAGTTCGGCGTCTGACAGAGCGTGGAGCACATACGCTCCGGTGAGCGTGTGCAGGTCAGCGGTCATGCGGTCACCCCCAGGCAGTCGCGCAGCCGGATCAGGCCGTCGCGCAGACGCGTCTTCACTGTGCCGAGCGGCAGCGCCAGCAGCTCGGCGACCTCGCGGTAGGTCAGTCCGCGGTAATAGGCGAGTGTGACCGACTGGCGCTGGAGATCCGTCAGCGTGCGCAGGCAACGGCGTACCTGCTCGCGCTCCAGACGTGTCTCCACCTGTTCGGTCACCTCGTCGAAGGCCGGCGTGTGGTCCAGCAGCGCGGCGCGCTGCTCACGGTCGCTGGACGCCTGCGCCGAGCGGACCCGGTCCACCGCGCGGCGGTGGGCGAAGGTCATCATCCACGCCATGGCGCTGCCCTTCTCCGGGCGGTAGCGGGCGGCGTTGCGCCAGATCTCGACCATCACCTCCTGCGTCACCTCCTCGGACTGAGCGGGATCGCGGAGGATGCTCCGGACCAGCCCGAAGACCGGGCCGGACACGGCGTCGTACACGGCGCCGAACGCCGCGTGGTCACCCTGGGCGACCTGTACCAGCAGCTCGGAGAGATCCGGAGCCGTGGACGGGTTCTCGCCGATGTAGACGGGCTCCTTCATCGCCGCGCACCCCCGGCCATCGGGGCGCGGCATGGCCGGCATCGGTCGCTCGGTGGTGGCAGCGGCATGAATCATCCTCCGGGGAAGAACAGCCGGAACCGCTCCGGCCGTGCATGAGTCGCGCGCCTCTCGATCCGGACTCAGCGGCTATTCGTAGCCGACACCGATCCGGATGGGTCCGGGCGGGGTGGCCGGACGAGAGAAGGGGGCGCTTCCCCCGTCTGCCCAGGTCCGGCCGGTCCACACCGCGCCGTGCACGGGGCTCGGAGTCGCGCCGGGCGCCACCGCACGACGGCGCCCGCCCCAGGTCTCACCGGGGCGGGCGCCGTCGTGTGCCGGGGGTGTCCGCCCCGGGCGGGGCGGCACCCGCCGGAGCGGGTCAGAGTCCGTTCGTCGTCAGCGACTGTTGACGTTGTCCGGGTCGCCGCCCAGCCGGGTGCCGTTGTCGAGACCGCCCAGCGTCTCCATGTCGGTGTCGTCCAGATCGAAACCGAAGACGTCGATGTTCTCCTTGATCCGGGCAGGCGTGACCGACTTCGGGATCACGACGTTGCCCAGCTGGAGGTGCCAGCGCAGCACCGCCTGCGCGGGGGAGACGCCGTGCTTGGCGGCGACCCTGGCCAGCTCGGGGTCCTGGAGCAGCTCCTTGCCCTGGCCCAGCGGCGACCACGCCTCGGTCACGATGTCGTGCGCCGAGTGGAAGGCGCGGGACTCGGCCTGGGGGAAGTTGGGGTGCAGCTCGATCTGGTTGATCGCCGGCACCACCTCGGTCTCCTCCAGCAGCCTGCGCAGGTGGGCGGGCTTGAAGTTGGAGACGCCGATGGCCTTCGCCCGGCCCTCGGCGTAGATCTTCTCGAACGCCTTCCAGGTGTCGACGTAGTTGTCGTCCAGCGGCATCGGCCAGTGGATCAGGTAGAGGTCGACGTAGTCGAGGGCGAGATTGGCGAGCGAGGCGTCGAAGGCCCGCAGAGCGCTGTCGTAGCCGTGGTCGCCGTTGCCCAGCTTGGTGGTGACGAACAGCTCCTCACGGGGCAGCCCGGACGCGGCCAGGGCCTTTCCCGTGCCCTCCTCGTTGCGGTAGAGCGCGGCGGTGTCGATGCTCCGGTAGCCGGCCTCCAGGGCCTGGCCGACAGCCACGGTCGCCTGCTCGTCGGGTACCTGCCACACGCCGAAGCCCAGCTGGGGCATTTTGACGCCGTTGTTGAGGGTGACGAACGGAACGCTGCTCACGTAGATACGGTCCTTACCTGTCAGGGGGCAGTGCACCCATCATCAACGATCGTTTCCGGCCGCCCATTCCCGGCTCCCCCACCCCGTCAGCGGGCCGGCGCCTCACCCCACCTGCGGGGCGGCGAGCGCGGCGCGAGAGAATACCGGCCGTGCGCAGAGCCCTCCGATTCCTCGACCCCTACGTCCTCCTCCTGTTCGCGACCATGGCGGTGGCGGCGCTGCTGCCGGCCGGAGGCGCGGCGGCGGAGGCGGTCGACACCGTCTCGGTGGTGGCGATCGCGCTGCTGTTCTTCCTGTACGGCGCGCGGCTGTCCACCCGCGAGGTCGGAGACGGAGTGCGCCACTGGCGGCTGCATGTGACGATCCTGGCCTGCACCTTCCTGGTCTTCCCCCTGCTGGGGCTGGCGGCGGGCGCGCTGGCTCCCTGGCTGCTGACCGACCAGCTGGCGACCGGGGTGCTGTTCCTGTGCCTGGTCCCCTCCACGGTGCAGTCCTCGATCGCCTTCACCTCCATCGCCCGCGGCAACGTCGCCGGTGCCATCGCGGCGGGTTCGTTCTCCAGCCTGGTCGGCATGGTTCTCACCCCGCTGCTGGCCGGGCTGCTCATCGGCGGCAGCGCCGGGTTCTCCGCCGACGGGCTGCTGAAGATCTGCCTGCAGCTGCTGCTGCCCTTCGCCGTCGGCCAGCTGCTGCACCGCTGGCTCGGCGCCGTCGTGGTGCGGCACCGCACGGCGCTGTCGTACTTCGAGCGCGGCTCGGTGCTGATCGTGGTCTACGCCGCGTTCAGCCGGGGCATGCAGGACGGCGTCTTCAGCCAGATCAGCTGGCAGCGGCTGCTGGCGCTCTTCGCCGTGATCTCGGTGCTGCTGGCCCTGATGCTGCTGGTCACCGGCTACGGCTCACGACGGCTGGGGTTCGGCCGCGCCGACCGGATCGCCGTGGTCTTCGCCGGTTCGAAGAAGTCGCTGGCCGTCGGCCTGCCGATGTCGAGCGTGCTGTTCGGCGCCGACGCGGCACTGGCGGTGCTGCCCCTGATGCTCTTCCACCAGGTGCAGTTGATCGTCTGCGCGGTCCTCGCCCGGCGGTGGGCGGCGCAGGCCCCGCCGGAGGATCAGGAACCCTCCGGCAGCTCCACCCGCTGAGCGCCCGCGTAGACGTTCATCGAGTCGCCCCGCAGAAACCCCACCAGCGTCAGCCCGGTCTCCTCGGCCAGGTCGACCGCGAGGGAGGAAGGGGCCGAGACCGCCGCCAGCACCGGCACACCGGCCATCACGGCCTTCTGCGCCAGTTCGAACGAAGCCCGCCCGGAGACCATCAGCACCGTGCCGTCCAGGGGCAGCGCGCCCTCCCGCAGCGCCCGGCCGATCACCTTGTCGACCGCGTTGTGCCGGCCGACGTCCTCCCGCAGATCCAGCAGCGTGCCGTCCGAGGCGAACAGCGCGGCGGCGTGCAGGCCGCCGGTCCGCTCGAAGACCTTCTGGCCCTCCCGCAGCCGGTCCGGCAGCGTGGAGAGCAGCGCCGGGGTGAGGGTGGGAGCGGCCGCCAGCGGCCAGCGGGCCGTGGTCCGCACCGCGTCCAGGCTGGTACGGCCGCACATGCCGCAGGAGGAGGAGACATAGACGTTGCGCTCCATCGACGCCGCCGGCGGTGGCACCCCGTCGGCGAGCAGCACGTCGACGGTGTTGTAGGTGTTCGGCGTACGGCCGGCGGGGCCGGTGCCGTCGTCCGGGGCGGGGGCGGCCGGTTCGGAACCGGCGCAGTAGACCACTCGGGAGACCTGCTCGGCCCGGTGCACCACGCCCTCGCTGACCAGGAAGCCGACCGCGAGCGCGAAGTCGTCACCCGGGGTGCGCATCGTCACCGCCAGTGGGCGGCCGTTGACGCGGATCTCCATCGGCTCCTCCCCGGCGAGGGTGTCGGCCCGTTCGCTGACCGCCCCGCCGCGGATCCGCACCACCCGGCGCCGCTCCGTCACCCGTCCCATGCCCGCGTGCTCCCGTCCGTCCGCCGTTCGCCCGGTGTCCCCCGCGGCGACGCCGCAGGCCACCGGGCTCCACGGCCCCCATCGTGTCACGCGGCACCGCGCCACGCCGTGACGCCGGTGGGGGCGCGAGGCCGTGACGGGCCGTGGGGCGGACGGGCGGTCGCCGGGCGCGCGCCGGTGCGCCGGGCAACGCGCCGGGCGGCTCTGCCCGCCACCGTCTTGACGCCGTCCCGAGCGGGCCCGGAGAATTCCCGTGACGGCTCTACCACGCGGCGCGACGCGTCCGGGTGCGGGCCGAGCCGGCGCACGGCCGGCCGCGCACTTCCGCGCGGCGGCCCGGCCACCGGCCATGGGAGGCGAGGCGGCGGCATGAGGCATCACGGCGGGCCGGACGGCGGGTTTCTCCCGCCGGTGTGCCTGCTGACCTGCCGTCGCCACATCGACCTGCTCCGCGTCACCAGCGCCGCGTAGCGCACCCCGGGAACCGCCGCGCGCCGGTGTGCCCGCTCGTCGGCGCCGCCCGGCCGCCGCGCTGTCCGGTCCTCAGGCGGCGTGCCCGCCCGCGTCCGCGCGGCCCCCGTTAGGGCCCCGTCGTGCTCACCCGGCCAGCCGTGCCCTGCCCCCTGCCGCGCCCGTCCGACCCGCCGTGTCACCCCCCACC
>NZ_BHZI01000100.1 GCF_004305975.1 Streptomyces otsuchiensis
CCGGCGGGGAGCGGGATGTCAGCGCCGGGCCAGCGACGTCCGGACGAGCTGGTCCAACAACTCGGCGTACGGCAGACCGGCGGCGGCGAACATCTTGGGTACCTGGGACTGCGCGGTCATCCCGGGCATGGTGTTGACCTCGTTGAGGACCAGCCCGCCGTCGGCGAGGCGGTCGGTAAGGCCGTCGGTGACGAAGAAGTCGAAGCGGGCCACGCCCGAACAGCCGAGGGACGCGAACAGGGTGCGGGCCGCCTCCGCCAGCCGCCGCCGGACGGCGTCGTCGAGATCCGCCGGGATGTGGAACTCGGCGGTACCGCCGTACTTGAGCCGCGTGTCGAACAGCGAGCCGTCGGGCACCGCGATCTCCAGGGACGGGCTGACGAACAGGCTGCCGTCCTCCCGTTCCAGGACGGCGATGTCCACCTCCCGGCCACGCACCACCTCCTCGACGAGCACCCGGTCGTCCAGCGCCAGTGCGGCGGCGACGGCCGGGGCGAGGTCGGCGGCGTGCTCGACCAGCGCCACCCCGTGGCTGGAGCCGGCGGCGACCGGCTTGACCACGACGGGTCCACGGAAGCGGAGCCGGCCGGCGGTGGCGGCGGTGACGAGCCGTCCCGGGGCGACCGACAGCCCGCACTCGGTCGCCACCAGCTTGGTGGCCCACTTGTCCATGGCCAACGCCCCGCCACGCACGCCCGCTCCGACGTAGGGCACTCCGGCGAGTTCGAGCAGTCCCGCCAGGGTGCCGTCCTCACCGAGTGGGCCGTGGACGGCGGGGAAGGCGAGGTCGCAGCCGTCGAGCACGGTGAGGGCGGCGGCGAGCGAGGCCGCCGGAGTCGTACCGAGTGCACGGCCGGGTCCGGCACCGTCGGACCCGCCGGCCTGGGTACCGGCATCGGGGTCGGTATCGAGCTCGCCGTCGAGCAGGTACCAGAGACCGTCGGTGCCAATGGTGAGGGCGACCGGCTCGTAGCGAGCCGGGTCGAGGGCCGTTCGGACTGACGCCGCGGTGGCCAGAGAGACCTCGTGTTCGCAGCTCCGGCCGCCGCCGATGACGGCAACCCGGCGCCGGCCACCGGGTGCGGCGCATTCCGCGGTGGCCGCGGTGGATGGTGCCGCTGCTGTGGTGGTCACGGTCGCTGTTGCTGTCGCTGTCGCTGTCGCTGTCGCGGGGACGGTCATGCGGGCTCCTCGGTCACGCGCCGGACGCGGGGCCCGATGCCGGTGACGATCTCGTGCGGGATGGTTCGGGCCCAGTGGGCCCATTCGACGGCAGTGGGTTCGCCCCGGTCGCCCGGGCCGAGGATCACTGCGATGTCGCCGGTTCGGACGGGCCGGTGCGTGTCGCCGGGCGGAGCGAGCCCGAACGCCCCGCTCCCGAACGGCCCGCTCCCGGCCAGCTCGGGGACGGCCGGTTCCGTGACGTCCACGACGATCTGGTCCATGGAGACCAGCCCGACCAGCGGGCGACGCCGACCACCGAGCAAGACCTGCGCCCGGCCCGATGTTTCACGTGGAACACCGTCGGCGTAGCCGATCGGCAGCAGCGCCAGCCGGCTCCGGCGGCGGGTGCGGTAACGGTGGCCGTATCCGACCCGGGCGCCGGCCTCGACCGTGCGCACGCTCACCACCGGGGCGGTCACCGTCATCGCCGGACGGAGCGCGGTCGTACCGCTGGGGTCGATTCCCACCAGCCCGGCGCCGACCCGGCAGAGGTCGAAGTGGGTGGACGGGTCGGTGAGCACGGCGGCGGTCGAGGCCAGATGCCGGAGGAGCGGACGCAGCCCCGCCGCCCGGGCGACGGCGACCGCGTCGTTGAAGCGGCGACGGGCAGCGCGGTCGCAGGGGTCGGCCGCGCGGTCGGCACAGCCGAGGTGACCCATCACCCCTACCACCTGGACCAGGCCGTTCGCTTCGGCGTCGGCGGCCAGGCGGCACAGCCGTCCCCAGCTCCGGGGCGACGCGCCGTCGCGGGACATTCCGACATCGGCATGCAGGTGGAGCCGGGCGACGTACCCGGTGCGTACCGCTGCCCGGACCACGGCGGCGAGATGTTCCTCTCCGGGGACCGCCGGCTGAATCCGGGCCCGGAGCGCGGAGTCGAAGTCGGCACGCACCGGGTTGAGCCAGCTGAGCACGGGCGCGCGCAGCCCGGCGTCCCGTAGCGCCAGCCCCTCCTCGACGGAGGTGACGCCCAGGGATCGCGCACCGTGGGCCAGCGCGGTGCGGGCGACGGCTGTGGCGCCGTGCCCGAAGCCGTCGGCCTTGACCACCGCCATCAGCTCGCCGTCGGCGCGGGCGGCCAGCAGTCGGGTGTTGGCGGCGACGGCGCCCAGGTCGATGCGCCGCAGTGGCCCGGCGGCCTCCCCGCGCGCCTGTCCTTCGGGCAGGCGCTCCCCCACGGGCAGGGCCTCCCACCACGGCGGTGCGCCGTTCGGCCCGGCGCCGACGACCGTGCCCCGTATCGACGGGGCGTGGCCGTCACGGTCCGCACAGCGCGTGAGCGCGGCGCTCACGCCGCCACCAGGGACGGTGCCACCGGGCCGTACACGGCGGCAGCAGCCCCGGTCACATGGGCCCAGTACCGGTCGCCGTAGCTCCAGTGCCACCACTCCGTGGGGTAGTTAACGAGGCCCGCCGCCGTCAGGACCCGGCCGAGCAGCCGACGGTTGGCGCGCGCCTCCTCTCCGATGGCCTCGGCGTCGAAGTAGCAGGCGCCGTCGCTCTCCTCCGGAGTGGCGTCCAGCTCGCACCCCATCCACAGCGGACGTCCGAAGCGGTCCGCGAGCGTGATGTCCACCGCCGCGCCCGCCACATGGGGAGCCACCTCCACGGGCGCCACATAGCGGCTGGTCAGCCGGTCCAGGTCGGCGCCGTCCAGCCCAGGGTGGGCGGCCCGCAGCCGCGCGGCGTACGAGTTCACGATCGCGCGCTGTGCCGCCACCGGCCGGTAGCCCTCGGACAGGTGCAGCAGCAGCCCCTCGGGCAGCAGTTGCCGCGCCAGCGCGAGGCGACCGGCCAGCCCCTCGCGGACCATGCGGGCCGGTCCGGCCGCCGGTCCCGCGATCCAGTCCAGTGTGACGAGCGGCTCGGCGCACTCCCGGACGGAGATGCCGGTGACCCGGGGGTCGGCGATGAGTGTGGTCATGTCTCCGACGTTAGGAACACCGGCGGCTCGGCTCCTCCCCCTGAGGTACCGCACCTCTCGTCCGCGCGGCCACTCCCCTTCCGACCAGCCACGGCCCAGCGCCACCAACCAGCGACACCAACCAGCGACAGCGACCGGCGACGGCGACCCGGCGGCGCCCAGGGCGCGGTACCGCACGGTGGGCGCTGCGCACCGGTGCCGCAGATCACGTCGCGCGGCCGGGAAAACCGCTGGCCGTCCCGGGTGCCGTGCCCCACCATGCGGATATGCGCACGTATCAGGAGCTGCTCCGGTTGCCCGGGGCACGCAGTTCGGTGGTCGGCGGATTCCTGGGACGGCTGCCCAACGGCATGCGCATTCTCGGCTGTCTGCTGATGGTCTCGGCGACGACCGGCTCCTACGCCCAGGCCGGTCTGGTGACCGCGCTCATGACCGTCTGCCAGGCCGTCGCCGCGCCCGTGCTCGGGCGGGCGGCCGATCGGCGCGGCCAGCGGCCGGTGCTGCTGCTGTCGCTCGCCGGGCAGATCGTGGGGCTCTCGGCCCTGGTGCTGGCGGCCGTCACCCTGCAGCCGCTGTGGACGCTGCTCGCTGCCGCGATCGTCACCGGCCTGACCTCACTGTCGGTGGGGTCGCTGGTGCGGGCGCGCTGGGTGGCGCTGGTGGGCTCGTCACCGCGACTTCCCTCCGCCTATGCGCTGGAGTCGGTGGTCGACGAGACGGTGTTCGTCGTCGGGCCACTGCTCGCCACCAGCCTGGCGGTGGCGCTCTTCCCCGCCGCCGGCCTGGTCGGCGCCCTGGTGCTGCTGACCGCCGGAACCCTGATCCTGGTCGCGACCGCCCCCGCACCGCCGCCTCCGGCCGCTGACGCGGTCGGGCAGCGGTCGCGCGGTGTGCTGCGCACCCGCGGCCTGCCGTTGCTGCTCCTGGTTTTCGCCCTGCTGGGCACCTTCTTCGGCGCGATCGACGTGGCGATCCTGGCGTTCGCCGAGGAGAACGGAAACCCCGGATTCGCGGGTCCACTGCTCGCGCTGGTCGCTCTCGGCAGCCTGATCGCCGGGCTGACGTGGGGCGCGGTGCGCTCCTGGAGCATCGGGCTGCCCGCACGACTGCTCGGCTGTGCGGGCGCCTTCGCCGTGGCCGGACTACCCCTCCCATGGGTGACGGCCACCCCGCTGATGGCGTTGTGCATGCTGCTCTGCGGTGCGGCCATCGCGCCCGCGATGATCACCGGAACGCTGCTGATCGAGCGGTTGCTGCCGCGCGGCCGGCTCACCGAGGGCTTCGCCTGGATGTCGAGTTCAATCGCGGTCGGCATGGCCGCGGGCGCCGCCCTCGGCGGGCGGCTGGCGGACGGCACCAGCAGCCGGGGCACCCTGGTGATGGCGACGACGACGGTGCTGCTCTGCCTGGTCGTCGCCGCGTCCGGGCACCGCGGTCTGGGCCGGGCCAGCCGGGACGCCGAACGCTCGGCCCCCGTCGCGGCGGTGGTCGCCCCCGCCCCGGCCGCCGTGGCGGCACCTGCAGGGGTCGAGATCCCGGGACCGGTACCGGAGACAGCGACGGCGACAGCGACGGCGACAGCACCGACGACAGCGACAGCACCGATCTCGCCGGAGACGGGGACCACGCGCCCCGGCGTGTGACCGGACCGGTGACGCCGGCCACGCACGGGGAGGCCAGGCACCACGCACCACGCCACCAGCTGCCGCCCCACCGTCACCAGTCGGCCGGGATCCGCTCCAGCACCCCGCCCGCGAACACGTCGTACAGCGGCAGCGTCTCCAGGTGGACGTAGCCGATGTGGCAGTCGCACACCGCCGACGGGCAGGCGCGGGGCCGCAGCGCGGCCCGGTACCCGCCGTCGTAGAGGTTGCCGAGCGGCTCCGGCACGAAGTGGCAGCGTCGCACCGTGCCGTCGCCGTCGACCGAGATCACCGATTCGCCGGTCCGGCACGGCCGTCCGGCGCTGGTGTGCGGGTGGCGGCTGTAGCGGAACAGCGGGTCCAGCTCCGTCCACTGCTCCGCCTCGGCGTCGGTGTAGCGGTGTCCCTCGGCCGCGTTGATCCACAGATAGACGTGGTCGGGCAGGTCGGCCCGCAACCGGCGGGCGTCCGGCAGGTGTTCGGGCAGCCCCACCACACCGACGCTGTGGCGCACCCCCAGCTCGGACAGTCGCCGGCACTTGGCGACGAACCGGTCGTACGGCGTCTGCCCGGGGTGGAAGGTGCACCAGAGCGCGAGGGTGTCGAGGTCGGCGTCGGCCAGCCACTCCGGCCGGCAGCTCAGGTTGGTCTGGATCGCCACCCGGCGGATGTGCGGCAGCCGCGACAGCTCGGTCAGCGTGCGCCGGTACCAGGAGCGCACCAGCCCCTCACCCCACGGGGTGAACAGCAGCGACAGGTGGTCGCCGGTCTGCTGCCCGGCCCAGTCGGCGAAGCGCTCCAAGGCGGTCCGGTCGGCGCGCAGTTGGTCGGTGGAGTCGCGTCGCTTCGCGAAGGGGCAGTAGGGACAGTCGTAGTCGCAGGAGGCCAGCGGCCCCCGGTACAGCACCGTGAGCTCCATGCCCGTACCGGCCGCGCCCGTACCGGCGGCCCCGGTACCGGCGGCCCCGGTACCGGCGGCCCCGGTGGCCGACGGCGGTGCGTCCGGCGCGGCCGTCGGCGGGGCGGCGCAGCCGCCGCCGGCGCATCCCCCGGGCGCGGAGGCGGCGGACCGCTCCACAGCGGGCGGGCCGGACCCGATCGTCACCCAGCGCGGGCCCCCACCCGGGTGTCCGGCGGCGGTCACCGCAGCTCGTAACTGTCCATCGCGGCGCGCACCGCGGGCGAGAACAGCCGGGGCCCGATGGCGTCGGAGTGCGCCAGGCCCTCCGGCGACAGCCGCAACAGGCGACCGGCCCGCGCGGCGCCGGACCCGCCCGCCTCCGGTGCGGCCTCGTGCGGCCCGTCCGCCGCCACCAGCCAGCCGCGCTCCGTCAGGTGTGCCAGCTCGGCCGGGAAGTCCTCACCGACGTCGGTGCCGAACCGCGCGCGGTAGTCGGCGAGCGGCATCCCGTCGGCCTGGAGCAGCGACTGCAGCAGATGACGGCGGCGTGCCTCGCCCGCGTCCATCCAGCGCCCGACCTCGGCGTGGCCGAAGTCCCGCGCCGCGACATAGCCGTCGATGATCGACCGGATCTGTGGCATGGCCACCGCGTAGCCGAAGGAGTAGTGGAGCCGTGAGGTGTAGGAGCGGGCGCCACAGCCCAGCCCGATCATGCCGTCGGTCTGGCAGGCGTAGTCGTCCTCACCGGTCACGGGGGCGTCCGCGCGGCGGAACTGGCGCATGGACGCCTGCCGGTAGCCGGCCGCCAGCAGCCGGTCCCGGCCGTGGCGGTAGAGCCGCAGCCGCTGCTCGTCCCAGTCCGGGTGCGGGGAGTCGCCGGTGGCGTCGGCCGGGCCGGCGGCCTCGCCGGGGCTTCCCGCGCCGTCCGGGCCGCGACGGCCCAGTCCGGTGCCCGGGCGCACGTACAGCGGGTAGAGGTACAGCTCCTCGGGCCGCCAGCCCAGGGCGGCGTCCAGCGAGAGGTCCCAGCTGTCCTCGGTCTGGCCGTCGATTCCGTAGATGAGGTCGATGTTGAGGGTCGGTATCCGGGCGTCGCGGATGTGACCGAGCGCCGCCTCGACGTCGGCACGCCGCTGCGGCCGCACCGCCGCCCGGGCCTCGGCCTCCACGAAGCTCTGTACCCCGATGCTCAGCCGGGTCGCGCCGCGCTCGGCGAGCAGCGCCATCCGGTCGGCCGTGGCCGTCGCGGGGGAGGTCTCCACCGACAGGGGGATGTCGGTGAGGCGGGCGCCCATCCGCTGCTCCGCGATGTCGCACAGCCGCTCCAGCTCACCCGCCGTCAGGAACGTCGGCGTGCCGCCGCCGAACGCGGCGGTCGCGAACCGGGCGTCGGGCTCCAGTACCTCCCGTACCGCCGTGGCCTGCCGCTCCAGGGCGTCCAGGTACGCGCCGGTCATACCCTCGGGCGCGCCGATGCGGGTGAAGAGGTTGCAGAAACCGCAGCGCACCTCGCAGAACGGTATGTGCGCGTAGAGGGAGAGCGCGTCCTGCGGTTCACCCGCCCACAGTTCGCGCAGCGCCGGCCGTTCCGGCAGTGGGCGGTAGGCGGTCTTGTGCGGGTAGGCGTAGACGTAGGACTGGTACGGGCTGGGCGCGTGGCGCAGCGTGGTCGGGGAGTTCATGGCGCCTCGGGTGGTTCGGTGGCGGCGGGCGGGGTGCCTGCCGGGCCCGGCAGGAAGAAGTGGGAGTAGGGCACGGTCCACACCACCGGATGGCCGATGCGGTGGCCGACGTGACCGTCCTCGCCGTAGGCGGTGCCGTGGTCGGAGCAGACGATGGCGAAGCAGCGGCGGCGGGCGGTCATCGCCGCGAACAGCCGGCCGATGTGCCGGTCCACGTACTCCAGTGCCGCGGCGTGGGTGGCACGGGTGTCGCCCGCGTCGCTGGTCGCGCCCGGGGAGTGGAACCAGTTGGGCTGGTGCAGTGCGGCGACGTTGACGAAGAGGAACAGCCGCCGCCCGGCCGGCTGCCGCGCCACGATGCCCTCGGCGCAGGCCACCTGCGCCTCGAACGACTCCGGGGAGGCGACACCGAAGGACGGCTCCCAGTGGCTCTCCGCGAAGAGGTCCGGCAGGACCGAGCCCAGCGGTGCCTGCTTGTTGAAGAAGCCCACGCCGCCGACGCACGCCGTGTGGTACCCGCGGGCGGCGAGCCCGCCGACGATGTCCGCGGTGTCGTGGACGAAGGTGCGTGAGGCGGTGGACTCGCTGCCCGCGAACCGCGCGGCGAACAGCCGCGGGTGGGGGCCCGGCCGGGCCGGTGTCGGGAGGAAGCCCGCGAAGATCGCCTGGTGGGAGGCGTAGGTGAAGCTTCCGGGGGCGTGCCGTTCCTCCCACATGCCGCCGGGGAGATGGCGTGCGAGGTTCGGGATGCGTCCGGCGGCGGCCAGTTCCACGGCCACGTCGTAGCGGAGGGTGTCCAGGGTGACCAGCAGGATGTCGTCCCGGCCGACCACGGCGTTCATGTCCACCGGCTCGCTCGGGGCGCCCGCCACCGGGGCGCCCGCCACCGCGGCGACCGGCGGCACCGGCGCGCGCTCGGATCCCGCCGACACGGTGTGCTCACTTCTCGACATCGGTCCCGCTCCCTCGCCACGCTCCCGGCACACCGCACAGCACGCCGCTCTCCTCCGCCACCGGCCCCGCCATGTCCCCGGAGCCCGGGGCGCGCACGGAGCCCGAGGCGGGCACCGATTCCACGGCGTCCGCGTCGGGCACGGCGCCCGCGACGGGCACCGCGCCCGACGCGTCCCCGGCACCGGCCGGCTCGCGCGCTCCCGCCTGCGCGGTGGCAGCACCCCGGCCCCGGGGGGCCGTGCCGCGCAGCAGGGCCGCGACCTGGGCACCATAGGTGTCCAGCCCCTCCGCGCCGCCGCCGGGCATCCCGGTGAGCCGGGGCAGCAGATCACCGAAGGCGTTGACCTCACCGACCGCGACACCGCGCCAGCCCGTCCCCGGCAGCAGGTCGACGCCGACGCACAGCGTCCCCGGGAAGCAGGCGGCGGCGCGCTCGCAGGCGCTCATCGCCGTCTCCCACATCGGGCCGGCCGCCTCGCGGGCCTCGGCCAGATCGCCGCGGACGCCCCCGAGGTGGAGGTTGGTCATCGGCGAACGGCTGGCACGGACCACCGCGTGGGTGGCGCGGCCCGCGACGACGACCACGCGCAGATCCATCGCACGGTTCCCCTGCGCGGCCTTGGGCCACCAGCTCTCCAGGTGCAGGCCGTCGGGCGCCAGCGCGTCGACGAGCGCGGCCACCTCGGTCTCGGTGTCGTAGGCGCGCACCCGGAGGGAGTTGTACATGTGGCCCTGGCCGTCGCGTTCGACCGAGGTCACCGCGCGGACCCGGCCGCCGGCGCCGGTCTGTACGGCGAGCACGCCCGAGGCGGACGAGCCGTGTGCGGGCTTCACGAAGAACCTGCCCAGTCCGGCGGCACGGACATCGTCCCAGCCGCGGACCGGCGGAGCGCCGGGGCCGGACGTCGGGGAGCGGGGCACCGGCACCCCCGCGCCGCTCAGCACCCCGTGGCACAGCCGCTTGTCGAAGAGCACGGCCAGCTCGTCCGGATCGTCCAGCAGCCGGGCGCCGTCGGCCAGCGCCCGGCCGGTGAGCGCCCGGACGGCGCCGGTGAAGCGGGCGTACCAGAGCGCGCCGCCCTCCACCCTGGTCTGGTCCTCGACGTCACGCAGCAGGACGCCGACCTCGTCGTTCTCCCCCGGGGAGTCCAGCCGGACGATCTCACCGGGGCGGAAGCGGGGCAGTGCGCCGGGGCCGCCGTCCCGGAGGGTGCGGAGCACCTCCAGCCACGGCAGGACCCGGGGTGCGGGGAGTCCGGCCGCGCGGACGGCGGCGGCGAACAGCGCGACCCTGCGGTTCTCGGGGTTGCCGACGACCGTGCAGCGGATCATTCGCCGACCGCCGGGTAGCGGAACTCGGCGCAGTCGCACTCCTCGGCGCCGTCCACGTCGCAGGCGCACTCCTCGCCGTCCTGCGGCTCCGAGAGGTCGGCCGCGACGCCCACGGCGGCCATCGCGGTGGCGAACCGCTCGGCCATCTCCTCGGAGAGGAAGTGGTACGAGAGGTCGATGCCGTGCAGGTGCGCCAGGGACTGGCCCTCCAGCAGCGCGGCGGCGCCGGAGTCGTCGAGCACGCCCATGGAGAGGTCGAGGGTGGTGAGGCGGGCCACCACCGGGGCGACGGCGACACGTTCGGCGATCTCGTTCTGTATCTCGGAGTTCCGCAGGCCGAGATGGCGCAGCGCGGGGAGGTGGGTGCCCGCCAGGATGCCGGTGAGGTCCTCAGCGTTGACGGTGGCGCCGTACTCCTCCTCGCCCAGCCACAGGACCAGCCGCTCCAGCGCGGTCAGCTGGCAGGCGCCGAGAGCACGGACGACATCGCCGCCGAGGCCGCCCGTTTCGATGATGAGATGACGCAGGGACTCGTGCCGGACCGGCTGGAGCCCCAGTCCGTGGCCGCCGCGGAGCCGAAGCTCCGTCAGCCGGGGAAAAGCCGTGAGCAGGCAGGTCACATCGCTCTGGGTGATCCAGGAGATCTCCTGTTCCTCAGCGACGATCTCGCCGAGGAACAGCGCCCGAAGTGACGGCAGCCGGTCGCGGTTCTCCTCCAGCAGTCGCAGGACCTCGCTCGGATCCACGCCGCTCTTGTCCCACTGGCCGACGATCAGGGCGCTTGTCCGCTCCAGTTCCACGGTCTCGCGGAACCGGGCGAACCTGCTCCCGAAGTCCTCGGTGGCTCCGTACGGCTCGACGGACAGACGCCAGGCGACGGCACCGTGGTCGGTGACCTCGGTGTGGTCGGCCTCCGGGCCTCCGAACTCACGGACGGGCAGCCCGTGGAACTCGGTGAGGTGGTGGTAGTGGGACATGCGGCTCCCCTGCGCGGTGTGTTCCCCCCGGTGCCACACGGCGTGGTGACGGGTGACGACGATGCTGCCAGCTCGCTCCGACAGGCGAACCGCCCGGCGCCCGGGGGCCAAACGCCCGGCGCCCGGGGCGAACCGCCCACCTGCCGGCGCCGTGCCGGTACTGCGGATGGGCGCCCCGGCCGGGGCCGGGGCGCCGGGCTCACTCGCCGATGGCGGAGTAGCGGTAGATCTGGCCCCGGTACTCCTCGGGCTCCTGACGGTCGGAGAGGTCGACCTCGACGCCGATGGCCTCCATCGCCGCCTCGAAGCGCCGCTCCATCTCCTCGCTGAGGTAGTGGTAGGAGAGGTTCAGCTCCTCCAGGCCGGCCAGGGTCTGGCCGTCGAGCAGTGCCTGCGCGCCGGTGTCGGTGAGGGCGCCCAGCGACAGGTCGAGGCTCAGGAGCCGGGGCAGCACCGGTGCCGTGGCGAGGGCGACGGCGACGGCGTCCTGCTCGTCGGCGTTCTGGAGGGCGAGCCGGCGCAGCGCGGGCAGCCGGGTGCCCGAGAGGATGCCGGCGAGGTGCTCGGGGGTGGTGGTCCCGCCGTAGTTCTCCTGGCCGAGCCAGAGCGTCAGGCTCTCCAGCGCCGGGAAGTCGCTGTCGCTCACAGCCTGGGTGACCTCGCCCGGGAGCCCGCCGGTCTCGATCGTCAGGGACCGCAGCGCCTCGTGGCGGACCGGTCGCAGGGCGAGCTTGGTGCCGCCCCGGATGCCGAGCTCCTCCAACTGCGGGAAAGCCTCCAGGAGAACGGTGAGGTCGGACTGCTCGATCCAGGAGATCTCGGCCTCCTCCATCACGAGGTCGCCGACGAACAGCGCCCGGAGCGCGGTCAGCCGCTCCTTGACGCCGGCCAGCAGCTCGGCCACCAGGCTGGAGTCCTGCTCGTACGCCTCGCCCCACTGGCCGATGACCAGCGCCCGGACCTGCGCCAGGTCGACGACCTCGGTGAAGCGCTGGAACGCGTCGGTGAACTCCTCCGGATCGTCGCCGTAGGGCTCCACCGAGATCCGCCAGGCGACGGCGCCGTGGTCGGCCACCTCCGCGTGGTCCGCCTCGGGTCCCCCGAAGTCACGGACCGGCAGCCGGTGGAATTGGACAAGGTGATCGTGGACCGTCATGACACTCCAAGTACCGCGTGCGCCCCCGTGATCCCACCAGGCTCGGTGGCGGGTGATCGAGATGCTGCCAGACCGCACTGACATCCGAGGGACGCGGACGGAAACGGTCTTGCAACAGGTCAGCGCCACGGGCCGGAGGCGCTGTCGTCCCGCCGTGCCATCCTGACCGGCATGAGCGACGGGGTGTGGTGCGACCGGGAGCCGCTGCGCGAGCTGACCGGGTGGGCGCCGTCGGTGCGGACGGGACCGGCGGGCGGCGCGCCCGGCGCGTGGATCGACGCGGCCGAGGCGCTGCTCGGCCCGCTGCCGCCGTCCTACCGCTGGTGGCTGGTGGCGTTCGGCGGCGGCACGGTCGCGGGCGCGGAGCTGGCGTGCGTGGCGCCGCCCGGCGCGCTGGACACCCCGGAGGCGGTGACGGCGCAGGCGGTGGCCGCCGGCGGTCCGCCCGGCGACGGCCTGCTGCCCTTCGCCGCTGAACCGGACGGCGACCGCTTCCTCTTCGACCTGACCGCCCGGCGGGCGAGCGGGGAGTGCCCGGTGCTGCGCGCGGACGGCATCGACGGCCGGCTCGACCCGTTCGCCGACACCTTCGTCGGCTTCCTGACCGTGTCGGTGGCCCGGGCCGAGGGCCTCGGTGACGGGCCGAACCCGGCGGTCGCCCGGCTGTGGCGACGTGGGCCCGGGGTCCGGCTGCCGGGTGGCGTCCAGTTGTACGGCCCCCATCTGATCGCGGAGCGGAACACCACCCACGCGGTGACCGGGTACGCGCCCGGGTGGGTGCTGGTGGGGGACGACAGCGGCGGAGGCGGGCTGTTGATGCGGCGGCACGGTGTGGACCGCGCGTCGGTGTACCGGCTGGACCTCGGGGCGATCGGCCCGGATGCCGCGGAGGACGGGGAGCGGGTCACCGGCGATCTGCCCGGCTGGATCGCCTCCGGCGCGCCACTGCCCGGCGCCTCCGGATGAGGGCCGCCGGCAGCGGGCGCCGGTGCCGTCAGCCTTCGGCGCGCACCGCCGCCGCGGCCTTGCGGGCGGCGACCTGCACCGGGTCCCAGACCGGTGAGAACGGCGGGGCGTAGCCGAGGTCGAGCATGGTCAGGTCGGCCGCGGTCATCCCGGCGGTGAGCGCGACGGCGACCGTGTCGACCCGCTTCGCGGCGACCTCGCGGCCCACGATCTGCGCTCCGAGCAGCCGCCCGGTGATCCGCTCGGCGAGCAGCTTGACCCGCATCGGTTCCGCGCCCGGGTAGTAGCCGGCGCGGCTGGTGGCCTCCACGGTGACGGTGACGAACTGGAGGCCGGCGGCGGTGGCTTCCCGTTCCAGCAGCCCGGTGCGGGCGATCTCCAGGTCGCAGACCTTGCTGACGGCGGTGCCGACGACGCCGGGGAAGGTGGCGTAGTCCCCGGCGATGTTGGCGCCGATGACCTGTCCGTGCTTGTTGGCGTGGGTGCCGAGCGGGATGTGCCGGGTGTCCCCGGTCAGCCGGTGCTCGACCTCGACGCAGTCCCCGCCGGCCCACACATGGCGGTGCCCGCGCACCCGCATGGCGCGGTCGGTCAGCAGCCCGCCCGACGGCCCGAGCGGCAGCCCGGCGGCCTCGGCCAGCTCGGTCTGCGGCCGGGTGCCGAGGCCGAGGACGACCAGGTCGGCCGGATGGCGTCCGTTCTCGGTGCGGACGGCGCGGACCGCTCCGTCGTCACCGGTCTCGATCTCGGTGACGGGGTCGCCCATCACCGTCTCGATACCCATGCCGTTCATGGCCTCGCGGACCAGGGCGCCCATGTCGGGGTCGAGGGTAGTCATCGGTTCGGCGGCCTGGTCGACGACGGTCACGGTGAAGCCGCGCCGGATCATGGCCTCGGCCATCTCGATCCCGATGTAGCCGGCCCCGACGACGACCGCGCGCAGCGGGCCGCCGCCGCGCCGGCCGGCTGTGCGGGCGTCGTCGGCCGTGCGCGTGTCGCCGGGCGCGCGGGCGTCACCGACCGGGCAGCTGTCGCCGTCGCCCGGGGCGGGCGCGGGGGCGCCGAGCCGGTCGAGGGCGTCGATCAGGGCGGCGCCGTCGGTGAGGTTCTGCACTCCGTGCACGCCCTCGGCGTCGATGCCGGGCAGCGGCGGGCGCAGCGGGACGGCGCCGGTCGCGATCACCAGGTCGTCGTAGCCGTGCCACTCCTCCCGCCCGTCCCGTGCGCGGGCGAGGACGCGGCGGCCGTCGGTGTCGATCCGGGTGATCTCGGTGTGGGTCCGGACGTCGATACCGCGCCGGCGGTGCTCGTCGGGGTCGCGGGCGATCAGCTGTTCGCGGTCACCGACGTCGCCGGCGACCCAGTAGGGGATGCCGCAGGCGGAGTAGGAGGTGAAGGCGCCGCGTTCGAACGCGACGATGTCCAGTTCGTCGGCGGAGGACAGCCGCCGGGCCTGGGCGGCCGCGGACATGCCGGCGGCGTCGCCCCCGATCACCACCATGCGTCGTGCAGCGCTCACCGCGGTCTTCCTCTCCGTCGCCCGGCCGGCGGTCGTCCGGCCGGCCCCTGCCCAGTCTGCTCGGCACCGCCGCCGCCACCGTCGGCGGGGCGCGCCGCCGGCAACGGTCGCCGGAAGTCGCCGCTTCCCCCGGGCGGCCGGGACAAACGCCGGTCAGCCGTCGACGGCGCCGGGGCGCACCCGTGCGAAGGCGCTCTCGTGCAGCGCGTCGAGCAGCGCGCGCGGATCGCGGTGGATCTCGGTGGCGCCGGCCTCGCGGAGGTCGGCCTCGGAGATGCCTCCACAGGTCAGTCCGACGGCGGTCGCCCCGGCGCGGGTGGCCGCGCGCATGTCCCAGACGGAGTCGCCGACGAAGACGGTGCGCTCCGGTGGCGTCCCGGCGGCGAGTTCACGGGCACGGTGGACCGGTTCCGGCGCGGGTTTGCCCTCGCTCACGTCGTCGGAGCTGGCGGTGGAGTGGATGGCGTCGTCGGCGTCGATCGCGCGCCGCAGCGCGTCGAGTTCCTCGCCGTCGGCGGAGGTGGCGAGGACGACGTGCCAGCCACCGGCAGCGAGTTCACGCAGGAGGTCGGCCGCTCCGGGCAGGGGCAGCAGGCGGCTGAAGTACGTTCCGTACAGGGTCTTGTGGGAGGCCCTCAGCACCTCGTCACGGTCCGGGTCGCGGTCCTCGCCCAGCAGATGGGCGATCAGCTCGCCGCCGGGGAGGCCGAGCGCGTGGTGGATCTCCCGCATCGGGATGTGGTGGCCGACCTGCCGGAACGCCTCCCACCATGCCGCGCAGTGAAGGTAGTTGGTGTCGACGAGGGTCCCGTCGACATCGAGGACGGCGGCGTAGGTCGCCGAGTCGTCCGCTTCCGGTGAGCGGCGGTCGGGGGATTCGTCCGGCACAGAGAGCCTCACAGTTTCCGCAGTTCGGGCAGCAGGGTGCGGTTCGCCCATTCCAGGAAGGGCAGTTGGTGGTCTCCGCCGACCTGGACGAGCGCGATCTCGGTGAACCCGGCGTCCACGTAGGCCTGGACGGCGTCGGTGAACAGTCTGACGTCGTCACCGCAGGGGATGGCCTCGGCGACCTGCTCGTGGGTGATCGGGGCGGCCGCGGCGTCGAAGCCCGCCGGGCCGCGCAGTTCGGAGTTGACCGGCCAGGCGCCGAGGGACCAGCGGGCCATCTCGTACGCGCGGTCGACGGCCGCCGCCCGGTCCGGGTCGTAGCAGACCTGGAGCTGGCCGACGCGGGGTTTGCCGGTGCCCCCGTGCCGGTCGAACTCGGCGAGCAGATCGGCACGGGGTTCGGTGGCGATCACGAGGTCGGCCAGTTCGCCGGCGACGCCGCAGGAGACCGGTCCGGAGACGGCCACCCCGATGGGCGGGGCCTGCTCCGGAAGGTCCCACAGCCGGGCGTTCTCGACGTCGAAGTGCTCCCCGTGGTGGGTGACGTCGCCGCCGCCGAAGAGCGCACGGATGATCTCCACGGCCTCGGCCAGCATCTCCAGCCGGGTCCGGGGCGCGGGCCAACCGGCGCCGACGACATGCTCGTTGAGGTTCTCGCCGGAGCCGAGGCCGAGCCGGAACCGGCCGCCGGACAGCAGTTGGGTGGTGGCGGCCTTCTGGGCGATCACGGCCGGGTGGTACCGGACCGTCGGGCAGGTCACGTAGGTCATCAGGGGGATGCGTTCGGTGGCCTGCGCGGCGGCGCCCAGCACGCTCCACGCGTAGGGCGCGTGCCCCTGCGAGCGGAGCCAGGGGAAGTAGTGGTCGGAGGTGACGGAGAAGTCGAAGCCGGCACGCTCGGCCGCGACCACATGGTCGACGAGCTCACGCGGACCGGCCTGCTCGGTCATCATCGTGTATCCGATTTGTGCCATGTTGGTGGTTTTGCCGGGTCTGGCTAGCCTGAAACCAGGACGGCACCACGGAACCCACGACAGAGGAGACCCCATGCCCAGCGGTTCCTCGCCCAAACGGGAGCGGCAGTACGAGCACGTCAAGGAGAGCGTGGAGCGGCGCGGCACGCCACCCGAGCGCGCCAAGGAGATCGCGGCGCGCACGGTCAACAAGGAGCGCGCACAGGCAGGCGAGAGCCGCACCGCCAGCCGCACCTCGGTGGACGACATGTCCGCCTCCCGGCGCGGCGGCAAGCGGTCGCACAGCGGCCCCGGCGGACGCACCTACGACCAGCTGTACGCCGAGGCCCGGCGACGCGACGTCAAGGGGCGCTCGACGATGCGCAAGGCCGACCTGGAGCGCGCCCTGCGGCGCTGAGCACCACGAGCACGTGCCCGGGCGACGGTCCCCGGGCGCGGGGCCGGGCGCCGGACGGCGGGCCCGGGCGCCGGCCCGTCGTCGCGATCCCGGCCCGTCGTCGCGATCCCTACAGGCCCTGCCACTTCGGCTTGGCCGCGTAGGTGTCGCGGAAGTAGTCGGCGCGGGCGAGACCGGCGGCCGCGGCCTCGTCCACCACCACGGTGGCGTGCGGGTGCAACTGGAGCGCGGAGGCGGGCACGGACGCGGCGAGCGGCCCCTCCACCGCGAGTGCCACCGCCTCCGCCTTGCCGGCACCGGTGGCCAGCAGCACGACGTGGCGCGCGTCGAGAATGGTGCCGATGCCCTGGGTGATGACGTGCTGGGGGACCTCGTCCACACTGCCGAAGAACCGCGAGTTGTCCTCGCGGGTGCGGCGGGTGAGGGTCTTGATCCGAGTGCGGGAGGCGAGGGAGGAGCACGGCTCGTTGAAGCCGATGTGCCCGTCGCTGCCGATCCCGAGCAGTTGCAGGTCGACCCCGCCGGCCTCGGCCAGCGCGCGGTCGTAGTCGGCACAGGCGGCCGGCAGGTCGTCGGCCTCACCGTCCGGGCCGAGGAACGACTCCTCCGTGAGCCCCAGTGGCGCCACCACCTCGCGCAGCACCGTGGACCGGTAGGACTCCGGATGCCCGGCGGGCAGGCCGACGTACTCGTCGAGTTGGCAGACGCGGGCGCGGGAGACGTCCACCCCACCGGCGCGCACCCGGGCGGCCAGCGCGCGGTAGACCGGCAGCGGCGTGGAACCGGTCGCCACGCCGAGGAGCGCGTCGGGGCGGCGGGCCAGCAGCCCCGCCATCGCCCCCGCGATCAGCTCGCCGGCGGCGTCCGCGTCCGGGACGATCACAACTTCCACGGTGGACCTGCCGATCTAGTGGGAACCGAGTGGTGTAGACCAATCTAGCAGCGGTGCGCCGCGTCTCCCAGACCCCCCGCACACCCGCCCGATCCCGGCCCCCGCACCGCGCCACTGCCGGAAACAGCGTTGCCCCGCGCCCACTCCGGGACCCGACGCTGGAGCACCCCGCCGACCCGGCGCCCGCCCGGAGCCAACGCCCAAGGCAACACCCGCGCCCGCGCCCGACGAGAGGACCGCACCGCATGGAGACACAGCGACTCGGCACCACGCGGGCCCCGTCACCCGCCTGGGCTTCGGCGGCGGACCGCTGGGCGGCCTCTTCGCCCCACTGGACGACGACACCGCGGCCGAGTCGGTCAACTCCGCCTGGGAACACGGGATCCGCTCCTTCGACACCGCGCCGCACTACGGCGTCGGCCTCTCCGAACGACGCCTCGGCGACGCCCTGCACGACCGTCCCCGTGCCGAGTCCGCCCCAGGCGGCGCTGGCGTTCCCGCTGCGCCACCCGGCGCTCGCCAGGGTGGGGCGCGGGAATGCGCTCCGCGCGTGAAGTACGGGAGAACGTGGCGCTGTTCGAGGCTCCGGTGCCCGAGGCGCTCCGGGCCGACCTGTCCCGGCGGGGGCTGCTCGACGCCCGGCTTCCGACCGGCGGTTGAGCGGCGCGCGGCCGGGCCCCGCCCCCGAACGGTGGCCGGTCGGCGGGCGGAACGCGACGCATCCGTGACTCTCGGTCGCACCAGCCCGCACCGTGGGTCGCCGCGTGGCCGTGCCCGTTCCGCTGCGCTGAGCGACGCAGCGCCGGTCAACGGCCCGGCCGGCGAGCCCGGGTGCGTGGGCGGGACGCCGGGGACATCATGGTGGCCATGGACACCACCGTGCGGATCGCCCAGCACCCGGAGGCCGACGCGCTGCTCGGCCGCAGCCCGCTGGCGGCCCTGACCGGGATGCTCCTCGACCAGCAGGTCCCGATGGAATGGGCGTTCACCGGCCCCTGGACGCTGTTGCAGCGGCTCGGCGGGGACGACCTGGACGCGCACGCCATCGCCGCCGCGGACCCCGAGGAGTTCGCGGACCTCTGCGCCCGGAAGCCGGCGATCCACCGCTACCCCGGCTCGATGGCCAAGCGCATCCAGCAGCTGTGCCAGTACCTGGTGGACCACTACGACGGCGACCCGGCCGCCGTGTGGACCACCGCGAAGGACGGCGCCGAGCTGCTGAGCCGGCTCAAGAAGCTCCCCGGCTACGGGGAGCAGAAGGCCAGGATCTTCGTCGCCCTGCTGGGCAAGCGGCTCGGGGTCCGGCCCGAAGGATGGCGCGAGGCGGCCGGGGTCTACGGCGAACCGGACGCCTACCGGTCGGCGGCCGACATCACCGGGCCGGAGACGCTCTCCCGCGTCCGCGAACACAAGCAGCAGCTGAAGCAGGCCGCCCGTGAGGCCAAGGCGGGCTCGGGCGGCTCCGGAGGCTCCGGCGGTGCGCGTGGCTCCGGCGGCGGAGCCAGGCGCGGAGGCCGCTGACCTCAGGCGGCCATCGGCCCCGGCGACCCCGACCATCCCGGCGCTGCTCCGCGCGAGTGAGCGGCCCGACCCGACCGATCGGGTGATCATATTGGCGCGTCATCAGCGTGGCGTTCGGCCATCCGGCGCCAGGGGGCGCGTCGACAGCGTCGCACGCCCCCTGGACGGGGGTAGCTTCCGCAGTCACTACCGACCGCACCGGAAGGACCCCGCTCCGTGAGAGGACCGCGACGACCGCACGGCCGACGGCACGGCGCACTGGCCGCCCTGCTCGCCACCGCGCTGGCCACTCCCCTGCTGCTCACCAGCCCCGCAGCCTCCGCCGAGCCGACCCCGGCCGCGGCGCACACCCCCCTCC
>NZ_BHZI01000101.1 GCF_004305975.1 Streptomyces otsuchiensis
CACGAGACCCGGGCCTCCCTCGCCGACCCGGCGACCCGCGCCGCGCTGCTGCGAGCGGCCGCCCGCGAACTGAACGCCGACGCCGCCGAGATCATCCGAACCGCCGACAGCGAGACCGCCCTCGGCGTGCCCCGCCTCACCGGAGAACTGGGCCGCACCACCGGCCAGTTCGAGGCCTTCGCCGCCGAGGTCGAGGACGGCGGCTACCTGGACGTCGCCATCGACCACGCCGACCCCGCGCTCACCCCGCCCCGGCCCGACCTGCGCCGCTACCGGGTGCCGCTGGGCGTCGTTGCCGTGTACGCCGCGTCCAACTTCCCCCTGGCCTTCTCCGTGCCCGGCGGAGACACCGCCAGCGCGCTCGCCGCCGGCTGCCCCGTCGTCGTCAAGGCCCACCCCGCCCACCCGGCCACCTCCCAGCTGTGCGCCACCGCGCTGCGCCGCGCCGCGGCCTCCGTCGGTCTGAGCGAGGACGTCGTCACCGTGGTGCACGGCTTCGACGCCGGCGTGGCACTGGTGGACCACCCGCTGGTCACCGCCGCCGGGTTCACCGGTTCCGTGCGCGGCGGGCGCGCGCTCTTCGACCGGGCCGCCGCACGCCCCGTGCCCATCCCCTTCCACGGCGAACTGGGCAGCCTCAACCCGCTGATCATCACCGAGGCCGCCGCCACCGAACGCCCCGAGGAGATCGGCACCGGACTCGCCGGCTCCGTCACCCTGGGCACCGGGCAGTTCTGCGTCAAGCCCGGACTGGTCCTGCTGCCCGAGGGCGAGGCCGGTGACGCGGTGCTGACCGCGCTGACCACGGCGCTCGGCGCCGCCGCCGAGGGCGTGCTCCTCGACGACCGGATCCGGGACGCGTTCCTGGCCGGGGTCACCGCACGCGGCGCGCTCCCCGAGGTCACCGTCCCCGTCGCCGCCGGCGCGGGCGAGGGCCGCGCGGTGGTGCCCGGCTTCGTCACGGTGCCCGCCGCACGGCTGGCCGAGGAGAGCCACGAATCCCTGCTGGAGGAGTGCTTCGGCCCGCTGACCGTCGTCGCCCGCTACCGCGACACCGCCGACGTCGAACGGGCACTGGCTTCGCTGACCGGCAGCCTCACCGCCACCGTCCACATCGGCGCCGAGGAGGCGGCCGAGGAGACCGGGCACGCCGCCGAACTGCTGGCCGCGCTGACCCCGCTGGCGGGCCGGCTGCTCGTCAACGGCTGGCCGACCGGCGTCGCCGTCACCACCGCCCAGCACCACGGCGGCCCCTACCCGGCGGCGACCTCCGCCTACACCTCCGTGGGCGCCTCGGCCATCGGCCGCTGGCTGCGCCCGGTGGTCCACCAGTCCACCCCCGCCGCGCTGCTGCCGCCCGCGCTCCGCGACGACAACCCGCTGGGACTGCCCCGCCGGGTCGACGGACGCTGGGAGCGCTGACCGCTCACCGTCACCTACCGGCCCCGCCGCCGGCCCTCGGGCCGGTGTCCGGGGCCGGTGGTGTGTCGTGGGTGGTGTCTCGTGGGCCCGGGTGAGAGCACGTCACTCGCGCCGCGCGGAGGCGGGCCGTGACCGGGCGCGCGGGGAAGGGACATCCGGCCGTGGTTCGGGCAATCCGGCCGGGGTCCGGAACCGAACCACCGTCGAGTGCGTTCACGGGCCACACCGGCCGACCAGCCGGGCGGGACCGCAGAGCGGCCCGCATCCGTCCAGCAGGGAGACAACTGTGGCAGCATCACCGCGCGTCGGCGACACCGTCGAGGACTTCAGCCTCCCCGGGGGTGTGCTCCGCGGGGACGGCTTCGAACGCGGTGACTACACGCTCTCCCAGCAGCGGGGGAAGTCGCTGGTGCTCGCCTTCTACCCGGGGGACAACACCTCCGTCTGCACCAAGCAGCTGTGCTCGTACTCCAGCGGGCTGGAGTCGTTCACCGATCTCGGCGCCGAGGTGTGGGGCATCAGCCCCCAGGGCGTCGACAGCCATGAGGGGTTCGCGCGCAAGTTCGACCTGCGGATGCCGCTGCTGGCCGACACCGATCGTGCCGTCACCCGGGCGTTCGGTATCGCCATGCCCGGTATGGGACTGCGCCGTGCCGTCTTCCTGATCGGCCCCGACGGGGTGCTGCGCTGGAAGCATGTGGCGCTGCTGGGCGCGACGTTCCAGTCGGTCGACAAGCTGGCCGGGCAGCTGGCCGCGCTCGACGCCCGCTGACCACCGCCTGGGGCTCGTGCGCGGGTCAGGCGGTTCCGGGGCCCTCGGGACCCTCGGCGCCGTCCGCCGCGTCGGGTAGCCGCTGCCAGCTGGCGACGTCCGCGCCGCCGGCGGCGCCCGGGCCGATCCAGAAGGCCGTGCCGAGCGCGGGGTCCACCTGGGCGCCGACCCTTCCGTCGCCCGAGGACCGTCCCGTCAGCCGCCTCCCCAGCCACGGCAGGAGATGGACACGCGCGAACCGCAGATCGGCGGTGCGCCGGGCCCCCCAGCGGGCGGGCGGCACCGGCGGCGGCGGTACCTCCCACTCCGCCTCGGCGGGCAGCCCCAGGCGCTGCCACACCGCCTCCGCCACCAGGCTGTGCGCCTCGGCGGTCAGATGCAGCCGGTCGTCCGCCCACATCCGCCGATCCGCCAGCGAGCGGGCGCCGTAGAGGTCCACGACCAGGGCGCCGTGCCGTTCGGCGACGGCGTCGATGTGTGCGAACAGCTCTTCCATGCGCGGCCGGTAACGGTCCAGGACCGGGCCCTGGCGGCCCGGGGTCCGCATCAGCACCAGCGTCCGGCACGACGGCGCCAGGGTGGAGACCGCCTTCTCCAGCAGCTCGCAGACCCGGTCCACGTCGCAGCCGGGACGCAGCACGTCGTTCAGGCCGCCGACCAGCGTCACGAGGTCGGCGCCCATGGCCGCCGCCGTCGCCACCTGCTCCTCGGCGATCTGCCCGATCAGCTTGCCGCGCACGGCGAGATTGGCGTAGCGGAAGTCGCCCCCGGCACGGGCGGCCAGCCGCGTGGCGAGCACGTCGGCCCAGCCCCGGTAGCTGCCGTCCGGCATCAGGTCGGACATGCCCTCGGTGAAGGAGTCACCGACGGCGACGAAACTGCGGATCTCAGGTGCGTTCCCCATGGCGAGAGCCATGTTAACCGGCCAGTAGGGGTACCCGTCGAGGGCCCGTTTCCGCCACGGCGGGCCCGCCGCCGACGGGTGGGGTCCCTCGCGCGGGGAACCGCCGGCTCAGCCCCGGCGGGGTGGCGCCTGCCGCGCGACCGAGGCCGCCCACACCACCAGCGGTACCTGCAGCGGCAGCCTGCCGTAGGCCACGGCGCGGTGGCCCGCCGAGCGGTGGCGCCAGTCGTAGGCCATCTTGACGTTGGCGGGGAAGACGGCGGCGAACAGTCCCGCCGCGGCCCACCCGCCGGCCCGGCGGGTCCGCGGGTGTGCCACCGCCGCCGCGACCGCCAGCTCCGCGACCCCGCTGGCCAGCGTCCAGGCGCGCGGGCTCCCGGGGAGCGAGCGGGGGACGATGGAGTCGAACGGCGCGGGAGCCACGGCGTGCAGGGCGCCGGCGGTGGCCAGCAGACCCGCCAGCAGCCGGGCGGAGTGTTCGGTCCGGGCGGAGTGGTCCATCTGTTCCTCACAGGGATGACGCCGGGGGCACCCTCCTTCCTACCAGCCGGTAGTGCCGCGTGGGGCCCGCCTGCCCGATACCGTGGGCGCGATGTTCTCTCCCCAGGGACCCGGCCTGCGCGAACTCGCCGTCCAGGCGATGTCCTCCACCGAGCGTGGCTACGACCTGCTCGCGCCGAAGTTCGACCACACGCCCTTCCGGACGCCCGACCACGTGGTGGCGGCCGTGGGGGAGGAGCTGCGCCCGCTCGGTCCGTTCCGGGCCGGGCTCGATGTCTGCTGCGGCACCGGGGCGGGCACGGCGCTGCTGGCCCGGCACTGCGCGGAGCGCGCGGTCGGCGTCGACTTCAGCGCGGGCATGCTCGCCGTCGCCCGCGAGAACTTCGACCGCGACGGCTCCGCGTCGGCGAATGGCCGGGGCCGGGAGGAAACCGGCGCCCCCGTGCCGCGGTGGGTGCGGGCCGACGCCCTGGCGCTCCCGTTCGTGGGCGCGTTCGATCTGGCGGTGAGCTTCGGCGCGTTCGGCCACTTCCGGCCCGCCGAACGCCCCGCGCTCTTCGGGGGTGTGTACCGCTCGCTGCGCCCCGGTGGGCTGTTCGCGTTCCCGGTGCCCGCCCCGCCGCCCGTCGGGTCGGCCGCCTACTGGACGGTCTGGGCCTTCGACGGGGCCATGCGGCTGCGCAACCTGCTCCGCCGTCCCGAATTCGTCATGTACTACCGCACGTTCCGGTTGCCCGAGGTGCTCCGGGATCTGGAACGCGCCGGATTCCGCACGGAGCTCGCACCGCTCACCCGGCTCGGCACGCTGCCCGGCGGCGCGCCCCGGGCGCGGCTGGTGCTCGCCCGCCGTCCCTCCTGACGGCAGCCCGGGGCGGGTCGTGTCGGGGCTGCGCGCCGCGTCACATACGGTGTCGGTTGTCCGATTGCGGTGCTGCCACGAAGGGGGTCGTCGATGCCGGGGAAGACCGATCCGGTGGAGGCGCTGCTCGGACGGGGGCCACGGCGCGACGACCTGCCGCCGCCCGCCGAACGCGAACGGCTGCGCACCGACTACGGATTGGCGCGCTCCGAGGTCGCCGACGCGCTTGGGGTCGCCCGGTCCACCGTGGCCGGCTGGGAGTCGGGCCGCAGCGAACCGCGTGGGGAGACCCGCGCCGCCTACCGCCGCCTGCTGGAGGGCATGGCCGAACGCCTGCCGACAGCGCCCCCGACGGGCGCGGTCGCCGTGGACGCGCCGGTACCCGCCGACACCCCTCCCCGCCCGGACACTCCCGGCACCACGCCGTCCTCCGGCTCCCCGGAAGCGGCGCCCCCGACGCCCGGTGCCGAGCTCGACGCCCCTGCTGACGACGGTGGCGACAACCCCGGTGACGCCAGCGCCGAACCGGCCCGAGCCGCGTCCGTCTCCGGCCGCACCGCCCGCCGTCCCACCACCGCCCGCCGTCCCGCCACTGCCCGCCGTGCCGCCACCGCCCGCGCGGCGCGGAGACCGGCGCCCACCGAGGACGGGTTCCCCGACGGCCCGCTGGCCGTCCTGGACGGCGACGGCATCGCCTACGGCGTGGGCGGCCTCGTCCTGGACTGCCCGGCCACCGACATCCCCGGCGTGGTGGAGTGGGCCCTGCACGGGGTGCGGCTCGGAGCGCCCCGCCTCCACCGCCACGGGCACGACGCCGACCCGCTGCTCGTCCTCACCGCGTCCGCCGCCGAGCGGGTCGGGCTGCCGCCGACGCTGGAGGACCGGCGCACACTGCGCCTGCCGGAGGACCACCCCGTGCCCCGCGCCCTCGCCGCCGCGAAGTGGCGGCTGACCCGTCGCGGTTTCGGCCCATGGACCCGCGTCTACCGGCCCGTCCACGAAGGGCGTCGGCAGTGCGTCCAGCTGGCGGTGCTGCCGTGGGGAGCGCTGGACGCGCGGGCCTGGGCGAACGCCGAGGCCATGCCGCCGCCCGAACTGGCCCGTGCTCTGGGCGACTACGCCAACCGCGTGCTCACGCCCCGTGGTTCGGCGGCCGTCTGCGGGTTGGAGCTGATGACGGCGCTGCGCCCCCCGACCCGGCCGGTACGGGACACCGCCACCGGTGCCTGGGTGTCGGGCCCCAACCCCGGGGCGCTCACCGAGCCGGTCGACCCCGCGCCGCCCGAGGCCCCCGACGAGCACCCGGTCCTGGCCGGGCGCCACCCCCGCGGGCATCTGCGGGGGCCCACGGAACAACTCGACGAGGAGGCCTTCGCGTGGGCGCGTGACCCGGAATCGCTCACCGACGCGGAGTGCGCCCGCAGCCACGCCGTGGGGATCGACGTCAACATGGCGTTCGCCGCCGCTGCCAACCGGCTGAACGTCGGCCTCGGCGAGGCGGTGCACGTCACAGCGCCGGAGTTCGACCCGGGAATCCCCGGCAGCTGGCTGGTGGACCTCTCCCACATCCCGTTCGACGAGCGACTGCCCAACCCGTTCACCCCGCACGGGGGACGCCCGGAGGGCCCGGCCTGGTACGCCACCCCGACCGTCGCCTACGCCCGGGAACTGGGCCACAGCGTGGCGCCGGTCGAAGCCCATCTGCGGCTCGACCACGGCGCCTACCTCGACGCCTGGTACACCCGGCTGCGCGACGCCTACCTGCACACCATGGAACAGCTCGGCGTGCGGGCCGGGATGTCACCGGCCGAGTACCTCGCCGCGATGGCGGACCACCGGGGCGGCGACCCCGCGCAACTCGCCGTCCTCTCGGCGGTGAAGGCCACGGTCAAGGGCGGGATCGGCAAACTCCGCGAACGCCCCCAGGGCGCGGGCTACCGTCCGGGGGAGCGCTGGCCGGCGCTGGAACGCCCCACCTGGCGGCCCGACATCCGGGCGGCGGTGATCTCCTCCGCCCGCGTCAACATGCACCGCAAGATGACGCGGCTCGCGCAGGCCGGGCTCTTCCCCGTCGCGGTGCTCTCCGACTGCGCCGTCTACCTCTCCGACGGGCCGGGGCCGCTGGACTTCCTGCCGTTCACCGACGACGGCAAGCCGCTGCCGGGCGGCTTCCGCGTCGGGGTCTCGCCCGGCATGGTCAAACACGAGGGAACACAGCCGCTGTTGTGGGCGGTACAGATGCTCGACGAGGGGCACAACCCGGCCCGCCACATCAAGGGGCCGGACGCGCCGTCCGGCGACGAGTAGCAGCGACGATCGGAGCGGGAAGAACTGATGGGTGCCTTCGAGGACGGGCTCGACCGGGCCGACTCCGGCCGTTTCACACGGCCGTTGCCCAAGTCCGCGCCCGCCCGGGTGCGGTTCCTGGTCCGGAGCCTGCGGGGGACCAGGGCTGCCGCAGCCGAACTCGGCGTCTCGCAGCGCACCGTGGAACGCTACGTCCGGGGGCAGTTGCGTCAGCCGCGCCCGGAGCTGGCGGCCCGCCTGGAGCGGGCGGTCCGTGCACGGTGGCAGCCGAAGGTGCGGGCGCGCGCCCGGCGGCGCGCGGCCGACACCGGCGGCATCGTCATCGAGACCCGCGCCCGTTTCGGCTTCACCGCCGCGCCCGGCTCCACCGACGACGCCCGCGTCCGGCTCATCACCCAGCACTTGCCGCCGGAGTACGCGGCCCGGCTCTTCGACGCCCGTACGGCCGGGGCCAGTGAGCAGCGGCTTCAGGAGATCGCGGCGGAGGGCCTGGGCGAGATCTACTTCCGCGACCGTGGCCGCCGGGCGGACGGTCTCCAGGTGGAGTTCACCGACATCGACTACGTGGAACTCGACTACTGAACCGGCGCCTGCCGTCCGGTGGGCGCGCCGCGACGATGTCGTGAGCCGCAGCGCGACGGTTGCACACCGGCAGTCTCGTTGCCCCCTCGGTCCGATACCTCATCGCCTGAGGCGGTCGCCCGCTGGCAGGCTGCCCGGATGGATCACGCGGAAGCACTGCTTATCGGTGGACGGGCTGGTGTCGGCAAGACAACGGTGGGGTGGGAGGTCTCGGCGCTGTTGCGCTCCACGGCCGTCGCCCACGCGGTCATCGACGGTGACTTCATGGGGCAGGTGCATCCGGCACCAGTGGGAGACCCCCACCGCGCGGAGATCACCGAGAGCAATCTGACGGTCGTGTGGGCCAACTTCGCCCAGCGCGGATACCGGCGTCTCATCTACACGAACACCATGAGCGTGCTGCCGGAGGCAGCGGGCATGTTCGAACGCGCCATGGGGGGTGGAGTACGAATCACACGCGTCCTGCTCACCGCCTCCGACGCCACCGCCCGCGAGCGGCTGGTGGGCCGTGAACGCGGCTCGGAGCTGGAGCGGGAGCTGGAAGGAAGCATCCGCAAGGCGAGGCTCCTAAATCAGCGGTCTCCTGACGACATCGTGCGAGTAGCGACGGATGGGCGGCTCATCGTCGACATCGCACGGGAGGTAGTGGCTGCCACCGGTTGGGCGGCTGTCACTTCTCCGTGACAGGAAGAGCTGCCGAACAGGTAGGTGCGACCAGCCGGATGCCTTGTTGGTGGCACCCCTGGCTGCCACGCCCAGCTCTACCCTCCGGCTCAGCCGGCTCCGCCCGTGACCTCCGAGCTTCGGTTCACCTCGGCGCACGCGACAATCCTGGCGACGCCGGCGACCACTCCCGGGATACTGATCGCCCATGGATGAGGTCGAGGTTGTCGTCGCCCACTCCGAGCGCGCGACGCTGCGTGTCGGTGAGGTGTTCCTCAAGGTGGACGCCGATCAGGCGCGTGTCGATGCCGAGGTCGAGGCGATGTCCCTCGCGCCGGTTCCGACGCCGAAGGTCCTGTGGCGCGAGCCACCCGTACTCGCTCTCGCCGCGCTCCGGGGGACGACACTTGGGCGCCTCGGCGGGCCCACGACGGGGTCGCCGGCGGCATGGGCCGCGGCGGGCGCCGCCATCCGGCGGCTGCACGACGCGCCGCTGCCGCCGGGGCCCGGGCGGGCGGGCCGGAGCGTCGTCGAGCTGGCGGTGGAACTCGACGGCGAGTGCGAGCTGCTCGTGGGGAACGGCCTGCTGCCCGCCGACCTGGTCACCCGCAACCGCCAGGTCGCCGCTGCCGCGCTCCGGCCGTGGACTCCGGCGTTCACCCACGGCGATCTTCAGATCGCGCATGTCTTCGTCGACGGCGACGAGGTCACGGGCATCATCGACTGGTCCGAGGCCGGCCAGGGTGATGCCCTGTACGACCTCGCCACCTTCACGCTCGGACACGAGGAGCACCTTGACGACGTCCTCGCCGGCTATGGCGGCGACGTCGACCTCGAAGTGATCCACGCGTGGTGGTCGCTGCGGAGTCTCCTGGCGGTTCGCTGGCTGATCGAGCACGGCTTCGACCCCTTCGCGCCGGGCTGCGAGGTCGACGTGCTGAGATCCCGGATATGAGACCGAGCGGGCCCGGCTGCTGCGAACGCCCACCGCCGTGACGGCTCCGGGGTCTCGTACCGGCTGGCCAGAGAACCCGTTCGACGAGCTTGCCGTGAACCCAGCGGAGCCTTCCGGCCGACGTGACCGGGCATGTATCGGAAGTGCCGGTGGGCGGACGAGAAAGCGGGACGGGAAGGTGTGGTCATGGAGCGGATACTGAGTCGGCAGGCAGCTTCGGAGGCAGTCCAGGAGTACGGGTGGCGCTACTTGCTGGGCTCGTTGCAAACGTCGGTTGAGGTCGGGACGTCGGCTCGGGCGGTCGGCTTGGCAGCGGACGCCGTCGCGGCGTGTGGCGACGACGCGGATCGCCATCTCCGGATCGACGTGCGTCCCGGCCGGGTCGTATTCACCCTGCAGTCGTTGGACCACGCGACGGTCACCACCCGGGACGTCGAGCTGGCGCGCCTGATCTCCGCGACCGCAGGCAAGGCCGGGTTGCTGCCGGGGCCCGGAACCGGAACGGAGGAGCCGCGCTCCGTCCAGCTTCTGGAGATCGCCATCGATGCCTTCGACATCGCAGGGATTCGGCCCTTCTGGAAGGCGGTGCTGGCCTACACCGATGAGGCAGGTGCCGAGGGAGCGGAGCATCCGCTCGTGGACCCGCTCAGGCAGGGCCCCGCCATCTGGTTCCAGCAGATTGACCGCCCGCGTCCGCAGCGAAACCGCGTTCACCTCGACATCAGCGTTCCGCACGAGGAGGCTCCCCGACGGATCGAGGCCGCGCTGGCCGCTGGGGGACGGCTGGTGTCAGCGGCCCGTGCCCCCGCGTTCTGGGTGCTCGCCGACCGGGAGGGGAACGAAGCCTGCGTCACGACGTGGCAGGGTCGGGACAACTGAAACACCTGCTGTTCGCGGTCATTCCTTGTCGGGGCGTCGCCGCCTGGATCGCACTCCTGCGGTCAGCGCGTACGAGAACCGGTAGACCCCGTCCGCTACCGGAAGCCGCTTCGAGGCGCGGCCGCGTCCTCACCCTTGACGGACTCCGCGATGCGCAGGGCGGCCTGGGCGGGTGTGAGGTGTGTGGTGTCGATGACCTCGGCCTCGGCGTGCAGCCAAGTGCGGGCCGCCTCGGCGTAGGGCTCAAGGTACTGGAGACGGAACGGCGAGTCGGGGCCGAGAACGGTGTCGCCCGCGATGCGCTCGCGCAGGGTGTCCTGGTCGGCGTGGACGACGAAGTGCCGGATCTCGATGCCGTGCTGGGCGAGGCCCGAGCTGATCTCGCGCCAGTACGGCTCGACCAGGACGGTCATGGGCATCACCAGGGTGCCGCCGGTGTAGTCGAGCACGCGTCGGGCGGTCTCGACCACGAGCGTCCGCCACGGGGGCCAGTGCTGGAAGTTGTCCGTCACGGAGAGCGCCGGTGTGATGTCCATGAGAGCCTCGCCGACCTTCTCGGCGTCGAACACCCGTGAGTCCGGGATGAGCCGCTGCACGTGAGCACTGGTCGTCGTCTTGCCCGCACCATGGGTGCCGTTGAGCCACACGATCATGAGCCCGACGATAGCGCGACGCGGGGCCGTGGGAACAGGAGCACATCGTCACGGTGGCTGACCTGCGGGCTGGAGCAGGAGCAACTGCGGCTCCTCGCCAAGCCCTCGTCAGGTTGGTGATCCCTGATTCTTGGGAACCGGCAGCTTCGGAAAAAGCTGACGGGCCCCGGCCACGTCGTCCGCGTTCTGCCCACCCAGCCTCAGCCGATCGCCGGTTGGACCGTCAGGCCGTGACGCCGAGTCCGGTGCGGGCCCGCCTCGCCTGGAAGGGCACCCGCTTGTGAAGCTCACCTTCATCGGCTGCGGCTACCTCGGAGCCACCCACGCGGCGTGCATGGCCGAACTCGGCTACGACGTACTCGGCATGGATGCCGACATCAACTAGGTCCACGTCCCAGCCGTCAAGGGCCTTGCCATCGGTGAGGTAGAGGCGACGGGCAACGCCTGGCTTCCCGAGGGCGCGGGAACGTTCGGGATCTGCCCCCGGGAGGCGAGCACACCAGGCGGTTAAGCGTTCAACTCGGTGAAGAACAGCACCATGCGGCTATCTGCCTTGTCTACGACGTGCCCCTTCGGAAGCTCGCTGTCTGGGGTACCTGCCGGGTGGATGATCAGTTGTGGTGCTGCGGTGCGGTCGACGCTCCAAGCGGTGATGTGGGCGATCAGATTTCGAGCAAGGGTGGTCGCGTCAGGTCCGTAGGCGGCGGCGCCAAGCCGGGACGGTCGTTCGAGATCCGCGTTGTCGCGCTCGGCAATCAGGAAGGCAATGGAGCTGCCGGCTACGAGGGCGGGGCTGCGGCCGGGAATCGCGGGGCGTCGTGCACCGTCCTCCTGCGCCTGCTTGGTGACTTCGATGCGGCAGACCGTGTCGTCGGAGGCGGTAGCGCGCAGCCAGATGCCGTCGAAGGATTCCTCGTTGCCGACCCGGGCCTGCGACCACAGCTCAGTGAGCGGTGTGGAGAAGACCTCGGTGAGTTGGCCGGGATCGACGGGCTGGTCCTGGTCGTGGTGGAGGCGGACGGTGCCGTCGGCCAGCTCGGTGGTGCGTTCACCGTGCTGGCCGATGATGGGGACGAAGCCGCACAGTTCCATGTCGTCGGAAACGAGGGTGCCGCCGTGGCGGGTGAGGGCGATGGAGCGGGTCTGGCCGCGCCATCGGAGCGGGAGGACGAGTCGGCCGCCATCTGCGAGCTGTTGCCACCAGGCGGCGGGGACGTCCCAGAGGCCTACGGTGGCGATCATTCGGGTGTAGGGAGCGTGTTCGGGCGCCCCGTCCAAGCCGTCGCGTTCCATAGCCCTGACGCGTTCGTAGCCGGTGTTGTTGAGGGCCCGGCGGGCGTGCAGGGCGACGCCGGGGTCGATGTCGACGGTAGTGATCTCACCGCCCGAGCCGACGAGTTCGGCGAGGAGGGCGGCGTTGTAGCCGGTGCCGGCGCCGATCTCCAGGATGTGGTCGCCGGGCTGAGGGTCGAGTTGAGCGAGCATCATCGCGACGGTTGACGGCACGGAGGCGCAGGACAGGGCGAGCGGGCCGTTGGGGTTTTCCTTGATGGAGACGGCCCGGTTGGTGTAGGCGGCGGCCGGGTCGAGCCCCGGCAGGTGGAGGTCACGGCGGACAGTGCGCATGGCCTGCTCGATCGGGGCTGGCAGCGGGCACTTGGCGACGATGTCGTCCACGAGTCGGTTGCGCAGGTCGTCGAGGCTGGGGGTGCTGTTCACATGGCTCTTTCAGTTGAGGAGGAGGCAGGTCTCCCACCCCGTGGCAACGGGGCGGGTCGGGTTGAGGCTGTGCAGCGCGAGCAGCACCCCGTCAGTGCCGGTCAGGAGACCGGCGGTATCGGGTAGTGGGTGCTGGGCCATATGGTTGGCAAAGTGGGAGCGGAGGGACGGCAGAGCCAGCCGGAGTGGGCTCTCCGGCGCGCTGTCGGCGGCCGAACGTTCTGCGGCGAGGCAGACGCCGGCCCAGCCGTGGCAGACCGTGGCGTTGTCGATGCGGACGAGCTGTTCGGGATCGGTGATACAGGCCGTGAGTGCGTCCTCGGCCAAGCGCTGGGCCGTCGTACGCGAGCATGCGATGGCTGCGAGCTGTAAGGCGCGCGCGATGCCGGGAGTGCCGTAGCACCACGATGGTCTGCCGGGGTGCTCCCCCGCCGGTGATCTGCCGATCCATGCGTCGAGGGTGACGGTCTCCGGCCAGGCGGGGCCGCCGTTGGCAATGTGGCGCGCTCGCTGTTCCAGCAGGCGGCAGCCTTGAATGAGGGCTTCGTGGTGGCCGGCCACGGTGTGCCCTGCGCGCCTGGCCAGGGCGAGGAGCGCGACGGGCCCGGCGACACCATGGGCCATGCCGAAGTTGCCATGTCCTGCGGGCCAGGCGGCGTCGGGTCGGCCGCTCGGGCCGACCGAGGTCCACCAACCCGGCACTTTCTCACCGTAAACCGTGAGCGGCTGCTGGAGGAGCCGCACAAGGTAGCGCAGGACATCATCGAACAGTTCCGCCTGCGTGCCTCGGCGCATAAGAAGCGCGCCCAGTCCGGTCAGGCCGGAGATCAGGTCGTACTCCTGCATGCGTGGCGGGCTACCCGCGTCAAACCGGCGACGAGCGTCCGCGAGCCGCGCGCGTACGAGTGTGATGAGCATCGTGTCGAGGTGGTCGAGCGCAGAGCGGTAGGCTGGGTGGCCGGCTGTCTGGAGGACATACGCCACGGCCGGTGCTCCGCGATAGAGGCTCGTGCCGACGGGGTGACCGGCGGCCGGTTGTCTGGCCAGAGCCCTCGCGGCGGTGTGCGCCGTATCCCAATGACCGCTGTCCTGGGCAAGGGTTGCCTGGTAGAGGACAGTTCCAGCAAGACCGCGGCCCAAGTCGTGCACGAGGTCGTTCACCGGGCTGCCCCCTGTGCCAGCAGGGAGCGGCATGCCTGTCGTGCGGCGTGGCGGCAAGCTGACTCAGCCGCCCGGTCAGGGCCCGTGATCCGGTTGTGGTGCATGTGCAGCAGCGACTCCAGCGCCGGGCCGGTCTGCTCGTTGGTGAGATGAGACCGGTACATGGCGAGGGCGGTGCGGCGCCTTTCGTACGCGTCGGCCAGGCGGGCCGACCCGTACGAGTCTCGTGTGAGGGCTTCCGTGCGGACGCGGCGCAGCGTCTGACGGGTGACGCTGAGCAGGCCCGTGCCACGAGGCGTGCTGGCCAGCCAGCTGAGACCTTCCTCCTCGCCGAGGAGCGCGCAGGTGATGTCGATCATTCCGAGTGCGCACAGGACGTGCGGGTCGAGGCCGGTCAGGTCGGCGAGTGCGTACCGTGTCGCGTCGCTGTCGGCGACGAACACGGTCTCGGCGGCATCCAGAGCAGCTCCGGTGCCGTAGCGGCCGAACTCAGGCCGGTAGCCGTCGAAGACGAGCCGGGAGGCGAGCGCCTCACTCTGTAGCCGCGCGGTCCAGCGGGCAATGGCTCGCGCCGCCGTTGCGTGCTGCTCCCGGTTGTGCGCGGCGATGCGCAGCCGGAGGTGGTCCTCCTCCTGTCCGGTGCGGTAGCGCACAAACCAGTTGTCGGGCCCGCCGAGTGCATCGAGGAGGCCGGGTAGACGGCGGGTAAGGATCTGGTCCATCAGCGTCGGGTGGGTGAAGAGCTTCGCCTGTACCCACCGTTGCTGGTCGTCTCCGGGCATCGGCAGCATCCGGTTGGTCACGACCGGGGCCGTAGCCAGGTCGGGGTGGGGCAAGGGCGGCCGGGTGGAGGTGAGCGGCAGAGCAAGTTCGTGGGCGTGGCCGATCCAACCGAAGTACCGCTCGTCGGCGGTTTCGAGTAGTTCGGCGTTTCCGTGGCGCCGAAGGTGGCCGTGAAGGAGTCGTGCGTGCAGTGGTTCGGTCAGATCCAGGCGCAGGGTGCGGTCCTCGTCGCGGAGTTCGAGCAGCTGCGGGCACTTCCACGTACGCGCCCAGGCGGCCAACGCCGCGTGCCAGGAAGGCTCGAAAGGACCAGACGGGAGGTCTGCGATCCTCAGGTGCCAGCGGGCCGGTGAGAGTACCGCCTTGCGGTAACGGACCCGGGGCAGATAGGGCACCCCCGCAGCGAGAGGTCCCCAGTCGAACTGCGTCCAGGCGGTGGCGAAGCCTCGGCCGACTAGTGCGATGAACCGGGCAATCGGCGGGGCCTGCTTCTCCAAGGCGAGCGGGTGCAGGACGACCGGCTCGACAATACGGCGTCGCGAGAGGCTGACCAGATGCAGCCTCTTGCTGGTCGACAGCACCGCCAGATCATCCAGCGGGATCAGGCGGTCGGCCAGGGCCCGGTGCTCGCCGACGGGGATCACGTACGGCAGCAGGGCGGGGATGCGAGCCACGTTCTCGGCGTGCGGATGGACCGGGGTGAAGGACAGCTGGGCCGGCAGGGCGCCGTCAACCAGGGTGGGCAGCCGCCGGTAGACCTCGTCGAGGCCGCTGTCAGGGAGGGCGGTGGCGAACCGGCCGGTGAGAGTGCCGGTGCTCCAGGCGGGACGCACGGACACGGTGAAGTCACCGTGGTCCAGGGCCTGGGTCGACGACGCGTGTACCCGCACCGCCATCTCGACGTGCGGGGCGACGGGGGCGTCCTCGCGGCTGGTGGCGCAGAGCTCATCGAGGTCCGCTTCCGTGAGCCGGATCTCAGGAGCACTGGAGAGTGCTGCCTGCCACGCCTTGGCCATCAACAGCTCATCGCGGGGAAGCACCTTCGACGGTGAATCCGGCCACGCTGACATCGGGAAGTCGGCCGGCAGTCCAACCCCGGCGGCCAGATCGACCGCGTCCCGCAGCGGCACCAGGCTGCCGGCGCCGTACCGTTCCCAGAACAGGCCGTGATACGCGGCCCACACAGGCTTCTCCCCCACGTTCCGTGTCAGCCGCAGTAGGGCCTCCGCAACGCGCTCGGCCTCCTCCAGCACCGGTGTCGGGACGCGGACCGTGGCGTCGAGTCGCAGGTCGACGCTGATCCGCACTCGGCCCCGGTCGCTGACGCTACTCATGTGCTTCTCGGCCGTACCGCGCAATTCCTGGGCAGCGGCAGGGTCGCCTGCCGCGTCATGCTCGGCAAGCAGGCGGCACACGTCTTCCAAGTCGGCGAGCAGACTGCCCGTTTCGGGCTTGAGGCGGTTTGCGAGTGGACGAAGGACAGCAAGCATGTGGCCCAGAGGGTCGGGGTCCGTCAGGGGTGCCGACACGTTGCTGATCAGGAAGCCGGCCTCCAACGTGTCCGTGAGGAGCCGCTGGATCTGTTCGGACGTACCGCCCAGCGCGATCAACCGATCGGTGATCCTCTGGCACGGAACCGGGTGTGCGGCCAGCACGAGGATCGCAGCGAGAGGCCGGGTGATCGTGGCGCTCGCGGTGCGTCCGCCGGAGAGGGGGCGCACCAGCACGTCGCCGTGCTGTGCCGCCAGGTCGTTGATCTGAACGGTCAGGTGGGGCAGGACGTCCGGTCGCCGCTGGAGGTCACGGCGGATGTGGTCGAGCCAGAGCGTGTCTGGACGGGCAACGGCTCGGTGGGCGGTGCCCACTCTGCCACCGGCCGGACCGCACTCCGCGGTGGTCACGCCGGCGAATAGGCCGAACGGCGTGGGACGTCCGGCCGCGCGTAGGAGGTACCGGGCGATCGCCGTTGTTGCCTTACGTACCTGCTTCGGCCGGACACTGCCTTCTTCAAGGATGTGGTCGACGGTACGCGCGAGTTGTGGGGAAGCCGTTCGCACTGCGTCAGTGAAGGAAGGGAGGGCCCACACGTCAGCAAGCCAACGGCAGCAGTCGGCCGGATCGTCGGGGTCGGGCCACTGGGTGTTTTGAGCGGTGAGCGGGAGCACGGCGGCGCGCAGCAGGAGCCCGTCACCGAGTTGGAGCTGTCTGGTCCGCGTCATCGTGGGTTCCCGTTCGGTAGACCGGTGCGGGCCGGGAAGTGGGCCTGGCCCGCACCGATTCGGTGTGTTGGTCAGCTTGTGCAGGAGGAGGCGCAGGTGGACTCGCACCCGTCGCTGGTGTCGCAGTCCTCGGCCACCGGAACCGGCGCGTCCGTGATGGCGATGGTGAGCTGCCACTCGTCGCCCGTGATGGGAGCCGTCTCAGTCGTCGCAATTGCCATTGCAGTACCTCCGAAGCATTGGTTGACCGTCCAGGGGATGCGTGGACGGGGGAGCGCGGACCCCGCGTCCGGCTGATGGCTGCGGCTTGGCCCCGCTTCTTCCCGGGACCATGGGGCTAGGGAGCCGTCGAGGGTGAGTCCGGTTAGCGGTAGAGCGCGGGAGGCGAGGCTGTACGTGCAGGGCCATGGCTGTCCACCGTCCGCTGGAATCTCGTCTCCCGGGCCTCCGCAGTCAGTCACGCATGACACTCGGGCGTTCACCAAGCGTCGCCGGGCTCGGGTGACTGCGGTATGACCAGCGGGTGTTACCGAGCCGGGAATACACTCGCTTCCGCCGTCGTAAGAAGCTTGATCGCGCCTAAGATCGCACCGGAAGTTGGCCCTCATGGATGCCACCACGCCCGGCCCGCTCGCTCCCGACATCCTCGAACGCGAGGATGTCCGGCGAGCCCTGGTAGAGCACGACTTCGCAGCCGCCTTCGCCTTGATCAAGAAGTACGGTGGACTGTCCCAGAACCGCATCGCCTCGGCCTGTCACCTCACGCCGGGCAAGGTCTCCACGATCATCAGTGGGCGGCAGCAGGTCACCAGCTTCGAGGTCATCTGCCGCATCTCCGACGGACTCCGGATCCCGGGCCACCTCCTTGGACTCGCTCCACGTGCTTGGGAGACCGGCCCCGTCCAGGAGGGTCTCTTGCCGGATCCTGAGTGTGAGCAGGCCAGCGCCGATGAGGTCCCATGGCGGCCGGATGCCACAGTGCGTCTGGCAGCGAACCTGACGAGGAGCGATCTCGTGATGGACCGTCGCGCGGCAACGCGTGCTCTGGCCGGGGCCGCCGTCACCGGTGCTGCCCTGCTCGACCCTCTGGAGGGGTGGCTCCAGCCTGCGGGCTCCGCTGCCCGGCCATGTCGGCGCGGTCGGCTCGGGGCGCGGGAGGTTGGGGAGTTGGAGTCCGCTGCTCGCGCGTTCCGGGCCTCGGACCACCAGTACGGGGGTGGTCTACGCCGCAAGGCCGTGCTGGGCCAGCTCAGCGAGGTCGCCGCGCACCTCGACGAACACCAGGCGCCGAGGGTTGAGAGGTTCCTGTACCGGGTGATGGCCCAACTGGCAGGCACGGCGGCCACCATGGCGTGGGACAGTGGTCTCCAGCGCCGCGCTCAGAACTACTACCTGCTCGCCCTGCGTGCCTCCCACGCCGGCGACGACAAGGTCTTCGGCGCCAACGTCCTGGCCGGCATGGCCCGTCAGATGCTCTACCGCGACCAGCCGCAGGACGCCCTCGAACTCGTCCGCATCGCCCAGGACGGTGCCCGGCACGTCGCCGGCCCCAGAGTGCGCGCGATGCTCCATACCCGGGAGGCGTGGGCGTACGCGGCGATGGACCGCACTGCCGCCTTCCATCGGGCAACCGCCCAGGCGGCCGACGCGTTGACTGATGCCGGGCCGGACGAAGAGCCGTACTGGATCGCGTACTTCGACGAGGCCGAACTCGCAGGCACCACCGGCGGCCGCCTTCTCGAGCTGGCCCGCCAAAACCCCAAGCAGCACGCTCACGCTGCGGCCACCGAGATCCGTCGAGCTCTGGCCCGGCGTGGCCCCGAGGCCAGCCGCAGCCACGCCCTGGACCGGATCGGACTGGCTCAGTGCCACTTCCTGCTCGGCGACCTGCCCGGCGCGGTGGAAGAAACCCACCGCGCGGTGGACGCGGCGCGTGCCACGCGCTCCAGCCGCGTGCGCGCCCAACTCGGACAGCTCTACCCGCACACCGTGGGAAACAGCGCTGCGCGCCCCGTGCGCGAAGCCCGCGATAGGATCCGCGACCTGCTGTCGACCTGAGAAGGAGAGAACTATGACGACCGTCGCGGTGACCGGGCACATGGACCTTACCGAGGACAGCATTCCTCTGGTCCGCACCGCCCTGGACGAGCTGCTCAAGCGATACGTGGACAACAGCCGACTCGTCGGCGTCTCCTGCATCGCCAAGGGCGCCGACTCCCTCTTCGCCGAAGCCGTCCTCGCCGTGGGCGGACGCCTGACCGTTGTCCTCCCCTCCCAGGACTACCGACAGAACAAGGTCAAGCCCAACCACGCCGCCCTCTTCGACCGGCTCGTCGAATCTGCCGAGGAAGTCCTCGTGCTTCCCTACGAGACTGCCAACCGGCAGGCGTACGAGGCCGCTAACGCCGTGCTCATCGAACGCGCCGATCGCCTCGTCGCCGTATGGAACGGCGAACCCCCCACCGGCAAGGGCGGCGGCACCGCCGATACCGTCCTCGAAGCGCGAGCGGCGGGCATCCCCGTAGATGTCGTGTGGCCGGACGGCGCCGCTCGTCAGAAATGAGCGCGACGCAATCCCAGCGCACTTCCCTCACGATGTCCTTGTGCTGAGGCCGACCACGTCGCTCGTGCCCCGGATGCGCCGGGCCCTGCTGGAGTACCAATGGGTCGGCCGACGGATCGCCCCAACGGGAGTTGGGGTTATGGGTGGTGCCGGGGTGG
>NZ_BHZI01000102.1 GCF_004305975.1 Streptomyces otsuchiensis
GGGGTGTAGGCGTCGTATCCGCCGCCACGGACCTCCGCGGCGCCGTCGGCAGCACGGCCGCATCCGGGGCAGGCCAGCGCCCCGTTGAGGTGGCGCCGGCAGGCGGTGCAGTAGTCCACGGCTGGTCACGATTCTTGCGGTCGGAACGGTTCATTGATCTGCGGGGTCGATCAGTGGCCAACACCATAGGCGCTGCCCGTCCGGTCCGGACCCCCGGGCGGCGAGCGCTCACAGCACGCACACGGGGCCGACACCACGCGGCTTTCACGCATTCCGGCCGACTCCGGTCAGTCCGGTGTGCGGTGTGCGCGCGCTCCCGGCGCGCGCACACCGCAACGCGCCCGGCCGGGCGGCCGGTTGACCGCCGCGGCACGGCGGGCGGCGACCGGCCACCGGTTTGTCCGCAGTCGGCGAAGTGTCTTCACCAACCGGACTCACGCCGCCAGAATCGGCGCATGACCATCCGACGCGTCGCCGTACTGTCCGACATCCACGGAGTCCTCCCCGCGCTGGAAGCGGTCCTGGCGGAACCGGACGTGGCCGCCGCCGACCTCCTCGTACTGACCGGAGACATCGCCGCCGGACCGCAACCCGGCCCGGTCCTCGACCTGTTGACCTCCCTCGGCGACCGCTGCGCCTGGGTCTCGGGCAACGCCGACCGTGAGCTGCTCGATCTGCGGCGCGGCGTCGCCGGCACCGTCCCCGACCCCATCGCCCCCTGGGCCGCCGAGCAGCTCACCGACGCGCACCTGGAGTTGCTGGCCTCGTTGCCCGCGACACTGACCCTGGACCTCCCCGGCCTCGGGCGGACCCTGTTCTGTCACGCCACCCCGCGCGACGACGAGGAGGTGGTGCTGGTCGACTCCCGGCTGGCACGCTGGTCGGAGCTCTTCGAAGGGCTGGACCCCACGGTCGACACGGTGGTCTGCGGTCACACCCACATGCCGTTCGCACGGCTGGCGCACCGACGGCTGGTGGTCAACCCCGGCAGTGTCGGCATGCCCTACGGCCGGCCCGGGGCGCACTGGGCGCTGCTCGGCCCGGGGGTGGAACTGCGGCGCACCGTCTTCGATCCCGCCGCCGCGTGCGCGGCGGTGGCGGAGCAGTCGGGGTACCCGGACGCGGCGGGCTGGGCCGACTACTTCCTCCATGCGCGGGCCGGGGACGACGAGGCGCTGGCGGCGTTCGCCCCGCGCGACGGCCGGACCACCGAGCCCTGACTGCACGGCGCGGCACGGCACGGCACGCGAGCCTACTGCGGCCGCGCCCGCCGTTACGGCGTGGCACTCCGGCGTCATGGCTGCCGGGCACGTGGCGTCAGAGCGGCCAGCGCCGGGCCCCGGCCTGGGTGACCGTCACCAGGGTCCTGCCGTCCGGTGAGAGCGCGATGGCGCCCTCACCGGCGCCGAACGGCACGTCGGCCAGCACCCGGCCGCTGGTGGCGTCCCAGACGACGCTGGCGCCACGGCTTCCGGGGAAGACCGCGCGGGCGCCTGCCGCCGTCCAGACCAGCGCGCCGCGCGGCTGGTCGCTCATCGGCAGGTCGTGGGCCGCGGTCCGTGGGAGCGGGGCGGGGTCGGTTCCGGAGAGCGGCACGGTCCACAGCGCCGCGTCCCGGCCATGCGTAGCTCCGGCGGCGGCGAGCGATCCGCCGTCGGGGGCGAACGCCAGACCGATGAGCTGCCGCAGCTCGCGCGGGCCGGCCTCCAGCAGCGCCGTGCCGTCGGCGACCCGGCGCACCACGACCCGGCCGCGCCCGTCCCCCACCATCCCGTGGGCGACGAGGTCGCCCGTGGCGTCGAGGGCGACGGCCTGGAGGGTCGGGCCCGGTTCGCGGAAGGCGCCGACCGGGACGCCGGTGGCGGCGTCCAGCACCACGGACCGGCCGTCGGCCGCCGCGAGCACCACCCGGCGGCCGTCGGCGCTGAAGGCGGTGTGCAGCCGTTGCGGACCGCGTCGTCCCCCCGGCGGCAGCGCGTAACGCCAGCGCGGGGCACCGGTGTCGAGCTCGTCCAGCAGGAGCCGGGCGTCGTCGGACAGCACGGCGCGGGCGACGGTCTCGCCCGCGGGGTCGACGGCGAGAGCCGAGAGCGCCGCCGCCGGTCCCGGGCCGGGCGGCAGGAGCCGCGCCTCGGGCGGCCCGCCGTCCTCCGGCCATCGGCAGATCACCTGGCGGCGGCGGGCGGCGCCGCGGTCCAGCTGGGTGGAGAAGACCAGGCCGCGCGCGTCGTCGCTCACGGCGGCGAGCCGGACCGGCCAGTAGGAGCAGGGGCGCTCGGGCGGCGCGTCGGGCAGTGGTAGCCGGGTGAGCAGCACCTCCCCCGGCGCGTGGGCGCTCCCCGGGTCGGCGGGTGCCCCGGGGCGGGCCAGCCCGGCGAGGAACCAGACGCTGACCTCCTCCTGCACCACCACCAGGGCGCGCCCGTCGGGAGTGAAGCAGGCGACGGCACCGGCCGGGTCCGCCCACAGGGTGCGGCCCTCGCCGTCGAACAGGACGGAGCCGAAGTCGGCGCCGACGAAGGCGTGGGGCCCTTCCGCCGTCCAGCAGGCCCGGGTGGCGGTGGCGGCGAACTGGGAGTCGGCGTCCATACCGCCGGGGCAGCCGGCGGGGCGGATCAGCGGGCCGGGTATCAGCCGTGCGGGCGGCGACGCGCCGGGCGCCGGGGGCGGGGGCCCGGCGTCGGGGCCGGTGTCCGCGGCCCGCAGGGTCAGCAGCCGGGCCGCGGGGCGGGCCCGGACGGTCAGGCCCGCGTCGACCGGCGCACCGCCGACCGCGCCGCCGACCGCGAAGACCGCGCCGCCGTCGGGCGCCAGCGCCAGCGCGGCGACCGAGGTCAGCCCGGTCTCGCCGGAGGCGAGCACGGCCCCGGTGGCGACCTCCCGGACCATCACCCGCCCGCCTGGGGCGGCGTGGGCCAGCAGCCGGCCGTGCGTGTCGAGCGCGACCGGGCCGAACGCGTCGCCACCGCCCGGCACGCTGAGGACCATCGCACCGGTGCGGCTGTCGACGACGGCGACCACGTCGGAGCTGCCGGTGCCCACCGCCAGGCGCCGTCCGTCACCGGAGAAGGCGAAGCGCACGGGGTCGTCCAGGCTCATCGAGCCCCGTCCGGAACCGGCGGCGCTGCCCGTCAGCGCGGGGTCGAGCCGCCACAGCGGCTTGCCGGTCGCGGCCGACCAGGCCGTCCAGCTGCCCTCGACCGCGGTCACGGCGATCTCGCCGTCCGGGCTGACCTGGACCTCGCACGGCTCGTCCTGCGTGTCCGCGCCGTGCTGGTACCAGACGAGCGGAGCGTCGCGGGTGGTCTCCCAGCGCACGATGTCGCCGCCGCGCTCCTGCCAGGAGGCGTGGGCTCCGACGACCAGCCAGCGCAGTGAGGCGGGGGCGGCCACGGCGGCGGCGCCGTGGTCGAGGCAGGCCATGGTGTCGCCGCCGTCCTCCAGCCCGTCGGCGGCGGGCGGCGCGCCGCCCGGGCCGGCTCCGGGCGCCTCCGCGTCCTCGGGGTCCATCGCGCCGTAGTCGAGGTGGTAGCCGCCCGGGGAGTCGTGGCCGGCGTCGCCGCCCGGGCCGAAGATCCGGTCGAACTCCGGGCCGAGCCCGTGCACGAAGCCGGGGTCGAAGCCGGCGCCGGAGCCGTCGCCGCCCACGCCGGGTTCGGCCCCGGGCTCGGCCCCGGGTTCGGCGGCGCCGGGCCGGTAACCGTTGCGGCGACGGCTGGGGAACAGGCCGTCCGTGCCGCGCGGGGAGTCGAGGTCGTCCAGCCGGGCGAGGTCGTCCAGCGGCGCCAGGTCGCACGGCCCGGCCCGGCGGCTGAGTTCCAGCAGCCCCGGCAGCGCTGCGAGGTCCGCGAGGTCGGCCTGGTCGGCCCAGTCCGACCAGTCTTCCTCGACGGGGTCCGCGACCGTGCCGGTCTCGACGCTGTCCAGCCGCCCGAGACCCCGGGTGCCCGCCAGCGCGTGGTACGGACGGGTGTCACCGCGGGTCCACTGGGCCCACCAGCGGTCGGGCATCGGGCGCTGCGCGGCCGGCCAGCGCAGCACCCGCGGGGTCAGCTCCGCCAGCCGGCGCGGCTCACAGCGTTCGAGCAGGCCGCACATCTCCTCCCAGGCCGCGCGGCCCGGGCGGGAGGCGAGCAGCTCGTCGAGGCGTCGTGCGTCGGTCATGGGACGTTCCTGGGCTCTTCGCTGGTGGGTGGCCCGGCCGGCCTCAGGGCCGGTGTCCGGCGTCGCCTCGGGAGGCGCCGGCCGTGGTCGCGGGGGTGTCGAGGGGGTGGGCCCGCAGGCCGTCGGGGGTGGCGGTGACGAGGACCCCACCGTCGGGGGTGAGGTTCCAGGCGGTCTCCCGGCCCATGCCGTCCACGGCGTGCAGCGGCCTCTCCCGCGCGAGGTCCCAGACGGTGACCGTGTGACCGGAGCGTACGGCCACTCGCGGACCGTGCTCGTTCCACACCGGCCGCGCGCACTGCCGGCGGGCCTCCCAGGGCAGTTCGCCGAGGACGGACCAGGGCCGGGCGTCGCCGGGGCGGGCGGTGAGGTCGATGACGGTGGCGACTCCCCGGCCGTCGTCGGAGATGCCGACCACCGCCAGCTCCGTGCCGTCGGGGCTGAAGGCCAGCCCGCAGCACCAGCCCATGCCGGTGGTGTGGGTGGTGAACGCGCCGCTGCGCAGGCCCAGTACGGCGATCTCGCCGTCGGGGGCGCCGCCGTGGCAACGGCAGAGCCGGAAGGCGAGCCGGGAGCCGTCCGCGTCGACCGCGACGGCCCCGGTCCCGCCGACGGCACCGCCGCGGTGGGCGTCGGACTCCCCGTCGAACAGCGGCGCCCCGCTCCGGGCGCGCACCGCCGCGACATGGTGGGAGTTCTGGTCGCAGCCGGCGACGGTGGAGCCGTCGGCGCTGACGGCGAGCCGCACGTGCCGGGCGTCGCCGTCGGCGGTGACGGTAGGGCGGCCCGCACGGCGGCGCCACAGCTCGCCCGGCGCGCCCTCCAGAGACCAGTGCACCATGCCCGCGATGTGCTGCTCCTCGGCGCCGCCGAGGGAGGCGGTGAGCATCGAGCCGTCGGGGCTGAGGACGAGGTCGCGGACGACGGCTCCGTGCGCGCCGCGCACCAGCGGCAGCCGTAACGGGTCGGCCCGGGTGTCCGGTTCGAGCAGCAGCAGCTCGCCGAGTCCGGGGAACCAGGGCGCGGAGGTGGCGACGGCGACCCGGCGGAGATCCCGGGTGGCGGCCACGCTCATCACGCGCTCCGGGACGGCGGCGCGGCCGGCCAGGGGCCGGCGGGTGTCCAGGGCACCGGGTTCGCAGAGTTGTCGCACGGCCATGTCAGGACCCTAGACGCCCTGGCGGGGACTGTGGGCAGGTTGTCCCGATCAGCCGGCGCCAACCGGTGGTTTCCGGGCGTTTCCCGGCGGCCGATTCCGGCCGCCGGGGCCCCGCCGGGCGGGACGGAGCCGCACGTCACGGACGGAGCGGCGGCCCCGTGCCGGTGCCGGTGGCCCGGCCGTCGGGGCCGACGGCGACGCAGGGCGACCGGGCGACGGCGCACCGCCACCCGAGGAGCGCGCGCGGCGCGGGCGGGCGCGGACCGGGGCGCGGGGTGAGACCCGGGGCCGGCCCGGTCGGGACGCGACGTGAGGCGCGGCGTGAGGCGCGACGTGAGGCGCGGTCAGGAGGAGGCGCGCCGGACCAGTTCGGTGGGGAGGATCAGCCCGGGTGAGGTGGGCGCCTCACCGGCGATCTCAGCGAGCAGCGCCCGGGTCATGGCGCGCCCCATCTCCTCGGTGGGCTGGCGGACGCTGGTCAGCGGCGGGTCCATGTGCCGGGCGATGGCCGAGTCGTCGAACCCGACGAGGGCGACGTCCCCGGGGACGTCACGGCCGGCCTCGCGCAGTGCGCGCCGGGCGCCGGCGGCGGTGAGGTCGGAGGCGCAGAAGACGGCGTCCAGCGCGGGCCGCCGGCCGAGGAGTTCGCACATGGCGCGGTAGCCGCCCTCCTCGCTGAAGTCGCCGTGCGCGACGAGCCCCTCGTCGTCGGCGAGGCCGGCGGCGTCGAGTTCCTCGCGGTAGCCGTCGAGGCGGCACTGGGCGGCGTACATGTCGCGCGAACCGGTGATGGTGGCGACGCTGGTGGCGCCGCGTTCCAGGAGGTGCCGGACCGCGGCGCGGGAGCCGCCGACGTTGTCGCCGTCGACGTGCGGGAAGGTCTCGTGGGCGGAGCGGCGGCCGTTCATCACGGCGGGGATGCCGTTCTCCGCGAGCAGTTCGGGGAGCGGGTCCTCGCCGTGGACGGAGACCAGCAGGACGCCGTCGACCCGGTTGCCGGCGGCGTACTGCGCGAACCTCTCGCGCTCGCTGGCGGTGCGGCTGAGAGTCAGCAGCAACTGGATGTCGGCCTCGGCCAGTTCGACGCTGATGCCACGGATGATCGCGGCGAAGTACGGTTCGGCGAACAGCCGGGTCTCGGGCTCGGGCACCACCAGCGCCACGGCGTCGGCGCGGTTTCCGGCCAGGGCACGTGCCGCTCGGTGCGGGACGTAGCCGAGGTCGGCGATGGCCGCCTCGACCGCGACCCTGGTGCGTTCGCTGACCCTCGGGGACCCGTTGATCACCCGGGACACGGTTCCGCGTCCCACGCCGGCTCGTGCCGCGACCTGCTCCAGTGTGGGCCGCCCATCACGTCCGGCCCTCTGTCTTGCCACCGCCATCGGGTCCTCCCGTTGCTTGCTCCCGAAGCCCCCATGAGATCACGGAAACACGTCGGTGCGGTCAGATGCCTTGACACCGGCCCGCGTCTCCGGAAATCTCCGGAACACCGTCAGTGGGAGCGCTCCCACTTGCGAACCCTACTCAGCAGACTTCGAACGTTCCACACCCGGCCCCGCTCACCCCCACATGCGCCGCACGCCGACCGGGAGAGGCACGTCCACGCGCCAGGAGGACGATCACCATGCGCACGACCCACCGCAAGAGGACGATCAGAACGGCTGCCGTCGGCCTCGCCGCCATGATGCTCACCGCCACCGCCTGCTCCAGCAGCGACGACGGCGGCAGCGGCTCCGGCGACTCCGACGACATCACGCTGACCGTCGGCGTCTTCGGACAGTTCGGCCTGGAGGAGGCCGGTCTGTACGAGGAGTACATGGAGCTGAACGACCACATCACGATCGAGCAGACCTCCACCCAGGAGAACGCCGACTACTACGCGGCGCTGCTGACCCGGCTGCCCACCGGCAGCGGCCTGATGGACATCCAGGCGATCGAGGTCGCCAACATCTTCGAGGCCACCAACGAACTCGGCCAGTACTTCGTCGACTTCAACGACCACGACGTGGACACCGGCCACTTCCTCGACTGGAAGCTCGCCCAGGGCACCGACCCGGACGGCAAGGTGGTCGGGCTCGGCACCGACACCGGCCCCATGGGCATCTGCTACCGCACCGACTTCTTCGAGGAGGCCGGGCTGCCCACCGACCGCGAGGAGGTCAGCGCGCTGTGGGCCGACGACTGGTCGGCGTACATCGAGGCGGGTGAGGAGTTCGCCGAGAACACCACCAGCGGCGCCAAGTGGGTCGACGCCGGCGCCGGTCTGTTCAACGCGGTCGTCAACTCCTTCCCGGAGCGCTTCTACGACGAGAACGGCGAGGTCGTCTACCAGGAGAGCGAGGGTGTCGCCACCGCCTGGGACATCGCCATGGACGCGGTCGAGTCCGATCTGACCGCCAAGCACGACCTGTTCACCCCCGAGTGGGACCGGGGCATGGCCAACGGCGACTTCGCCACCCTCTCCTGCCCGGCGTGGATGCTCGGCTACATCCAGGACAAGTCCGGTGACGCCGGCCTCGGTTCGTGGGACTTCGCGCACGCGCCCGTCGCCGGCAACTGGGGCGGCTCCTTCCTCACCGTGACCGAGGCGTCCCGGCACAAGGACGAGGCCGTCAAGCTCGCCGCCTGGCTGACCGCCCCCGAGCAGCAGGCCAAGCTCTTCACCGAGCGCGGCAGCTTCCCGTCCTCGGAGGAGGCCATGGGCTTCCCCGAGGTCCAGGAGGCCAGCAACGAGTACTTCGCGGACGCCCCCATCGGTGAGCTGTTCAGCGCCGCCGCACAGGACATCCCGACCCTCATCGTCGGTCCCCGCGACCAGGTGATCCAGGAGGGCCTGGCCAACGGCCTGCTCACCGCCGAGCGGCAGGGCGCCGACCGCGACAAAGCTTGGGAGGACGCGGTGAAGTCGATCGAGAACGCCCTCGCCGACTGATCCGCCGAAACGCGATGACATCCCACGACCTCAACGCCGCGTCCCCCGCTGAGGGGGGCGCGGCCCCGCGCCCGGCCAAGGGTGGCGACGACGAGCGGGAGCGGCGCAGGCAGCGCCGCCGCTCGTGGCGCTACCGGATGGACACCAAGGCCAGTCCCTACGGCTTCATCCTGCCGTTCTTCCTCTTCTTCGGGGCCTTCGGGCTCTTCCCCCTGCTGTTCACCGGCTGGGCGGCGCTGCACCGGGTCCGTCTCCAGGACCCGGGAAGCATGGAGTGGGCCGGCTTCCACAACTTCACCCGGCTGATGTCCGACGAGTTCTTCTGGAACGCGTTGGCCAACACCTTCACCATCGGGCTGATCTCCACCGTCCCGCAGCTGTGCATCGCCCTGGGCCTGGCGCATCTGCTCAACTACAAGATGCGCGGCTCCAACTTCTTCCGGGTCGCGATGCTCACCCCGTACGCGACGTCGGTGGCCGCCGCCACGCTCGTCTTCGCGATGCTCTACGGGCGCGACTACGGAATGATCAACTGGGCGCTCGGCCTGGTCGGTATCGACAACATCGACTGGGAGGGCGGCAGCTGGACCTCGCAGTTCGCGATCTCCACGATCGTCATCTGGCGCTGGACCGGCTACAACACGCTGATCTACCTGGCCGCCATGCAGGCCGTGCCGAAGGACCTCTACGAGTCCGCCGCGCTCGACGGCGCCTCGGCGTGGAAGCAGTTCCTCCACGTCACCCTGCCCTCGCTGCGGCCGACGATCCTCTTCACCATCGTCGTCTCCACGATCGGCGCGACCCAGCTGTTCGGTGAACCGCTGCTCTTCGGTTCCGGACCGTCCGGCGGCTCGCAGAACCAGTACCAGACGCTCGGTCTGTACATGTACGAGATGGGCTGGTTCAACTTCAACCTCGGCCGGGCGTCGGCCATCGCCTGGGCGATGTTCCTGCTGCTGATCATCATCGGCCTCATCTACTGGGCGGTCTCCAAGTGGGTCACGCGCGGCACGACCGGCAAGGGGGACTGACCCATGACGACGACAGCCCCACCCACCGGTTCCACCTCGCCCGTCCGGGTCGACGGTGACGGCGGCAGCGGGGACCAGCCGGGCCGGCGCCCGCGCCGCACCGGCGGCAAGGCCGGCCGGCAGATGCACGCGGGGTGGCTCACCTACGCCATCCTGACCGTCTTCGCCATCGGCTCGCTGTTCCCCCTGGTGTGGACGGCCATCGCGGCCTCGCACAGCAACACCCGGCTCGCCCAGACGCCTCCGCCGTTCACCTTCGGCGACCGGCTCTGGGAGAACCTGGACACCGCCTGGAACACCGGGAACATGGGCATGGCCCTGTTCAACACGCTGTTCGTGGCGAGCGCCATCACCATCTCCACGGTGCTGTTCGCCACCCTGGCGGGCTACGCCTTCGCCAAGCTGCGGTTCCGCGCGAAAAACCTGCTGTTGCTGCTGGTGATCGGCACCATGATGGTCCCGCCGCAGCTCGGGGTCGTCCCGCTGTACATGGCGATCGCCGAACTCGGCTGGACCAACCGGCTCCAGGCGGTGATCCTGCCGATGATGGTGAGCGCCTTCGGGGTGTTCTTCATGCGGCAGTACCTGGTCCAGGCGCTACCGAAGGAGCTGATCGAGGCCGCGCGGGTGGACGGCGCGCACAGCCTGCGCGTCGTCTGGCACGTCGTGCTCCCCGTCGCCCGGCCTGCCATGGCCGTGCTGGGGATGCTCACTTTCGTGATGGCCTGGAACGAGTTCTTCTGGCCGATCATCGCCTTGACCCAGCAGAACCCGACCGTGCAGGTCGCGTTGACGGGCCTGGGCCGGGGGTATGTCCCCGACCAGGGCGTCATCATGGCCGGAGCGCTGCTGGGCACCCTCCCGCTGCTGATCGCGTTCGCGGTCTTCGGGAGGCAGATCGTCGGCGGCATCATGCACGGCGCCCTGAAGGGCTGATCCCGCCAGCGGGGTGTGCCCGTCTCACGACGTGCGCACCCCGCATCCTTTGAACCACGAATGGGAGCGCTTCCATGACTGACAGTCATCTCACATCCCTCTCCCCCACCACCCCGGACCTGGAGTTCCCGCCGGACTTCCTCTGGGGCACCGCGACGGCGTCCTACCAGATCGAGGGCGCGGCCCGCGAGGGCGGACGCACCCCCTCCATCTGGGACACCTTCAGCAGCACCCCCGGCAAGGTGCAGAACGGTGACACCGGCGACGTCGCCTGCGACCACTACCACCGCTGGGCCGACGACCTCGACCTGATCAAGGACCTCGGGATCGGCGCCTACCGCTTCTCCATCTCCTGGAGCCGGGTCCAGCCCACCGGCCGCGGCCCGGCCGTGCAGAGCGGACTCGACTTCTACCGCCGGCTCACCGACGGACTGCTGGAGCGCGGCATCACCCCGGTCGTCACGCTCTACCACTGGGACCTCCCGCAGGAGCTGGAGGACGCCGGCGGATGGCCCGAGCGGGAGACCGCCGAGCGGTTCGCTGAGTACGCCCGACTGGTGGCGGAGGGACTGGGCGACCGCGTGACCCGCTGGACCACGCTCAACGAGCCCTGGTGCAGCAGCTTCCTCGGCTACGGCTCCGGCGTCCACGCGCCCGGCCGCACCGAACCGCTGGCGGTGCTGCGCGCCGCGCACCACCTCAACCTCGGCCACGGCCTCGCCACCCAGGCGCTGCGCGCCACCCTGCCCGGCACCGCACAGGTCTCCATCACGCTCAACCCGGCGGCGGTCCGCCCGCTCACCGGGTCACCCGAGGACCTCGACGCCGCCCGCCGGATCGACGCCCTCCAGAACCGCATCTGGACCGGCCCGATCCTGCACGGCGGCTACCCCGAGGACCTCAAGGCCGACACCGCCGCCGTCACCGACTGGTCCTTCGTGCGGCCGGGCGACGAGGAGATCATCAACCAGCCGCTGGACTCCCTGGGCATCAACTACTACCAGCCCTCCGTGGTCTCCTACGCCCCCGGCCGCGGCACCGCCGAAGACGACGGCCACGGCGACTCCCAGTTCTCCCCGTGGGTCGGCTCCGACGACGTCGCCTTCCACCAGGCGTCGGAAGAGCGCACCGAGATGAACTGGTCGATCGACCCGAGCGGCCTGACCGAGCTGCTGACCCGGTTCCACCGCGAGGCGCCCGGCCTCCCGCTCTACGTCACCGAGAACGGCGCCGCCTTCGACGACCAGGTGGACGAGGACGGCCAGGTCCGCGACCCGCGCCGGGTCGACTACCTCCACGGGCACCTCTCCGCCGTGCGCGACGCCATCGCGCAGGGCGCCCCGGTCCAGGGGTACTTCGTCTGGTCGCTGCTGGACAACTTCGAGTGGGCCTACGGCTACAGCAAGCGGTTCGGCGTCGTGCACGTGGACTTCGAGACCCTCAAGCGCACCCCCAAGAGCAGCGCCCTCTGGTACGCCGACCTGATCCGGCACAACCGCGCGCTCTGAGCCCGGGGCCGGGCCGGCGGGAGGGGGCCCGGCCGCCCCGCGCCGGAAGCGCCGAACGCCCCGGCCTCGTTCAGCGTTCCGCGTTCCGCGTGACACACTGCCGGCCACCGCCGCGACCGGCAGCTCCGGGTGCGCCCGCCCTCCCGCACGGGGGACGGGCGCGCCCCGCCGCGGGGGAGGCGGCGAATCCGGGGGACGGCGAGCGACGGAGATGACCCGCGACATGACGGCGGCCTGCCCACGCGGTAGTGACGAGCCCGGGGCGTGGTGCGCGCACACGACCGCCGAGCGGGTACGCGCGGGTACGGTCGGCGTACGGCAGACCGTGGACGACGCACTGGCGCGCGTCACCGAACTCGACCCCGAACTGCGGGCGTTCACCGAGGTCTGGCCCGAGTACGCCGCTGGCGTGGCGGCCGGAGTGGAGCGCCGCCTGCGGGCCGGTGAGTGGTTGCCGCTGGCCGGGGTGCCGGTAGCCCTGAAACGCGCCGAGGGGCTGTCCTCCCACCAGACACGGCGGCTGATCGAGGCCGGCTGCGTCCCGGTCGGGGCGACGGCCACACCCGGCCGGGGGACGCCCTGGCGGACCTGGGGTGCCACCGAACGTGGCCCCACGCGCAATCCGCACGACCCCGGCCGCACTCCGGGGGGCTCCTCCGCCGGTTCGGCCGTCGCGGTGGCGGCGGGCATGGTGCCGCTGGCGACCGGCAGTGACGGCGCCGGATCCGTCCGCGTCCCGGCGGCGTGGTGCTGCGTCCTGGGGCTCAAGCCGACCAACGGCGTGGTGCCCGCCCGTGACCGGGCGGGGCTGAACATCGCGGGCCCGCTGGTCCGTTGTGTCCGGGACGCCGCGTACTGGCTGGCGGCGATGCGCCCGGCGGCGGCGCCGGCCGCCGTGCCCCCGGCGCGGCGGGCGCCGCCGCGTACCGTGTGGTCCGCTGACCTCGGCTTCGCCGATCCGTCGGCACCGGTGGCCGCCACGGCGCTCGCGGCGCTGCACGTGCTGGCCTCCGCCGGAGCGGTGGAACTCCACGACACCCCCGTGCGGTGGGACGATCCGGCCGGCTGCTGGCTGGCGCTGCGCGGCGCGGGCCCTGGGGCGGCGGCGGAGGCCGCCCGCGAGCGGGTGGCCCTCACCGCGCGGGTGGCCGGGCTGTTCGAGCGGACCGAACTGCTGGCGACACCGACCACCCCCAACGTCCCGCACGGCCACCGGGGACCGGGAGAGGTCTTCAGCACCGCGCTGACCTGGACGTTCAACATCACCGGCCAGCCCGCGTTGTCGCTCCCGGCCGGGCACACCCCGGGCGGTGAACCGGTCGGACTGCAACTGGTGGCGCGCCACGGCGCGGAGGCGACCCTGCTGGCGGTGGCGCGGGCGGCGGAACGCGCCGGGGTGGGCGGGTGCGCCCCGGTGCCGGTTCGGTGGGCGTCGTCGCCAGGTGCCGCCCCGCCGCCGTCCGCCCGGCCGGTCGTGGACGGCGACGGCGGCGGCTCGTCCCCGGTGCGGTGATGCGCGGGTCGGCACACCGCAGAAGTTCACGCCCGTCATCAACTCGGTCACCATGCCCGCCGTGCCGCTCTCGGGAATCATGCTGCCGATGGCGCGGCCCCGGCCTGGCTGGATGTCGTCTCGCGGTTCGTGCCCTGCCGCTACCTCGTCGGGGCATCCGCGCCGCGTTCGTCGGCACTACGGCGCGGCGGTGCTGCCGGGCGCGGGCGTCGCCGTGGCGCCGGCGTCCGTCGCGATCACCCTGGGGGCACGGCTGTTCAGCCGGGCCGGGGCGTGAGCGGACGGCGAGGGCCCGGCATGACGGCATCAACCGGCCGGTCCGGCGGGCGAGCACGGTACGTGGTAGCCGTCGTGGGCGTCAGCGGCGGGGGTCCGCACCTCGCGGAGGCGACGTGTCACCGAGACGCACCGGCTCGTGCTGGGCGCACGGATCGGTGAGGTAGGCCAGCGTCCCGGTGACGGTGAGTATCCGGTCCAGGTGCGGGGGCCGGCGGTCCAGGTGCAGATGCACATGGGCGGCCTCGCAGTACCGGTGCACCATCAGGATGGCGGACAGCCCCATGGAGTCCACCGCGCCCAGTTCGCCGAAGTCGAGGTGGAGTTCGTCCAGTTCCGCCCTCTCCGCCCGTAGACGCTGGTCCAGCGTCTCCACCAGTTCGTCGCTCGACTCGTGGTCGAGGTCGCCGAAGAGCCGGACGATCAGCGTGTGGCGGCCCACCCGTTCGACGGTGAGCTTGAAGTAGGGCTGAGGCAGCGTGGTCATGCGGGCTTTCCATTGCCGGGGACGGGGATGTGGGGGTCGGGACGAAGCCCGTGTCCCGCGCGCTCCAGGAGCGCGCGGGCGCGCGGGAAGTCCTTCAGCTGGGAGTCCAGCACGTCGAGCGTGAGCGCGAGGGACCGGGCGGGTACACCGCGGGCGGTGAGGATGCCCGCGGTCCAGCCGATGAAGGCGGTGAACAGTTCCTGGTCGTCGACGTACAGGGCGGTTGCGAGGTAGTCGGCGACGTGCGCGATGTCCTCGGCCGTGTGGCGGCGTTGCCGGGAGCTGTACTCCCGCATCGGGAGGAACCGTTCCTCCAACTCCGCCAGGGTCTCCTTGACCAGCCGCGACCGCGACTGGGCGATCATCGTGTACTCCTGGTCAGCGAGGTGCGGCAGGTCCTCGATGGGGTGGTGCATCGCCGTCGGGTCCGGCCGCGGCAGGCCGGCCGCCAGCAGTTCGGCCACGGTGGCGGCGTCGGCCGCCCAGTCGCTGGCGCCGAGCGAACGCGCGTAGCGGCCGTCGGCGCCGAACGCGGCACCGCCGGCCAGCACCGGGACTCCGGCGGCCATGCAGGCGGTGATGGCGGCGTGGGCGGTGGGCAGATGGGTGGGGATGGAGGCGGACAGCAGCACCGCCTCCGGCCCGGTGCGATGCAGATGTGCGATCAGATGCGGGGTCGGCACATGGGCGCCGAGGAAGTCCACCCGCCAGCCACGCAACCGCAGCACCTCCGAGAGCAGGCGCGCGGGAAGCGCGTGCCACTCCCCCTCCACGCAGGCGACGGCGACGCGGGCATGGCGCGGCTCCACCCGGCCGGCGGGGTGATGGGCGAGAGCGGCGATCACCCGCTCGTTGATGGCGGTGGCGACATGTTCCTGGGCGACGGTCATGCGGTTGGCCGCCCACTCCTGCCCGACACGGGCCTGGGAGGGTGCGATCACCTCCATGAGCACCGCCTCCGCGGGCACCCCGTCCTCCAGCCCGGCGAACACCGCGGTGGCGGCGGCGTGCTCGTCGCCGTCGCGCAGCGCCGACCACAGCTCTTCCCGGCACGTCCGGATCAGTCTCTGGTCCGGGCGCAGGCTGGTACTGACGGTCATGCCCGGCGCCTACCCAGGGACCCCAGAGTCATGGCGGTCAGCGGACCACCGCGCGGTGTGGTGATGGCGACAACCGCCATGTCGTCGTGCCGGCCGCGGCCCACCCACTGGGCGGCCAGCATCTGGACACGCTCGACCACGGCCTCCGCGGGCATCCCGGCGCACTCACCGAGGGCCTCGCGCAGCCGGCTCTCGCCGAACATCTCGTCCCCGAGGGGGCCGCCGCGGGCCTCGGTGATGCCGTCCGTGAACAGCAGGCAGGTCTCGCCGACCGCGAGATCGATGGCGGCGGTCGCCGACTTGATGTCGCGCAGCACGCCGACCAGCGAGCCGTGCGTCTCGGCCTCCTCCACGGTGCCGTCCGCCCGCACGACCAGCGGCGCGGGATGGCCGGCGCTGGTGACCCGCAGCCGGACGCCCCGCTCCAGGCGCACCGCGGAGGCGAGGACCAGGGTGGCGAACCGGGTGTGATGGGAGTTGAGGAGCGCGGTGTTGAGCAGCCGCAGCATCCGCTGATGGTCGTCGGCCAGGGGAAGCAGCGCGTGCAGGGTGTTGCGGATCTTCCCGGTGAGGACCGCCGCCTCCAGCCCCTTTCCGCAGACGTCGCCGAGCACGGCGAGCGACTCCTGGTCGGCGTCCGCGCCGGGATGCACGTCGTAGAAGTCGCCGCCGACCCGCTCGGACTGGCCGGAGGCACGGTAACCGCCGGCGAACTCGACCCCGTTCACCTGGTGGAGGCTGGGCGGGAGCAGCTCCCGCATCAGCGTGGTGGTGATGCTCGACTGCTCGGCGTACATGCGCGCGGCGGACAGCGCGGCCCCGGCCCGGGCCGCGAAGAGCCGGGCGAAGATCTCGGCGTCCTCGGTGAACGCGGTGTGGTCGGCGCTCCGCAGCAGGATCAGCACGCCGCCGGGCAGGCCGTGGCCGGGGAGCGGCGTGATGACCACGGAGCCGACGCTCCCCCGCATCTCCTCCGGGATGACCCACTCGGGAGCGCTCGCCGGGTCGATCCAGCGGGACGGCACGGGCGGGAAGCCCTGGAGCGCCTCGCTGAGGCCCGGCATGGCGGAGGTGTCGATCTCGACCGTGCCGCGGGAGACCGGGTTCTCACCCACGCAGCTGGTCATCGGATGGCGGCGGCCCTTGCCCGGCGCGACGATGACGGCGGCGTCGGCCAGGTGGGTCGCGGCCAGCTGGGCGGTCACCTCCATGCACCGGTCCACGTTGAGTGAGGACAGCAGGGCGTTGGACGCCTCCGCGAGGAACGCCGTGCGCTCCCGCTCGCTGCGGAGCGCCTCCTCGGCGAGCCGCCGGTCGGTGTCGTCGACGAGCCACCAGACGACGTCGCCGTCCGGGTCGCGGGTGGGGTGCGCCTCGTACACCCGCTCCCCGATCCGGCCACCGGCCGGTGCCGAGGAGGAGCCGTTCTGTGAGGGGATGCCGCGTGAGAGCCGCTGGTGGGCGTCGGCGAGCCAGTTCGGCGCGGACTCGTGCAGCCAGTCACCGGGGCGTACTTCCGGCAGGATGCACGAGGCGGCGTCGTTGAGCTCGATGACACCACCCGCCCGGTCGGCGAGGACGACCGGGTACGGCGCGGAGGCCCAGGTGGCGCGTAGCTCACGCGGGCCGGCTGGGGAAGTCTTCGAAGTATCCACTGACGGAGGTCCGTAGGCTACGAACCTCACCACCCTTCACCTGACGAGAAACGCTTCTTCCCGCCACGATCGCGCAACGATGGGCCCCGAGGCAACCGGTGTCCTATACATATGCTTATCAACGTGTCATCGGTTTGATTCGACCGACGGGCCCGACCAAGATCACGTGGCTCGCGCACCTCCGGGTAACCCGTGGTCAGGCCGGTGCGTCGCTACCGGAAGCGGTCGCCGACCACCGCCGGGCGGTCACCTCCGGCCCGTGGCGGAAACTTTCGAACCACCGGTTCGGGCGTGCGTTGGGGGGACGGTACCGGCGCACGGCTGACGCTTCGGGCGTGCGCCGGAGGGCGGCCGTGAACCGCGCGCCCCGCGCCACCCGTTCGGGCGCCCCGGCCCCTGTTCGGACGTCACCGAGGACGCCCGGCGACGGTGCGCACCGGCCGCCCCGGGGCGGCGTCGCCGCCCGGGCCCCCGCGACCGGGCCCCGAACTCCGCCGGAACCGGCCGCTCTCAGGTACGTGCCGCGCGGCGCCGCGCGGCACGACGCGGGCGCGCGACGGTCACCGCGGGACCGGAGACGGACAGCCACACCCGGATCTCCGTACCGCCCAGGACCGAGGAACCGACCAGCACATCGCCCCCGGTGGACTCCGCGACCCGCCGCACGATGTCCAGCCCGAGCCCCGTGGAACCGGGACCGCCGTCGCCGTGGCCCCGGCGCAGCGCCTCGTCGGGGTCCGCGATGCCGGGCCCGGCGTCGGACACCAGCACGATCACCGCGTCGTCACCCCCGTGGTGGACGTCCACGGCGAAGTCGGTCCCGACGGGCGTGTGGCGGAAGACATTCCCGAGCAGCGCGTCCAGCGCCGCCACCAGGTCCGCGCGCGGCACCGGGACCCGGGCGGGCCGGTCGACACCGGCGAGGCTGGCGGAGCGCCCCTCGTCCTCCGCCAGCGCGGACCAGAACTCCATCCGCTCCCGGATCACCTCGGCCGCGTCGGTGTCGGCGCCCCCGGCGGGGGCGCCGTCGGGGCCGGTCAGGGCCGAGCGGTTCTCCCGGGCGGTCCGGATGATGGTGTCGACCTCCCGCTCCAGCTGGTCCACAGCGTGCCGGGTCTGCTCGGCCGCGTCCCCGGCCCCGAGGGAGGCGGTGTTGAGCCGGAGCACGGTCAGCGGGGTCCGCAGCCGGTGCGAGAGGTCGGCGGCCATCTCCCGCTCGCCCGCCAGGAGGTTCGCGACCTGGCGCGCCATGGAGTTGAACGCCACGGCGGCGGAGCGCAGTTCGGCCGGGCCCTCCTCGGGCACCCGTACGCTCAGCCGTCCCTCCCCCAGCTCCCGTGCGGCCGCCGCCAGTTGTTCGGCCGGGCGCACCGTGCGCCGCCCGAGCCGGTCGGCGACCGCCACCGACCCGACCACCAGGGCCAGTCCGACGCCCGCCAGCACCAGCCAGGCCGTCGTCACGCCCGCGGTGAGATCCGCGGTGGGCACGAAGACCTCGACCACGGCGATCCGTCCGGCCTCCACGGCGATGGGCTGGAGCAGTACGGTGCCGCCCTCGACGCCGAGGAAGACGGCGCGTCCGTAGCGCAGCGCGTCCCGCAGTTCGGCGTCGGAGGTGTGCCGTTCACCGATGATCAGCGCGCCGGCGAGGTCGTCCGCCGCTCCGGAACCGTCGGCGTCGGCAGTGTCGGCACCGTCGGTCTCAGGGCCCGCGGCCTCGGAGCCGTCGGCCCCGGGCGCGTCGTCCGGGCCGTCCGCCGGGATGTGGACGGCGATCCGGCCGTCGGCCCCCGCGTCGGTACTGGCCACGGCGCGCTGCAGCTGGGCCCGGTCGGTGGTGATGGCCAGCGCCGGCGCGAACGCCGCGGCCTGCCGCTCCGCGTTGCCCAGCGCGCGGTCGGCCGCCATCTCCTCGACGACCAGGGCGAGTGGTACGGCGAAGGCCAGGACGACCATCGAGGTCACCGCGAGCGAGATCCGTACCAGCGCCCATCTCATGCCGGTTGCTCCGGCCCCGCGGGCGGACGGCGCCGGCGGCCCGCCGGCCGGTACGGCGCGCGCGGCGGGGCCCCGGGCACGGTGGGAGCAGCCGCCGGGGTGACGTGGGGCGGGCCGGCCTGCGAGTGGCCGGGGTGGCCGGTCAGCGGCTGCGGGTGCGCCGGGCCGCCGGGCGGGCTGTGCGGCGGGCCGAGGGACGACAGGCCCGGGCCGCCGCCGTACGGCGGCGCGGCGTCCCACGGCGGCGGGCCGGAGGGAGGCTGACCGGAGGGAGGCTGACCGGCCGGGGGCGGCGGGGTGCCGTGTCC
>NZ_BHZI01000103.1 GCF_004305975.1 Streptomyces otsuchiensis
GGTCCAGCCGCACCCGCTGCACCTCGCCGGGAGTCAGTGCCACGGTGGCTTGCCCCCGCACCGAGCCGGTCTCCTCCGGGCGCGCCGGGTCGTGGCCGCGCACCAGCGCGGTCAGCTCCAGCGGCACGGCCGACATCGGCAGCACCCGGCCGTGGGCGCCGAGCAGCTTCCCGACCAGGTCCAGGGCCTGGACGTGGTCGCCCAACTGCTCCCAGAGCGCGACGATCAGCAGGTTGCCGACGGCGTGGTCGTGCAGCGCCCCCTCGCTCTTGAAGCGGTGCTGCACCAGCTCGGACCAGGTGCGGCCCCACTCGTCGTCACCGCAGAGCGCGGCCAGCGCCTTGCGCAGGTCTCCGGGGGGCAACACCCCCAGCTCGTCCCGGAGCCGGCCGCTGGAACCGCCGTCGTCGGCCACGGTGACCACCGCGGTCAGCGACCCGGTGATCCGCCGCAGGGCGGTCAGTGAGGCGGAGAGCCCCTGGCCGCCGCCCAGCGCGACCACCTTCGGCGCCGCTCCGCGGCGGCCGCGCGGCGGACGGCGGATCCGGGCGTTGCGCACGGGCCCCAGCCTGCGGGGCGTCGCCTCTGACGGCATTACTCCCGTCCCATGTCCCGGTGTACGACCACGGTCTCCACGCCCTCGTCGGCGAGGGTGCGGGCCAGCCGTTCGGACATGGCGACGCTGCGGTGCTTGCCGCCGGTACAGCCGACCGCGATGGTCACGTAGCGCTTGCCCTCGCGCCGGTAGCCGGTGGCGATCAGCCGCAGCAACTCCGTGTAGCGGTCCAGGAACTCCTTGGCGCCGGGCTGGTTGAAGACGTAGCCTGCCACCTCCTCGCTGGTGCCGGTGAAGGGCCGCAGCTCGGGGACCCAGTGCGGGTTGGGGAGGAAGCGGCAGTCCACGACGTGGTCGGCGTCCACAGGCAGGCCGTACTTGTAGCCGAACGACATGACGGTGGCACGCAGCTCGGGCTCGCCGCCGCTGGTGAAGTGGGCGTCCATCTTGGCGCGCAGCTCGTGGACGTTGAGGTTGGAGGTGTCGATCACCAGGTCCGCGTCGCCGCGCAGCTCGCGCAGCAGGTCGCGCTCGGCGGCGATGCCGTCGACGATGCGGCCGTCGCCCTGGAGCGGGTGCGGCCGGCGGACCGACTCGAACCGGCGGACCAGCGCGTTGTCCGACGCCTCCAGGAAGACGATGCGCCGGGTCACGCCCTTGGCGGCCAGATCGGAGAGGGATTCGCGCAGACTGTCGAAGAAGGAACGGCCGCGCACGTCGACGACGACGGCGATCCGGGCGACATTTCCGGCGGAGCGGGCGCCGAGGTCGACCATGGTGGTGATCAGGGCGGGCGGCAGGTTGTCCACCACGAACCAGCCGAGGTCCTCCAGACACTTGGCCGCCGTCGAACGGCCGGCCCCCGACATCCCCGAGATGATCACCAACTCGGGTGTGGCCAGGCTCTCCTCGCCGCCGGGAGCCCCGTTGGCCATCATCTCGTCCGCGCTCACGCCGACTCTGCTTTCTTCACTCATGGTGTCCTACCCCCGCGTCCGTGTGCCGTTGTCGCGCGCCGGTGTCCGCGGGCGGCACTGCCCGCCGGTCCTCGCGCGCCTGGGTGTGCGTGCCGCGCTCGCGCGCCGTGTCCTCAGTTCTCGATGATCTCACCGGTGGCCGTGTTGACGGCGGGCCGGGAGGTCCCGGCGGCGAGAGCCGCCGCGACCGTCTCGGCGGTGGTCCGGCCGATGCCGGGCACCTCGCAGATCTGCTCGACGGTGGCCTCCCGGAGCCGCTTGACCGAGCCGAAGTGGCGCAGCAGCGCCTTCCGGCGGGTCTCGCCGAGACCGGGGACGTCGTCGAGCGGGCTGCGCCGCATGGTCTTGGACCGCTTGCCGCGCTGGTAGCGGATGGCGAAACGGTGCGCCTCGTCCCGTACCCGCTGGAGCAGGTACAGGCCCTCACTGGTGCGCGGCAGGATGACCGGGTCGTCCTCGGCGGGCAGCCAGACCTCCTCCAGCCGCTTGGCGAGGCCGCAGACGGCGATGTCGTCGATGCCCAGCTCGTCCATGGCGCGGCGCGCCGCCGCGACCTGGGCGGGTCCGCCGTCCACCACCACCAGCTGGGGCGGGTAGGCGAACCGCTTGGGTCGGCCGTCCTCGTCCCGCCCGGTGGGTCCGGAGCCGACGGCCTCGCCGGCGGCGGCGGGAACGCCGTCGTGGGTGTCACCGTTGCCGTTACCGGCGCCGTTCCCGTCGCCGTCGCCGTCGCGGCCCGCGGGAGGCGGTTCGGTCCACTCCCCGGTCCGCTCCGTCTCCCGCAGATAGCGGCGGAACCGCCGGGAGATCACCTCGTGCATGGACCGGACATCGTCCTGTCCGGCGAATCCCTTGATGGCGAAGCGCCGGTATTCGCCCTTACGGGGCAGGCCGTCCTCGAACACCACCATCGAGGCGACCACATCATCACCCTGGAGATGGGAGATGTCGAAGCACTCGATCCGCAGCGGGGCGCTCTCCAGTCCCAGCGCCTCGGAGATCTCCTCCAGCGCGCGGGAGCGGGTGGTGAGGTCGGAGGCGCGCTTGGTCTTGTGCAGGGTCAGGGCCTGCTTGGCGTTGCGTTCGACCGTCGCCAGCAGCTGCCGCTTGTCGCCGCGCTGCGGCACGCGCAGGTCGACCCGTGAGCCGCGCCGCTCGCCCAGCCACTGCGCCAGCGGCTCGGAGGGCTCGGGCAGGACCGGGACCAGCACCTCGCGCGGGACGCCACCTGCCCCGCCGGCCCCCGCGGCGTCGCCGCTCTCGTCGCCGTAGAGCTGCTGCACGGCGTGCTCGACCAGTTCGGCGGTGGAGATCTCCTCCACCCGGTCGGTGACCCAGCCGCGCTGGCCGCGCACCCGCCCCCCGCGGACGTGGAAGATCTGCACGGCCGCCTCCAGTTCGTCCTCGGCGAGGGCGATCAGGTCGGCGTCGGTGGCGTCGTCGAGAACGACGGCGTTCTTCTCCATGGCGCGGCGCAGGGCGTCGATGTCGTCACGGAACCGGGCGGCCCGCTCGTACTCCATCTCCTCGGCGGCCTCCGCCATCGCCCGCTCCAGGCGACGGAGTTGACCGCCGGTACGGCCGGCCATGAAGTCGCAGAACTGCTCGGCCAGTTCGCGGTGCTCCTCGGGGGTGACCCGGCCGACGCAGGGCGCCGAGCACTTGTCGATGTACCCCAGCAGGCACGGCCTGCCGACCTGGCCGGCCCGCTTGAACACCCCGGCGGAGCAGGTCCGGATCGGGAAGGCGCGCAGCAGCAGGTCCACCGTCTCGCGGATCGCCCAGGCGTGCGCGTAGGGGCCGAAGTACCGCACGCCCTTCTTCTTCGGTCCGCGCATCACCTGGGCGCGGGGGAAGTCCTCGTTCATCGTGACCGCGAGCGAGGGATAGCTCTTGTCGTCGCGGTACTTGACGTTGAACCGGGGGTCGTACTCCTTGATCCAGGAGTACTCCAGCTGGAGCGCCTCGACCTCGGTGGAGACGACGGTCCACTCCACCGAGGCGGCGGTGGTCACCATGGTCTGGGTCCGCGGGTGCAGGCCGGTGAGGTCCTGGAAGTAGGAGGAGAGCCTGGAGCGCAGGCTGATGGCCTTCCCGACGTAGATCACCCGGCGGTGCTCGTCCCGGAAACGGTAGACGCCCGGGGAGTCGGGGATCTCCCCCGGGCTGGGGCGGTAGCTGGAGGGGTCGGCCATGGTCCAACCCTACGGCGCGGTACCGACGACCGGGCGGGGCACCGAGGCGACCGGTCAGCTCCAGCCGACGCGCAGCGCCGTGGTGACGTCCAGCGGCGAGAGTCCGCTGAAAGCCGCCAGCAGGCCGGTGCCCTCCGGGGACCGGGTCCAGACCGGTTCACCGGCGCTGACCCGGCGGTTCCAGGCCGCCGCGTAGCCGTCGGCCCGGCGCCGGTTCTCGCCGAGAACGGCCGGTACCGCGTGCTGCACCACCGCGTTGGGACGTGCCCGCAGGACGGCGAACGGCCCGGGACGGGGCGGGAGGTAGCGGGGCAGCAGATAGCGCGGCGCGGTGACCGGCCCCAGTGCCTCGTCCAGCGCGACGGCGAACAGCTCGGACTCCGCCGGCTCCACGTCGGCCAGGCGCAGCTGGTGGACGCCGGAGCCGTCCGGCTCGACGAGCACGGCCTCCCCGCCGCGCACGGTCAGACCGGCGGCGCGCAGCCCGTCGGCGACCGCGCGGGCGATGGCGGGCACCACCGGTTCGCGGGCGACGTCCGACCACAGTCGCAGCGTGGCGGCCGCCGTCCCGGCGCGGTGACCGGCCCAGCCCGCCAGCAGCGCGGGCAGCGGCAGCAGGGCGGGCTCCACGCCCAGCAGCGCGCCCCCGCCGGCCGCGGCCGTGACCAGGGCGGCACCGGTGACGGCCGCCCGGCGGCCGGTCCCGGCCGGGCGGGCCGGCTCGGTGCCGTGCGCGGCCGGCACCGCGGCCGGCACCGCGGCCGGCACGACGTCCCCGCCGGGGCGGGTCGGCGACCTCCGGCGGCCGGGCCCGCGCGCCGCGGTGACCCGCACCAGGTGTCCGAGCCGGTCGTCGTACGGGGCTCCGACCCGCCACAGCTCCCGGGTCCGGGCCCGGTCGCGGGCCCGGGTCAGCATGGCGGCGTTGAAGGCGTCGAAGGTGGCGGCGTCGGGCGGGGCGTAGGGCGAGAGACCGGGGTCGACATGGGCGACGCCGGAGAGCACGGCGCCGCCCTCCGCGACGCCCAGATACCCCTCGTGCTTGCGCACGAACCGGTCCCAGTCGGTGGTGCCGCGCGGGTGGCCGGGGGCGACGCACACCACCGACCAGGTGGTGGCGGTCTTCTCCGGCCAGCCGGGGTCCAGGCGCAGCGCACGGCCCCTGGTCTGGACGACGGCGGTGGCGGTGGTGGCCTCGGTCAGGTCGACCAGGGTGTTGACCCGCCGCGCGTTCCAGCCCTCGCCGAGCAGCGCGCGGGTGCCGATCAGCGCACGGCTGTGGCCCTCCTCGAAGAAGGCGGTGGCCAGCGGGACCCAGCGGCGGCTGGTCCAGCGGCCGGTGATCTCGGCCGCGCCGGGGATTCCGTCGGCCTCGTGGACGGCGAGGTCGAGGCCGTCGGCCCGTTCGGCGCAGAACGCGGCGAACGCCCGCGCGGTGCCCGGGTCGGCGGCCACGGTGCGGCCGGTGACCAGCAGCGGCGCGAGGGAGGCGGTGCGCCGGTCGGCGGCCAGCTCGGCGAGGACGAGCCGCGCGGAGCCCGCCTGGGCGTCCAGCACCCCGTCCAGCCGGGAGGGCAGGGTGGCCGTGGCGCGCTCGTGGTCGCAGACGACGACGGCGCGCAGCCGCTCGCCGAGCGCGTCGTCCTCGGCGGCGAGGATCTCGGTGACGGCGGCGGTCCGGGCCGCGCTGCGGGCCAGTACGCGGTCCAGCGGGGAGCGGTCCCGCCGGACACCGCGGGCGGTCAGCCGGTAGCCGACCGAGGGGAGGGCGGCCCTGATCCGCTCCTCGGCGGCCCGGTCGGCGGGCCGGTCCGCGACGCGCAGACAGCGGCGCACCCAGTCGTCCAGCAGGCAGACCCAGTCGGCGGCGTCCGGCGCGCGGCGGTGCTCCTCGCCGAGCCGGGCCCCGGCGGGCAGGTCCAGCAGGCCGTGGTGGTGGAAGCGGAGCGCGGCGCCGGCGAGGGCGGGTTCGGCGGCGGCGAACCGGTGCCAGGGCAGCACCGGGGCGCTCTGCGCCTCCGTGACGGCGGCGCCGGGGACGGGTGGGCCCTCGCGGTGGACGAGTCGGCGGTCGAGCCACTCCAGGAACGGGGTGGTGGCGAAGCCCGGGTCCAGCAGCCGGGTGGTGAGTTCGGTGAACCGTTCCGCCTCGGCGGCGAGCCAGTCTCTCTCCGTGGCCGTCGGCGTGGTCAGCCAGGCCAGTTCGGCGTAGGGGGCGAGCGTGCCCTCCCGCACCGCCGCGGGGATGGAGGGGCCGCGGACGGCAGGGCCGAACAACTCGGCGACCAGCGCGGCCTGGGCCCGGGTGAGGCGCTCGGGCGGGGTGGCGGTGAGGCCGATCACCGTGGCGTGCGGCAGTTCCCGCAGCAGTTCGGCGAGCAGCTCTCCCCAGGTCTCCAGCAGGTGGTGGCACTCGTCCAGCAGCAGGGTGACCTCGCCGGCGGCCCGCAGCGCCGCGACCAGTGCGCGGCCGCCCGGCCGCAGCCGGTGCAGATGGGCGGTGGCGCCGGCGCCGTCCTCGTCGACCTCGGCGTCGGGGTCGAAGCTGGCGAGCGCCTGGTAGGTGAGGACGGTGACCGGAGCGGCCAGGTCACGGCCGGTGCCGGCGGGGGGCGGCGACGGGCGGAAGGCGGCCCACTCCCGTATCCACTGGCCCTGGATCGCGGTGTTGGGTCCGAGGACGACCACCGGCCGCCCGAGGCGGCGGGCGGCCTCCAGGCCGGTCAGTGTCTTGCCCAGCCCGGGTGGCAGCACCACCCAGGCGCGGCGGTCTCCGTCCGCCAGGACCTTCTCCAGGCCGGCCAGGGCCGCCGCCTGGTGGCGCCGCAGCGGATGCGGCGGCCGGGCGGCGGCGAAGCCCTCGGACCCCGCCGCGCCCGCCGGGGCGCCGGGCGCCGGGGTCACCAGCCGCGTTCGCGCCAGACCGGCAGCTGCGGGCGTTCGGCACCGAGGGAGGTGTCGGCGCCGTGACCGGGGTAGACCCAGGTCTCGTCGGGCAGCACGTCGAAGAACTTGGTCTCCACGTCGTGCAGCAGCTGCCGGAACGCCTCGGGGTCGTCGTGGGTGTTGCCGACGCCGCCCGGGAAGAGGCAGTCCCCGGTGAAGAGGTGGGGGTGCCCGTGCGGGTCGTCGTAGACCAGCGCGATCGAGCCCTCGGTGTGGCCGCGCAGATGCCGGGCGGTGAGGCGGCAGTGCCCCACGGACAGCACGTCACCGTCGTCGAGCGGGACGTCGGTGGGGACGGGGATGCCGTCCGCGTCGTGGCGGCCCGCGTAGGTGCGGGCGCCGGTGGCCTCGACGACGGCGGCGAGCGCCTGCCAGTGGTCCCCGTGGCGGTGCGTGGTGACCACGGAGGCGACCGAGTCGGCGCCGATCAGCCGCAGCAGGGTGGCGGGCTCGTTGGCGGCGTCGATCAGCAGCTGCTCACCGGTCTCGCGGCAGCGCAGCAGGTAGGCGTTGTTCTCCATGGGGCCGACGGCCACCTTGGAGATCAGCAGCCCGGCCAGCTGGTGCACCTCGGCGGGACCGCCGACGGTGACCTTTCCCGTGTACGTCATGCGGAGCGGCCTCTCGGGTGTCGCGGACGGATCGATGTGGACGGTTTCGATGTGGACGATTCGGTGTTGGCGGCTCGGCGTGGGGGACGAGTGGTGTGCGAGCGTCTCACAGCGGCGGCAGGGTGGGCAGCGGCGCCCCGGCGGCGGTCAGGCCGCTGCCGGTGGTGCGGCCGGCGAGCCAGCCCACCAGCGCCGCGGGGTTGCCCGCGACCACCACCGCGGCCCCTTCGGTACCGCCGGTGGACCAGCTGCGGCCGTCCTCGGCGCGCACCTCGACCGGTGGCACCTCGCGGTGTCCGGCGAAGCGGCGGGTGAGGTAGTCCAGGGCCCGGTCGGTGAAGGCGCCGGGCAGGCCGGCGATGTCGTGGCCGGTGCCGAGATCGACGTGGTGCAGCTCGACCTCGACCCAGCGGCGGAACGGCACGGAGGACGCGACGTCGGTGACGCCGTTGCGCAGGGCGACGGTGGCGCGCCAGGCGTCGGCGTCCAGGGCGTCGGTGGCGGCGCGCAGCCGGGCCGAGCTCTCGCGCAGGTCGGTGGCCTGCTCCTGCGGACCCCGGCCGGACCCGGCCTCGATGTCGGTGTCCCGGGTCGTCGCGTCGGCGTACATCGGGCGGCCTTCGAGGACGTTGACCAGCGCGTCGGCGTTGCGGCTGAGGTGGGCCACGACGTGCCCGCGGCTCCAGCCGGGGAGGCGGGAGGGGGCGTGGAGAGCGGCCTGGTCGAGTACGGACACCGTGGAGACCAGTCGGTCGGTGGCCTCGGCGAGTGCGGCGAGATCAGCTACGGGTCGGCTCATGATCACCACGCTATACCTGGGCCACCGGCGTGGACAGGGGCGGGTTCCGGAGCGTGACGGCGGGGACACGAGAGGCGCCGGGGGACGCCTCGTGACGTCGCGTACTCCCATGGGCGACCATGATCGAACAGATGTTCTTGTACGCTCGGAGTCCTGCCCGGCCCGCGATCGGGGTGTTCTGTCAGACCCCCGTCCTACGCTGGGAGAGTCATACCCTTCTGCTCAGGGGCCGCCTCTCTGCGGCACGCGCGCGGCGCGGCCACCGGCCCCTTCGCCCTCATCACCGGAAAGGTGCCAACCGGCGTGGCCGACCGACTCCTCGTTCGCGGCGCTCGCGAGCACAACCTCAAGAACATCTCGATCGAGCTCCCCCGTGACTCGCTGATCGTCTTCACCGGGCTGTCCGGGTCGGGCAAGTCCTCGCTGGCGTTCGACACCATCTTCGCCGAGGGCCAGCGCCGCTACGTGGAGTCGCTCTCCGCCTACGCCCGGCAGTTCCTGGGCCAGATGGACAAGCCGGACGTCGACTTCATCGAGGGCCTCTCCCCCGCCGTCTCGATCGACCAGAAGTCGACCTCCCGCAACCCGCGGTCCACGGTCGGCACCATCACCGAGGTCTACGACTACCTCCGGCTGCTCTTCGCCCGCATCGGCAAGCCGCACTGCCCCCAGTGCGGCCGCCCGATCGCCCGGCAGTCGCCCCAGGCCATCGTCGACCGGGTGCTGGGCCTGGAGGACGGCAGCCGGTTCCAGGTCCTCTCCCCCCTGGTGCGTGAGCGCAAGGGCGAGTTCGTCGACCTCTTCTCCGACCTCAGCTCCAAGGGCTACAGCCGTGCCCGGGTCGACGGCGAGGTGATCCAGCTCTCCGAGCCGCCGACGCTGAAGAAGCAGGAGAAGCACACCATCGAGGTGGTGGTGGACCGCCTGACCGTCAAGGAGAGCGCCAAGCGGCGGCTGACCGACTCCGTGGAGACGGCGCTGGGGCTGTCCGGCGGCATGGTCGTCCTGGACTTCGTCGATCTCGACGAGGACGACCCGCAGCGCGAGCGGATGTTCTCCGAACACCTCTACTGCCCCTACGACGACCTCTCTTTCGAGGAGCTGGAGCCGCGTTCCTTCTCCTTCAACTCGCCGTTCGGCGCGTGCCCGGAGTGCTCCGGCCTGGGATCGACCATGGAGGTCGACCCGGAGCTGGTGGTGCCCGACGAGGAGAAGTCACTGGAGGACGGCGCCCTGCACCCCTGGTCGCACGGCCAGACCAAGGGCTACTTCCAGCACCTCATCTCCGCTCTCGCCGAAGCGCTCAACTTCCGCACCGACATCCCGTGGGCCGGGCTGCCGCAGCGGGCCCGCAAGGCGCTGCTGCACGGCCACCGCACCAAGATCGAGGTGCGCTACGAGAACCGCCACGGCCGGGAGCGGGCGTACAACACCGTCTTCGAGGGTGTGATCCCCTTCATCCGCCGCCGGTACGGCGAGTCCGAGAGCGACGCCGGCCGGGAGCGGCTGGAGGGGTACATGCGCGAGGTGCCGTGCCCCGCCTGCTCCGGCACCCGGCTGAAGCCGGTGGTGCTGGCGGTCACGGTCAAGGAGAAGTCGATCGCGGAGATCTCCGCGATGTCGATCAGCGAGTGCGCCGACTTCCTGCGGGGCATGAAGCTGGACGCCCGCGAGAAGAAGATCGCCGAGCGGGTACTGAAGGAGGTCAACGAGCGACTGCGGTTCCTGGTCGACGTCGGCCTGGACTACCTCTCGCTCAACCGCGCGGCGGGCTCGCTCTCCGGTGGCGAGGCGCAGCGCATCCGGCTGGCCACCCAGATCGGCTCCGGCCTGGTCGGCGTGCTGTACGTGCTGGACGAGCCGTCCATCGGCCTGCACCAGCGGGACAACCACCGGCTGATCGAGACGCTGGTGCGGCTGCGGGACCTCGGCAACACCTTGATCGTCGTCGAGCACGACGAGGACACCATCAACTCCTCGGACTGGGTGGTGGACATCGGCCCCGGCGCCGGCGAGCACGGCGGCGAGGTGGTCCACAGCGGGCCGCTGGCCGAGCTGCTGGACAACGAGAAGTCCCTGACCGGGCAGTACCTCTCCGGCCGGCGCCAGATCGCCACCCCGGCCGAGCGCCGGCCGATCGACACCGACCGGCGGCTGACCGTGCTCGGCGCCCGGGAGCACAACCTGCGCGGGATCGACGTCAGCTTCCCGCTCGGCGTGCTGACCGCCGTCACGGGCGTCTCCGGCTCCGGCAAGTCGACCCTGGTCAACGACATCCTGTACACGCACCTGGCGCGGGAGCTGAACGGCGCCCGCTCCGTCCCGGGCCGCCACACCCGGGTGGAGGGGGACGACCTCGTCGACAAGGTCGTGCACGTCGACCAGTCGCCGATCGGCCGCACCCCGCGTTCCAACCCGGCCACCTACACCGGCGTCTTCGACCATGTCCGGCGGCTCTTCGCCGAGACGACCGAGGCGAAGGTGCGTGGTTATCTCCCGGGCCGCTTCTCCTTCAACGTCAAGGGCGGCCGCTGCGAGAACTGCGCGGGCGACGGCACGATCAAGATCGAGATGAACTTCCTGCCGGACGTCTACGTCCCGTGTGAGGTCTGCCACGGCGCGCGGTACAACCGCGAGACGCTGGAGGTCCACTACAAGGGCAAGTCCATCTCCGAGGTGCTGGACATGCCGATCGAGGAGGCCATGGGCTTCTTCGAGGCGGTGCCCGGCATCGCCCGGCATCTGCGCACCCTCAACGACGTGGGTCTGGGCTATGTGCGGCTGGGCCAGCCCGCGCCGACGCTCTCGGGCGGCGAGGCGCAGCGGGTGAAGCTGGCCTCGGAGCTGCAGCGGCGTTCCACGGGCCGCACGGTCTACGTGCTGGACGAGCCGACCACGGGCCTGCACTTCGAGGACATCCGCAAGCTGATCGACGTCCTCACCGGTCTGGTCGAGAAGGGCAACTCGGTGATCGTCATCGAGCACAACCTCGATGTGATCAAGACGGCGGACTGGGTCGTGGACATGGGCCCCGAGGGCGGCAACGGCGGTGGCCTGGTGGTCGCCGAGGGCACCCCGGAGGAGGTCGCCTCGGTACCGGCCAGCCACACCGGCAAGTTCCTGCGCGAGATCCTGGGCGACCGGGTCAGCGACGCCGGCCCGGCACCGACGCGCGCCGGCGGCGCGGGGAACGGCGGCCGGCGGACGGCGAAGGCCGCTGCCGCGAAGACCTCGTCGGGCAAGACCGCCGCCAAGAAGACCGCCACGGGCAGGACGGCCGCCAAGAAGAGCACCGCCCGCAAGACGGCCGCGAAGAAGTCGGCCGGCCGGAAGGCGTGAGGCGCCACCCCGGCGCTCCTGGCCACGGCACGGCACCCGCGGCGGCCGGTGAAGACCCGGTTCCGGGCCCTCACCGGCCGCCGCGTAGGGTGCGACGCGTGACATCCGATGACATCCCGGTCAGCACGCCCGCCCCCGACCGCCGTGCCGCGGCGACCGCCGGGGCCGCCGGCGAAGCGCCGGCCGCCCCCGGGCGTGGTGCCGTGCGGGGCAGTACCCGCCGCACGGTGCTGTGCGGGGCCGCGCTGGTCTCGGCCGGCGCCGCCGGGCTGACCGTCACCGGGTGCGAGGAGCGCCGTGACCCGCGCCCCAACCAGCAGCTGACCGACGCCGTCGGTCTCGGCCCGGCGGACGAGGTCCCGGTGGGCGGCTCCAAGCTGTACCGGGACGAGAAGGTCCTGGTCTGCCGTCCCGAGGCCGGCGACTACCGCGCCTTCAGCGCGGTCTGCCCGCACCGGGGCTGTGTGCTCACCGGCATCCGCGACGAGGTGGCCGTCTGCGGCTGCCACGGTTCGACGTTCGAGCCGGCCACCGGCGCGGTGCTGCGTGGGCCGGCCGAGGAGCCGCTGATGGAGATGGAACTGGAGCTGGACTCCGGTGACGGGACGATGACGGCCCGGCCCCCGGCCTGACCCACCGCACCCGCACCGCCCGCGCAGCTCGTCACCGCCCGCACCGCCCGCACCGCCCGGACGGACTACGGCCGCACCCCGCCGACTACGGCGATCGGGTGCGGCCGTCGGCGCGTTGCCGCCGCCTCGGATCAACGAGGCTCCGCGTTCGTACACTTCGGAGCACCTGAGCTTTAACTGGTCTGTCATATGAAAGTTGTGACGTACCTCTGGTGCCCGTTGTGAATCCCTTGCGACTCTGTGCCGCCGGGTGCGCACGAGTGTGCCCGCGTCCACGTTCCAGGGAGACCCCGTGACCGGTTCCCCCCAGCCATGGCGCCGTACGCGCGGTGCGTACGCCCTCGCCACCGCGGGAGCGCTGGCCGCGCTCACCGTCGGCCTGATCCCGCCGGCGGCGGCCGATCCCCCCACCGTCGCGGGTGTCGTCGACGGCGACGGCATGGAGGTGTCCACCTCCGGCCATCCCGTCTCCCCCGGCGTGGAACTGAGCACCACCCAGCGACTGGAATCCGACAAGTGGCTCGACGTACAGGCGCTCAGTCTCGACCTCGGCGAGGACGTCCAGGTGGACTACCTCGCCACCGCTGACGTCGCCGACGCCGCGACCATCGCCGATCTCGCGGCCGCCCACGACCCCGGTGACGGCCGCACCACGGTCGCCGCGATCAACTCCGACTTCTTCGACATCAACGCCACCAACGCCCCGCTGGCTCCCGGGGTCCGGGACGGCGAACTCGTGCAGTCCGGCAGCCTCAACCGGACCACCGTCGTCGGTATCGACGCCGACGGCACCGGACGCATCCTCGACATCCACTTCGAGGGCGAGCTGACCACCCCCGACGGCCCGGCCGAGCTGACCAGTTACAACGCGGCCAGCGTCCCGGCGAACGGCATCGGCGTCTACACCGGCCAGTGGGGCGACACGGACCGCCTGCTGCCAGTCCTCGGCTCGCAGCAGGTGACCGAGGTCGTGGTGGAGGACGGCGAGGTCACCTCGGTGTCCGAGAAGCCGGGCCGGGGGCGGGTCTCCGAGGAGGCCACCGTGCTCCTGGGCCGGGAGGAGGGCGCGACGGCGCTGGCCGGCCTTCAGGCCGGCGACCGGGTGGAGCTGGAGTACGGCGCACGCACCGGTGACGGCGGCGAGCTGCCCCGCACGGCGGCCGGCGGCAACGGGATGCTGGTCGTCGACGGCGAGCCGCAGAACTGGGAGAACCGTCCCAACAACGCGACCGCGCCGCGCACGGCCGTCGGCTTCTCGGAGGACGGCACCGAGATGTACGTGCTCACCGTCGACGGGCGGCAGGCGCACTCCGGCGGGGTCACCCTCACCGAACTCGCCGTGATGATGGACCGGATGGGCGCGTACACCGCGCTCAACCTGGACGGCGGCGGTTCCACGACGCTGCTGGCCCGGGAGCCGGGCACGGCCGCCCCGTCGCTGGTCAACCAGCCGTCGGACGGCGTGGAACGGGTCGTCCCCAACGGGCTGGCGTTCACCGCCCCGGCGGCGGGCGGTGCCGCGACCGGCTTCGCCGTCGCCCCCGAGGCCCGTCCTGAACTGGCGCCGCGCGGCGAGGTGATGGGCGTGGCGCGGCCCGACCGTGTCTTCTCCGGTCTCACACGACAGCTGACCGCCCTGGCACACGACGCCACCTTCGGCCCGGCCCGGGAGACCGCGCCGCGCTGGCGGTCGGGCGCGGCCGCGAACGGAACGGTCGACAGCTCCGGCCTGTTCACCGCCGGACGCCCCGGCAGTATCGAGGTGACCGCCCACGCCGGGCCGGCCCGCGGTTCCGTGGAGCTCACCGTGCTGGACGAGCTGGTGCGGCTGGAGCCCACCCGGCTGCGGGTGGGACTCGCCGACGGCGCCGACACCGGCGCGTTCGCCCTGCTGGGGCATGACGCGGCCGGCTACAGCGCGCCCGTCGACCCCGGAGACATCACGCTGGAGTACGACGACACGCTGTTCGACATCGCGCCGGACCCGGCAGCCGCCGGCTTCACCGTGTCGGCGCTCACCGACGACTTCGCCTCCGGCACCATCACGGCCACGGTCGGCGAGGTCACCACCGTGCTCTCCGCCAGCGTCGGCTTCGAGGAGAGAGTCGTCTCCGACTTCGAGGACGCCGGCGCCTGGACGTTCTCCCACGCGCGCGCCGGAGGCTCCCTCTTCACCGAGCCCGAGGGCCAGGAGGGCGCCGCGCTCGGCGTCCGCTACGACTTCGGCGCCAGCACCGGAACGCGCGCCGCCTACGTCACCCCGGCCGGCGGCGACATCGCGGTACCGGGGCAGCCGCAGAGCTTCAGCCTGTGGATCCGGGGTGACGGGCAGGGCGCCTGGCCGTCGCTGCATCTCACCGACGCCACCGGCACCGGCCAGGTGCTGCGCACCGACCACATCGACCACATCGGCTGGCGGGAGGTCACCTTCGAGGTGCCCGACGGGTTCCGGTACCCGGCCTCAGTGCACCGCTTCTACGTGGCCGAGACCCGGCCCGACGTCCAGTACACGGGCGAGATCGCCGTGGACCAGCTGGTCGCGCACACCCCGCCGGACGTCGAACTGCCCAGCGAGGGCCCCCGGGTCGACCCGCTGATCACCACCGAGGAGTCCGCGGCGGGCCGGGACTGGCGGTTCGCGCTGGTCTCCGACGCCCAGTTCGTCGCCCGCGCCCCGGAGAGCGACGTGGCCCGCGCCGCCCGCCGCACCCTGCGGGACGCCCGCGACTCCGCGCCGGACTTCGTGGTGATCAACGGTGACTGGGTGGACGAGGGCTCGCCGGCGGATCTGGAGTTCGCCCGCGAGATGATCGAGGAGGAACTGGGCGACCTGCCCTGGTACTACGTGCCCGGCAACCACGAGGTGATGGGCGGATCGATCGGGCAGTGGGAGGCGGTCTTCGGCGACCGGCAGCTGACGTTCGACCACCGCGGCACCCGGTTCGTCACCCTCGACACCTCCTCGCTGTCCATCAGCGGCGGGGGCTACCGGCAGTGGCAGGAGCTGCGGGCCCAGCTGGACGCGGCGGCCACCGACGACTCGATCGGCTCCGTGGTCATCGCCTCGCACGTACCGCCGCGGGACACCACGGCCCAGCCGGCCAGCCAGCTGACCGACCGCATGGACGCGATGCTGCTGGAACGCTGGCTGTCCGACTTCCGCGCCGAGACCGGCAAGGGCGTCGCCCATCTCGGCTCCCACGTGGGCATCTTCGACTCCTACCGGATGAACGGCGTGCCCTACCTGATCAACGGCAACTCCGGGAAGGGCCCGGCGGCGCCGCCGGAACGGGGCGGCTTCAGCGGCTGGTCGACGGTCGGCGTCGACCAGCTCTCCGAGCGCGACCAGCGCGAGGCACGCGGCGCCCCGCACCTGGCCGGCCCGGAGTGGATCTCGGTACAGACCCGGCCGCACGTCGACGGGCTGACCCTGGACGCGCCCGGCTCCCTGGCCGTCGGCGAATCGGCCCCGGCCCGGGCGTCGGTGCGGCAGGCGCTGACCGACGACGGCGCGGAGATCCAGGTACCGGCGACCTACCCGGTGAGCACCGACTGGGCGGGCTCCGCCGCGCTGCACATCGGTGACCCGGCCGGTGCGAACCGGCGGCACGTGGCCGCCTTCGACCCGGCGACCGGCACTCTGACCGCGCTGCGGCAGGGGAAGATCTCGCTGACCGTCACGGTCAACGGCGAGTCGGCCACCGCCGATGTCCCGCTGACCCGCTGACCCGCTGACCCGTTGACCGCCGGCCGGCCGGGCGGGGGCGGGGCGCGGAGGACGAAGGGCCCGGCGGACGCGAGGGATCGCGTCCGCCGGGCCCCTTCGGCGCTCGGCCGGCTCGGCTCAGAGGTGCGGCAGGATGTCGGGGAGGATGTCCTTGAAGGTCCGGCCCTGCGAGGGAACGCCGATGGCGGTCATCTCCCAGCCGCCGCCCTTGCGGGAGACCTTGGCCATGATCTGCGCGGTGTAGGCGCCGCCACCGGTCAGGGTGTAGCGGGCCAGCTCCTCGCCGTTGGCGCGGTCCACCAGTCGGCAGAAGGCGTTCTCCACCTCGGTGAACGTCTGCCCGGTGAAGGAGTTGACGGTGAAGACGATCTGGTCGACCTGCGCCGGAACCTTGGTGAGGTCCACCAGGATGGTCTCGTCGTCCCCGCCGCCGGTGCCGCCCACGAGGTTGTCACCGGTGTGGTGGACTGAGCCGTCCTTGCTCTTCAGCTGCCGGTAGTAGACGACGTCGGCCATCTCCTGGCCGCTGAACAGCACCGCCGACGCGTCCAGGTCGATGTCACCGGAGCCGAAGAGCTTGCCGAGGAAGCCGGAGCGTCGCACGGCCGCCCAGCCCAGCCCCATGGACACCGCGGTGAGCCCACCGCCGTCGGCCTTCTCCAGGCTGATCGCCTGTCCCTTGGACAAGTTGACGCCCATGGATGTCCCACTCCTGTCGCGCTCGCACCGAAATGACCGGGCCGGACGACCCGTCTGAAACCCTACGTCAGCGCTGCTCGGCCCGGCCAGCGCCCTGAGACAGGCGTACGGATACGGGCGCCGCGACGGCGAGCGGCCGGGCGTGGGCCGCCGGTGGCCGGCCTCAGCGCAGACCGGCCTCCTTCATCTGGCGCAGCTCCTTCTTCAGCTCCGACACCTCGTCCCGCAGCCGGGCGGCGACCTCGAACTGCAGCTCCGAGGCGGCGGCCCGCATCCGCTCCGTCAGCTGCTCGATGGTCTCGGCGAGATCAGCGGCCGGGCGGTCGGTCAGCTCCCCCTCGCCACGGCGCTCCCGGGCGGTCTTCCCCGGTACCGGCGCCTTCCCCTTGCCCTGCTCGACGGGGCGGCGGTAGCCGGTGGAGAGCAGCTCCTCGGTGTCGATCTCCTCGCGGATGATGGAGGAGACGATGTCACCGATCTTCTTCCGCAGCGGCTGCGGATCGATGCCCCGCTCCTCGTTGTAGGCGATCTGCTTGGCGCGGCGCCGGTTGGTCTCCTCGATCGCCAGCTCCATCGCCGCGGTGATCCGGTCGGCGTACATGTGCACCTGGCCCGAGACGTTCCGCGCCGCCCGGCCGATGGTCTGGATCAGGGAGGTCCCCGAGCGCAGGAAGCCCTCCTTGTCCGCGTCGAGGATCGCCACCAGCGACACCTCGGGGAGGTCCAGCCCCTCGCGCAGGAGGTTGATGCCGACCAGCACGTCGTACTCGCCGGCCCGCAGCTCCCGCAGCAGCTCCACCCGGCGCAGGGTGTCCACGTCGCTGTGCAGGTAGCGCACGCGGATACCGAGCTCGAGGAAGTAGTCCGTGAGGTCCTCGGCCATCTTCTTGGTCAGCGTGGTGACCAGGACCCGCTCGTCGCGCTCGGTGCGGGTGCGGATCTCGTGGACCAGGTCGTCGATCTGGCCCTCGGTGGATTTCACCACCACCTCGGGGTCGACCAGCCCGGTGGGGCGGATGATCTGCTCGACCACGCCGTCACCCCGGGAGAGCTCGTACTTGCCCGGTGTCGCCGAGAGATAGACGGTCTGGCCGATCCGGTCCAGGAACTCCTCCCACTTCAGCGGGCGGTTGTCCACCGCCGACGGCAGCCGGAACCCGTGGTCGACCAGGGTGCGCTTGCGGGAGGAGTCGCCCTCGTACATGGCGCCGATCTGCGGCACCGTGACATGGGACTCGTCGATGACCAGCATGAAGTCGTCGGGGAAGTAGTCCAGCAGAGTGTGGGGCGCGGTGCCCCGCTCGCGTCCGTCGATGTGGAGGGAGTAGTTCTCGATGCCCGAGCAGGTGCCGATCTCGCGCATCATCTCCAGGTCGTAGGTGGTGCGCATCCGCAGCCGCTGTGCCTCCAGCAGCTTGCCCTGCCGCTCCAGCTCCGCCAGCCGCGCGGTCAGCTCGGCCTCGATGCCGGCGATCGCGCGTTCCATCCGCTCGGGCCCGGCCACGTAGTGCGAGGCGGGGAAGACGTAGAGGTGGTCCTCGTCGGAGACGACCTCGCCGGTCAGCGGGTGGAGGGTCGACAGCGCCTCGATCTCGTCGCCGAACATCTCGATCCGGACGGCCAGCTCCTCGTAGACCGGGAAGATCTCGACCGTGTCGCCGCGCACCCGGAAGGTGCCGCGCGTGAACGCGGTGTCGTTGCGCGCGTACTGGATGTCGACGAAGCGGCGCAGCAGGGCGTCCCGGTCGATCTCCTCGCCGACCTTCAGCGGCACCATCCGGTCCACGTACTCCTGGGGGGTGCCCAGACCGTAGATGCAGGACACCGAGGCGACGACGACCACGTCACGCCGGGTGAGCAGCGAGTTGGTGGCGCTGTGCCGCAGCCGCTCCACCTCGTCGTTGATCGAGGAGTCCTTCTCGATGTACGTGTCGGTCTGCGGGACGTACGCCTCCGGCTGGTAGTAGTCGTAATACGAAACGAAATACTCAACGGCGTTGTTCGGCAGCAGCTCGCGGAACTCGTTGGCGAGCTGCGCGGCGAGCGTCTTGTTCGGCGCCATCACCAGCGTCGGCCGCTGCAGCCGCTCGATCATCCACGCGGTGGTCGCCGACTTGCCCGTACCGGTGGCGCCGAGGAGGACGACGTCACTCTCCCCCGCACGCACGCGTCTCTCCAGGTCCTCGATGGCCGCCGGCTGGTCACCGTTGGGCTGGTAGGGACTGACGACCTCGAAAGGCGCCACGGTGCGTTCGATGTGGGAAACGGGTCGCATGACCCCACGGTACGACCAGCCACCGACAACGCACGGCGACAGCCGCGGACGGCGGGGTTCGGCGGGCGGACACCGGCTTTTCGGCCGATGGGCGCTCCGGCGCCGGAGCGGGTACACCGGGCGGGGGAAGACTTCACCCGGCGTTCCCCCACGACCCAAGGAGATCCCGGTGTCCATGCCCTCCGCGATGACGGCCTTCGGATCCGCCCTGTTCGCCGCGACGCTCGCCCTGGCCGGCGGCCCCACCGCTCCCGCCGGCCCGGCCGGGCCCTCCCCCTC
>NZ_BHZI01000104.1 GCF_004305975.1 Streptomyces otsuchiensis
GAGGACAGGCGGGCCGGGGGCGCGGTCTACCGGTTCGCGGTCCGGGCGGCGGCGTCCTCGCGGAGGACGAAGCCCGGGTCGACCTGCGCGGCGAGGTCCACGCCGGTTCGCTCGTTGGCCCAGCTCGCGGCGTTGCGCAGGTGGAAGTGGACCATCTGCTGTGTGTAGCGCTCCCAGTCCCGCGCCGCGTGGGTCGCGTCGGCAGCCGCGTGCAGTTCCTTGAGCGCGGTCCGGTTCTCGTGCTCCAGCTCCCCAAAGGGGCGGTGGCCGCCGCGCTCCAGGTCGCGGACCCACGGTGAGTTCCCGAAGGTGACCAGCAGGTCCTCGCCCACCTGGTCGCGTAGGAACGCCACGTCCTCCGGGCCCTGCACCTTGTTGCCGACGACGCGCAGCCGCACGTCGAAGTCGCGGGCGTACTCGCGGTACTGGCGGTAGACGGAGACGCCCTTGCGGGTCGGCTCGGCCACCAGGAAGGTCATGTCGAAGCGGGTGAACATGCCGGAGGCGAAGGAATCGCTGCCTGCCGTCATGTCGACCACCACATAGGCGTCGCGGCCGTCCACCAGGTGGTTGAGGCACAGCTCCACCGCCCCGGTCTTGGAGTGGTAGCAGGCGACGCCCAGGTCCGCGTCGGTGAACGGGCCGGTGGCCATCAGCCGCACTGTGCCGTCTGTGCCGTCTGCGCCGTCTGTGGTGCCCAGGACGATGTCCCGCGCGCAGGCCTCGAAGACGGGATTGGACTCGTCCAGGCGCAGCAACCGCGAGCCCGTTCCCGGCGGTGTCGTCTTGATCATCGTCTCGGTGGACGTGATCCGCGGGTTGGAGCCCCGCAGGTACTCCTTGATGAGTGGGAGCTGCCCGCCCATCGGCGGGAGCGCGGCGGCGGCCTGCTCGTCCAGCCCGAGTGCCGCGCCGAGGTGCTGGTTGATGTCCGCGTCCACGGCGGTCACGGGCACGCGCTGGGAGGCGAGGTGGCGGATGAACAGCGAGGACAGCGTGGTCTTGCCGCTGCCACCCTTGCCAACGAAAGCGATCTTCATGTTCAACAACATAGCGGCGGTCGGTGCCCCGGCCCGCCATCCACGTGAAGAAGACCACCCGAAGGCGGGACAGGGCGCGACGCGCCAGGACATAGGGTCGAACCCATGACGGTCAACACCCCGAGCGGCCGGGGGGACACGCCCCCGGCCGACGCCGACCCACTGGTCCCCCTCGCCTCGCTGCCCGGAGTCGCGGACGCCGTCGACGGGATGCGCGTCGCGGTCGACCGGGTGTACGGCCACCGAGTGATGCGGCGCCGCAGCGCCGAGATCACCGCGGAGGCGACCTTGCGCGGTGCCCGGGGCTCGGCGGCGCTGGCCGGTGCCGACTGGGCGTTGGAGGAGATCCGGCGGCGCAGCGACTTCTCGACCGACCGCGAGGCCCTGGTGACGGGTGCGGCGTTGCGGGTGTCGGCGGAGGCCGGGCAGCTTCTGGACATCTGGCGCGCCTCGCCGCTGCGGGTCCTCGCGCGGCTGCACCTGGTCGCCGCCGGCGGCGACCGCGGCAGTGGCGGCGGCGCTGGTGGCGAGGTGACGGCCGGAACGCACGGCGCCGTTGGGCGCCCCCGGCTCGTGGGAGAACGCGTCGACGACGTGGACGGCACCGGACTTCCGCTGCCGTCGGTGGACGAGGTCGTCGGCCGGCTGGACGGGCTCGCCCGGCTGATCGTGGCCGGATCGGCCGCGCCTGCCCTCGTGACGGCGGCGGTGGTGCACGGTGAACTCCTCGCCCTGCGGCCGTTCGTGTCGCACAACGGGCTCATCGCCCGGGCCGCCGAGCGCATCGTGCTGATCGGTGGCGGGCTGGACCCCAAGTCGGTGGCGCCCGCCGAGGTCGGCCACGCCGAACTCGGCGCGGTTGCCTACCGCGAAGCCCTGGCCGGCTATGCCTCGGGCAGCGGCGAGGGCATGTCGGCGTGGATCGCGCACTGCGGGAAGGCGGTCGAACTGGGCGCCCGCGAGTCGGTGGCCGTCTGCGAGGCGCTGCAGCGCGGCGCGGCCTGATGCTCGCGCCACCCATGACCGCCTGCCCGTTCTGGGGTGTTTGAGGTCAAAAGTAAAATCTTGCGGCCTGCCTTCCCCTTCCGGGTGAGGAGAGGTACAAAGGAACCAACGGCCCGTGCGACCGGCGATCCGCACAGCAGGACGCGAAGTCAATCGGCCCACGGTTCGGTACACATGAATACCGGGTACCCACGCGTCGCCAGCCCGCGATTCGGGCCAGCCGCACCAGGAAGCGGGCACAGATCCCGTCCTGATCGGTAAATACACCGCACGCATGATCACCCGGTGGACATGTAACCGGTGGCGGCACCGCTTCGGCGGCGCCGCCGCTTTCCGTTGCGTGGCCCCCGGATGCACCGTCGGACGCACAGCACCGTCGGACGCACAGCGCCGTCGGACGCGCAGCGCCGTCGGACGCGCAGCGGGGACGGATCAGATCGGAGCGGGCGGTCAGCGCCCGCGTGCCGGACCCCGTCGCAGCGCCATCGCGCCGCGCTTGCCGCGGCCACGACGCCCCGCCGCATACCAGACGACGCCACCCGCCACCAGCGCCGTCGCGACCAGCACTCCCGCGGTCACCGCCGGGCGCGGAGCCGAGAACCGCTTCTTCAACCGCACCGGCCGGTTGAAGTTGAGCACCGGCCATTCGCGCGCCGTCGCCTCCCGGCGCAGCGAACGGCCCGGGTTGACGGCGTGCGGATGTCCTACCGTCTCCAGCATCGGCAGGTCGGTGGCGGAATCGCTGTACGCGTAGCAGCGCTCCAGGTCGTACCCTTCCGAGGCCGCCAACTCCCGGATCGCTTCCGCCTTCGCCGGCCCGTAGGCGTAGTAGGCGACCTCCCCCGTGTACCGGCCGTCCTCCACCACCATCCGCGTCGCGACCACCCGGTCCGCGCCCAGCAGCCGGCCGATCGGCTCCACCACCTCGGAGCCGGAGGTGCTGACGATCACCACGTCGCGGCCGGCCGCGTGGTGCTGCTCGATGAGGGACGCCGCCTCGTCGTAGATGATCGGGTCGATGACCTGGTGCAGCGTCTCGGCGACGATCTCCTGCACCTGGCGCACGTTCCAGCCGCGGCAGAGGTCGGAGAGGTAGCGCCGCATGCGCTCCACCTGCTCGTGGTCCGCGCCGCCGACCATGTAGACGAACTGTGCGTACGCGCTGCGCAGCACGGCCCGCCGGTTCATCAGTCCGCCCTGATAGAAGGACCGACCGAAGGTGAGGGTGCTCGACTTCGCGATGACCGTCTTGTCCAGGTCGAAGAAGGCGGCGGTACGCGGCTTCGGCAGATTTTCCACGTGCCGAGCATAAACGCCCACCATTCGGCGTACGCTGGGGCGCGTGGGTTTGCCTGAGATGGCTCTCGGGTACACCATGGAAGTCACGGATCGTTCGCGACCGTGCTACCCCGGTCCGACTCCTCCCCCCCCCGAGTCGGCCGTGGAAGACGACCCCCGCCGGGGGGGAGAGCGGGGGTCGTCGCATGTCCGGCTGCTGTCGTGCGCCGGTCTCAGCCCTTCGTCGGCTGCCTCCCTGCCTGCTGTGTCACCGGCCCCGCCGGGCCGGTCCCGTGTTGGTGACGGCGTGCCGTTCCCTCCGGACGTCCGCCGCCGTGGCCGCCGGGGGACGCCGTCATCCAGTGAGATACCTGACCCTCGGTAATGGTTGTACCGCCCTGCGATCTTCTTTCCCCGATCCCGATGCCCGCCCTTCCGGTGGCGGTCCCCATCGATAGTGATCGGTCATTCCGAATGTGGGGAGAGGGGGCGGTGGAGATCACCCGTTCGTGTGTCGAAGTTATCCACATCTCTCGCGTTGTCCACAGATTTCATCCAAGATCCCCGCGATACGCAGATATCCGTCACCGTGGCGGTCGGGTCGTGATCACGGCCCGAGCCGATCACGGAAGGGGAGCAGGCGATGGCCGCACCCGTACTCGTCCTCACCGAGAGCGACGATCTCCTCGACGACCTCCTGAGGCTGTGTTCCGCCGCCGACGCCCGGGCCGACGTGGTGCACGGCGGCCCGCCACCCGCCGCCACTTGGTCCGCCGCGCCGCTGGTACTCGTGGGCGACGACTGGGCCGCCGCCCGCGACGGACTCGGAGCGCCACCCGCCCGCCGGCCGGGTGTGGTGCTGGTCGGGCGTGACCTCGACGACCACACCGTCTGGGAACGCGGGGTGGCGCTCGGCGCCGAACAGGTGCTCCATCTTCCCGACGACGAGGCGAGGCTGACGGACCGCATCGCCGACGCGGTCGAGACGCGCGGGGCGCCCGCCGTCACCATCGGGGTCCTCGCCGGACGCGGAGGTGCCGGAGCGTCCACCCTCGCCGCCGCCCTGGCACTGGCCGGGTCACGCGCCGGCCTGCCCACCACCCTGATCGACGGCGATCCGCTCGGAGGCGGACTCGACGTCCTCCTGGGCGCCGAACGGACCGGCGGCCCGCGCTGGCCGGACTTCGTCTCGGCACGGGGACGGCTCTCCTGGTCCGCGCTCGAAGAGGCGCTGCCCCGGCCGCACGGAGTCAGCCTGCTCAGCTGGAACCGCACCACCGGGCCTCCGGCGTCCGCCGAGGCGATGCGGTCGGTGCTCGCCGCCGCCCGCCGGCGTGGCGGCCTCGTGGTGGTGGACCTGCCGCGCGGTCTGGACGACTCCACCACCGAGGCGTTGTCCCGGCTCGACCTCGGTCTGCTGGTCGTGCCCACCGAACTGCGGGCGGTCGCCGCGGCCCGCCTCACCGTGGACACGGCCGGTGCCCTCGTCCGTGACCTGCGGCTGGCCGTGCGCGCCACATCGTCCCCGTCGCTCGGCGCTCCCGAACTGGCCCAGCTCCTCGGCCTGCCGCTGAGCGGTGAGATCCCGGACGAACCGGGGCTGCCCGCCTCGTCCGACGCCGGCGAGCCACCGGGGCGCGACGGCCGCGGCCCGCTGGGCCGCTTCTGCGCGGACGTGGTCCGCCACGCGCTCCCGCCAGAGCGCGTCCCGGTGGCGCCGGTCGCCGGCGGCGTACCGCCGGCCCGGGGCAGGCGACGCGCACTCGCCCGGCACGCGCGAACCACCCCGGCCGCGCCCGCGAAGGGCGCTCGCGTTCTGCCCGGGCGGGGGAGCGACGCGTGAACCCCACCGCCGCCTTCCCCGCCGGGCTGTTGGACCGGGTCCGCGCCCAACTCGCCGAGGACGGTTCCGACCCGACCCCCGCCCGTGTCGCCGCCGCCCTGCGCGACCAGGGACGGCTCATGGGCGACCGCGCCGTCCTCTCCGAGGTCCGCGACCTCCGCTCCGAACTGGTCGGCGCCGGCCCGCTGCAAGCCCTCCTGGCCGAGCCAGAGGTCACCGATGTCCTGGTCAACGGCCCGGACGCCGTCTGGGTGGACCGCGGACGCGGTCTGCGCCGGGCCGGGGTCCGGTTCCGTGACGCGGCCGCCATCCGCCGCCTCGCCCAGCGGCTCGCCGCCGCGGCCGGACGCAGGCTGGACGACGCCCGCCCCTGGGTCGACGCCCGGCTGCCGGACGGCACCCGGATGCACGCGGTCCTGCCCCCGCTCGCCGTCGGCTCTCCCTGCCTGTCCCTGCGGGTCGTGCGTCCTCGCGCCTTCACGCTCGACGAACTGACAGCCGCCGGCACGCTCCCGCCCGGAGGCGCCCGGCTCCTGCGCCGACTGCTCCGCGCCCGGCTCTCCTTCCTCATCACCGGCGGCACGGGCTGCGGCAAGAGCACACTGCTCTCCAGCCTTCTCGGTCTCGTCCCGCCGGACGAACGCGTCGTCCTCGTCGAGGACTCCTCCGAACTGAGGCCCAGCCACCCCCACGTCGTCCGTCTGGAGACCCGGCCCGCCAACCAGGAGGGCGCGGGCGGCATCGAACTGGACGAGCTCCTCCGCCAGGCGCTGCGGATGCGCCCCGACCGGCTGGTGGTCGGCGAGGTGCGGGGACGGGAGGTCGTCCAGCTCCTGACCGCCCTCAACACCGGCCACGACGGTGGCTGCGGCACCCTGCACGCCGGAGCCGCCCGGGACGTACCGGCACGGCTGGAGGCGCTCGGCGCGATGGCGGGGCTGCCCCGCGCCGCACTGCACAGCCAACTGGCAGCTGCGCTCTCCGTCGTGATCCACCTGGTGCGCGACACCGGCGGGCGACGGATCTCCGAGATCCACGTCCTGGAGCGCGACGCCGACGGCCTGGTGCGGACGGTACCGGCGCTGCGCTGGTCACCGGGAGGCTTCACCGAGGAGCGCGGCTGGCCCGCGCTGGAGGCCGCCCTGTGAACACCGCGCTCCACGTCCACGCCGTCGCGGCCGCGCTCTGCTGCCTGGGAGGGTGGTGGCTGCTGGGCCGTCACCGGGTCGCCGGCCGTGCCCGGTCGCTGATCTCCGACGCGGCACCCGCCGCTCCCGGGGCCGGTATCGCCGAAGGTGCCGGCGGCCGTCCGTCCAGTGCTCCGCGCCCGCCTCACGACCGGGCCGTGCTCTGGGGACTGGCGTGTTCCGCCGTCGGCCTGGGGCTCTCCCTCGCGGGCACCTCACCACTGCCCGTGGTGCTATCCCTGATCCTCGCTCCGTTCCTGATGAGACGGTGCCGCCGCCGGGAGCGGCTCCTCGCCGCCGACCGGCGTCGCGACGCCGTGATCGCCTTCTGCGCGGCGCTAGCCGGAGAGGTCAGAGCCGGGCGCCAGCCCGAACAGGCCCTCCAGACCGCAGGCGTGACAGGTCTCGGCCCGTTCGTGGCCGCGCTGCCCTCCCTCGCCCGACGCGGCGACGACATCGCGGGCGCGCTGCGCCGGGCAGCGGGAGTGCCGGGCGCCGAAGGGCTGGGCGGAGTGGCGGCCTGCTGGCAGGTCGCCGTCGACGGCGGAGCGTCGCTCGCGAGTGGCCTCGACCGCGTGGCCCAGTCGCTCCGTTCGGAACGGGACCAGCGCGAGGAACTGCGTTCCCAGCTCGCCGGACCCCGCGCCACCGCCTTCGTCCTGGCCGCGCTGCCCGCGGCCGGGCTCCTCCTGGGCACCGCGATGGGCGCCGACCCCTTGCACGTGCTGCTGCACCAACCCGCCGGGCTGCTCTGTCTTCTCCTCGGCGGCGCCCTCGAAGCGGCCGGTCTGAGCTGGACCGCCGCCATCATCCGCTCGGCCGAACGGAGCGCCACATGAACTCCTCCCTCACCCCGCGCCCCCGGGCGCGTCCACGGCACCTGGGCGCCGGGGGAGACCGTCTCCACCCCCTGGTGCGCGACCGGCCCGCGTGGCCGGCCGCCTCCGGCGAGGGAGTCACCCGATGCTGCTGGTAGGCGCGCTGCTGACCCTCGGCGCCGGAATCTCCCTGCTCCCCTCCCGGAGCACGCACCGAACCCGGCGGCGGCTGACCTCCCTGGCGGACCCGGCAGCCGGTCGCGAGGCCCGCCCGGCGCCTCGCAGCCGCCCCTCGACGCTCCGGCGTGCCTTCGCGGGACGACCACGAGCAGGCACGGAGGACGCCCGGCTCCCGCTCGCCGCAGAACTGCTGGCCGCCTGCCTGGCCGCCGGCGCGGCACCCGCGGCGGCCGCCGCCGCGGTCGGCGGGTCGATGGACGGCGAGTTCGCCCGCGCGCTGCGCCGCACCGCAAGCGAGCTCCGGCTCGGCGGCGAGCCGGCGGCGGTCTGGGGGCGGCTCGGACGCCAGCCCGGCGCCGGACCGCTGGCCCGCCGTCTGGAGCTGGCCGACACCTCCGGAATCAGCGCCGTGGAGGCGGTGGCCGCCGCCGCCTCGGAGCAGCGCGGCCGTCGCGCCAGAGCCGCCCAGACCAGAATCCGGCGCGCCGCGGTGCTGATCACGGGTCCGCTGGGGCTGTGCTTCCTGCCGGCGTTCCTGCTGACCGGGGTCGCCCCCGTGGTGATCGGCCTGGCCGCTGGCCTGGTCTAGCCCTCGCACATCCAACCCCGCATCGACAGCCCATCACCACGGTCCGCTCCGGCCTGCCCGGAAACAGAAAGAGGAGAACCACACCCATGAACAAGCTCGTCTCCCTCAACGTCACCCTGCTGCTGCGCACCGCGGCGACGCGCTGCGCGACCCGCCGTGCTCCGCGCGACGCCGGAATGAGCACCGCCGAGTACGCCATCGGCACGGTGGCCGCCGCGGCGCTGGCCGCCGTTCTCTTCCAGGTCGTCACCTCGGACACCGTGTCCGGCGCCCTCACCGGGCTGGTGGAGCGTGCCTTCGATGCGCCGCTGTGAGGGGTCGACGGCCGGGGGCGGTGCCCGGCGTCAGCGGGCCGCCCGCCGCGACGGCGGCTACGTCACGGCGGAAGCGGCACTCGCTGTCCCCGCGCTGGTGGCGGTGCTGGCGATGGTGCTGTGGGGCGTCGCCGCCGGCATGGTCCGGCAGGAGTGCGCGGACGCCGCACGTGCCGGGGCCCGGGCGCTCGCCCGCGGTGAACCGGCCTCCGATGTCCGCACGTTGGCGCTCGCCGTGGCGCCGTCCGGGGCCCGGGTGCGGCTCTCGCAGGACGGTGAACTGCACCGGGTCCGGGTGGAGGCCACCTCCTGGGGCCCGAACGCGATCTCCCTCTCCGTGGCCGCCGACGCGGTCGCCCAGGTGGAGCCGTCGTGAGCGCCCGGCGAAGCACCCGCGGGTGCGCCCCGACAGGCTCACCGGCGGCGAAGTTCCGGGAGGAGCCGGTACTGCCGGAGCTTCGCCTGTGGCGGACCGCGGCGCCGGCACGGTGGTGGCGGCGGCCTGCCTGGCGCTGCTTGGGCTGGCGGCAGCGGTGGCGTTCGCCCTGGGCGGGGCCGCCGAGGCCCGTCAGCGGGCCGCTCTCGCTGCTGACCTCGCGGCCCTGGCGGCCGCCGACCGCGCCCTCGACGGCGTCGCCGCCGCCTGTGAGGTCGCGGCCACGGTGGCGGAGGCCAACGGTGCACGCCTGGCGCGTTGCGCCCTGCATCCCGGAACCGGGGTCGCCGACCTCACCGCCGAGGTGGCCGCCGGGCCGTTCACCGTTCCGGCGCGCTCACGCGCAGGACCTCCGTGAGCAGCCGCACGGCGCCCCGCTTGTGCAGGGGATCGTTGCCGTTGCCGCACTTCGGCGACTGGACGCAGGACGGGCAGCCACTCTCGCACTCGCAGGAGGCGATCGCCTCCCGCGTCGCCGTCAGCCACTCCCGGGCGGCGTGGAAGCCGCGTTCGGCGAATCCGGCGCCGCCGGGGTGACCGTCGTGGACGAAGATGGTCGGCAGCAGCGTGTCGGGATGCAGGGCCGTGGAGACTCCGCCGATGTCCCAGCGGTCGCAGGTGGCGAACAGCGGCAGTATGCCGATGGCCGCGTGCTCGGCCGCGTGCAGCGCGCCCGGCAGGATCTCCGGCGTGAGCCGGGCGGCGTCGACCTGGTCCTCGGTGAGCGTCCACCACACCGCGCGGGTCCGCAGGGTTCGCGGCGGGAGGTCCAGCTTGGTCTCACCGAGCACCTCACCGGTGACCAGCCGCCGCCGCAGGTAGGAGACGACCTGGTGCGTCACCTCCACCGACCCCAGGCACAGCCGGGCGTCGCCCCACGGCTCCTCGCGGTCGGTCTCCAGCACGGAGATCTCACTGACGTCGCGGGCGGAGGTGGTCCACGGTGGTGCCGAGGCCTCGACCAGCGCGATGTGCCCCGGCAGGTCGAGGCTCCGCACCACGAAGGTGTTCCCTCGGTGCAGATGGACCGCGCCCTCGTGGACGGCGGTGTGCGCCGCCGCCGCGTCGACGGTTCCCAGCAGTCGGCCGGTGGCCTCCTCGACCACCTGCACCGGCGGTCCGCCCTGCCCCCGGATGTCGGCGAGGTCGCTGGGCCGGTCCCGGCGTGTCCAGTACCAGGTGGAGCCGCGCCGCCGCAGCAGGCCACGGGCCTCCAGCTTGGGCGTGAGCTCACGGGAGGCCGGGGCGAAGAGCGAGAAGTCCGCTTCTGTGAGGGGAAGTTCGTCCGCTGCGGCGCACAGGTGCGGTGCGAGGACATAGGGGTTTCCCGGGTCCAGGACGGTGGCCTCCACCGGGCGTCGGAACAGCGCCTCGGGGTGGTGGACGAGATAGGTGTCCAGCGGGTCGTCCCGGGCGATCAGCACGGCCAGCGCGCCCTGCCCTGCCCTCCCGGCCCGGCCCGCCTGCTGCCACAGGGACGCCCGGGTCCCGGGGAAGCCCGTGATCAGGACCGCGTCCAGCCCCGCCACGTCCACACCCAGCTCCAGGGCGTTGGTCGCTGCCAGTCCCAGCAGCTCGCCGCTGTGGAGGGCGCGTTCCAGTGCGCGGCGTTCCTCGGGCAGATATCCGCCCCGGTAGGAGGCGACGGCGTCGCCCCGGGCCCGGTCCAGGCGCTCCCTGGCGATCACGGCGATCAGTTCGGCGGCCCGCCGGGAGCGTACGAAGGCGACGGTGCGGGCGTCCCGCGCCACCAGGTCGGCGAGCAGCTCGGCGGCCTCGGCGGTCGCCGAGCGGCGTACCGGGGCTCCCCGCTCGCCGCGTGCCTCGGTCAGCGGCGGTTCCCACAGGGCGAAGGCCAGTTCCCCCCGGGGAGAGCCGTCCTCGGTGACCTCGGTGACCGGCACCCCCGTCAGGCGGTTCGCCCCGATGGCCGGCTCGGCCGCCGTCGCCGAGGCGAGGAGGAAGACGGGTTCCGCGCCGTAGTGGGCGCACAGCCGCCGAAGCCGGCGCAGCACCTGGGCGACATGGGAGCCGAAGACGCCCCGGTAGACGTGGCACTCGTCGATGACCACGTAGCGCAGGTTGCGCAGAAAGGAGGTCCACCGCCGGTGGCCGGGGAGCAGGCCGCGGTGGAGCATGTCCGGGTTGGTGAGCAGCAGGTTGGCGTACTGGCGGGCCCAGGCGCGCTCCTCCGCCGGGGTGTCCCCGTCGTAGACGGCGGGCCGCACGGTGGTGCCCAGCGGAGCCGCCAGCCGTTTGACGGCACGTACCTGGTCGGCGGCGAGGGCCTTGGTCGGCGCGATATAGAGCGCGGTCGCGCCCCGCCCGCCGGCCGCCGCCGTGTCGGTGAGGGTGTGCAGCACGGGGATCAGGTAGGCGAGGGACTTGCCGGACGCGGTCCCGGTGGCCACGACGACGGACTCACCGCGCAGGGCCCGCTCTGCCGACTCCGCCTGGTGGCTCCAGGGCCGCTCGATGCCGGCGGCGCGCAGTGCCTCCACGACCTCCTCGCGTACCGCGTGGGGCCAGGGTGAATGACGGGCCCCGCGAGCGGGCAGGTGCTCCGTGTGGGTGATGCGTGCCGTTCGGTCGCCCGCTGATTCCAGGCGCTCCAGCAGGGCCCGAGGCGACTGTCGGGCCGGTGGGGAGTCCGGGGTCGGTGGGACTGGTTCGTGCGGCATCGTCCCCGAGTGTGTCACCGGTCCGACGGACAATGGCCATAAGTCGTCGTCCCGGACCATGGGTAAGTGATTGAATGCCCTGGCGGCCGCCGGTCCGTCCTCCTGCCCCGAGCGGGGGAGACGTCCGGGGGCGACCGCCCATGAGCAAGGCGCTGGAGGATTTGTGGACCTGTCCCTGTCGACTCGGACCGTTGGTGACCGCACGGTCGTCGAGGTAGGCGGCGAAATTGACGTTTACACCGCTCCCAAGCTGCGAGAACAGCTCGTGGAGCTGGTGAACGAGGGCAACCACCACCTGGTGGTGGACATGGAGAGCGTCGACTTCCTCGACTCCACCGGTCTGGGTGTCCTGGTCGGTGGTCTGAAGCGGGTCCGGGCGCAGGAGGGTTCGCTGCGGCTGGTCTGCAACCAGGAGCGGATCCTGAAGATCTTCCGGATCACCGGGCTCACCAAGGTCTTCCCGATCCACGAGTCGGTCGACGAGGCGGTCGCGGCCTCCGACTGAGGCCCGTGGCCCCGAGGGGTCTCAGTGTCGGCGCGCGCGGCTACAACAGTCGTGCGAGCCCGTCGAGCCCTGCCGATCGACCGATCACCGAACGACACACACCACCGTCCGCCGCGCTGTTCGCGGCCGGCAGGCAAGCCGGCCGCGACATCCGCGCGGGGACCGAGGGGGACAGCAATGGCCACCGTCGAACTCCGCTTCAGCGCCTCGCCCGAGCACGTGCGGACTGCTCGTCTGGTCGCGGCAGCCGTGGCCCGGCGGGCGGGGGTGGACGAGTCGGTCCTCGACGAACTGCGTCTCGCCGTCGGTGAGGCCTGCACACGTGCCGTCGGCCTGCACGCGCTGCACGGTCTGAAGAGCCCGGTCCGGGTGAAGCTCACCGAGGGTGAGAAGAGCTTCTCGATCGAGGTCGGCGACGACGCCCCGGGTTCCGTGCCGCAGCAGCGTGAGGGCGACGCCGACGCCGAGGCGGTGGCCGAGGAGACGGACGAGCTGGGGCTCGCGGTGATCAGCGGTCTCGTGGACGACTTCGATGTGGCGTCGGACGCCGATGGCGGGCGCATCCGGATGAGCTGGCCGGCCACCGCCGTCTGATCCGTCCGTCCGCTTCGGCGCTCTCGCCCAGCACCCGCACCCACCCACTCACTCATCCATCCACCCACCCGCCACGGCCGCGCCGCGTCTCCCCGCTTCGGCGCTGCCCGCGTCCGCTCACCCCGCGTCCGCTCACCCCGCTCCCGCCTCCGCTCGTTGTGTTCGGCCCTCGCGCTGCGCGGTCGGTCCCGGTGTCCGGCGTTCGGGTGGTCTCCGGCCGTGTCGGGGAATCACCACCTCCTCCGAACTGACGTGGGTTCGTCCTCGGGCCGGGTGACCATGTCGCGTCGGGAGGTACGTGCCTCCCGTGCCGGGGTCGAAGTGGCGCGGCGCGCCCTCCAACAGCTCGCTGCGCCTGGCATCTTGACGTCCCGTCGCGGCGTCCCCGCCTCCCCGGCCCGCCCGGCCACGGGGGACCGCCGCAGCCAACGCGCTCCCCGCTGCCCGCCTTCAGGGCCCCGGGCCGGCCCTGTCACCCGGTCGGCGGTACCCCATCGGTTCCCCGCGCGCCGCCCGCCGCGCGATCGGTGGTCTCCGCACGGGGGCGCACGGTCCGCCGGGCCGTCCCCGCCGGCCGGGCCGTTCCCGGACTGCCTCTCTCGGCAGCCCCGTTGACCTGCGGCCACGTCGCGGCAGCCTCTTCCTTTCCAGTTCGCTCCCGCCTCTCTGTGCAATCGCATAAAGTCGCTGACGCCATTTTAGTGATCTTGTCGGATCGCTCATGTGTTGATCATTCCGGATGCGCTTACGAGTGTTTTTACTCGTGGTTGAGCAATTCCATCGACCGGCCCCCTTCTTCGATCCGTCGCGCCTCTCTACACTCCGGCCACATCTGTCTCGGATCACCCTGAGCGTCAAGGAGGACGAATGGTGGGGCTCTCTTCCCCTCTTCGGGAGCATCCGTACGTCATGGAAGCCGCGTCCGCCGCCGAACTCACCGGCGGCAACCGCGTACTCGTACTGCTGATCGCACTCATCGCCCTCGCCGCCCTGGCGCTCGCCGTCCTGCTCGTCAAACAGGTGCTGGCGTACGGCGAGGGCACCGACAGCATGAAGAAGATCGCCGGAGCCATCCAGGAGGGCGCGAACGCCTATCTGGCCCGGCAGTTGCGCACGGTCGCCGTATTCGCCGTCATCGTCGTCCTTCTCCTGTTGCTCCTTCCCGCCGACGACTGGAATCAGCGCGTCGGCCGCTCCCTGTTCTTCGTGATCGGAGCCGCGTTCTCGGCGGCCACCGGATACCTCGGAATGTGGCTGGCGGTACGCAGCAATGTGCGTGTGGCGGCGGCGGCCCGTGCCGCCAATCCCACCGAGGACGGAGGTGAGGGCAAGGACCCGGTGAGCGTCCGCCACGAGGCGATGCGGATCGCTTTCCGTACCGGCGGCGTGGTCGGCATGTGCACCGTCGGTCTGGGACTCTTCGGTGCCAGCTGCGTGGTGCTGGTCTACGCGGCGGACGCGCCGAAGGTGCTGGAGGGCTTCGGTCTCGGCGCCGCGCTGATCGCGATGTTCATGCGGGTCGGCGGCGGCATCTTCACCAAGGCGGCCGACGTCGGCGCGGACCTGGTCGGCAAGGTCGAGAAGGGCATCCCCGAGGACGACCCGCGCAACGCCGCGACCATCGCGGACAACGTGGGTGACAACGTCGGCGACTGCGCGGGCATGGCCGCCGACCTGTTCGAGTCCTACGCGGTGACACTGGTCGCCGCGCTGATCCTGGGCACGGTCGCCTTCGGCAACGCCGGACTGTCCTTCCCGCTGCTCGTCCCGGCCCTCGGGGTGCTCACCGCGATGCTCGGGATCTTCGTCGTCGCACCGCGGCGCGGGGACCGCAGCAGCATGACCGCCATCAACCGCGGCTTCTTCATCACCGCCGGTGTCTCGCTGGTGCTGGTGGCCATCGCCGCGTTCGTCGCGCTGCCCGGCACCTTCGCCGAGCTGACCGGGGTGCAGGACCCGGAGATCCTCGCCCACGGCGGCGACCCGCGGCTGTTCGCGCTGACCTCGGTGGCGATCGGCATCATCCTGGCCGCGCTCATCCAGCAGCTCACCGGCTACTTCACCGAGCCGTCGCGCCGACCCGTGCGGGACATCGGCAAGACCTCCCGGACCGGGCCCGCCACAGTGGTCCTGGCCGGGTTCTCCCTCGGCATGGAGTCGGCCGTCTACACCGCGCTGGTGGTCGCGATCGGCGTCTACGCCGCGTTCCTGGCGGCCGGCGGCACCATCATGCTGGCGCTGTTCGCGGTCGCACTGGCAGGCACCGGCCTGCTGACCACGGTCGGCGTCATCGTGGCGATGGACACCTTCGGCCCGGTCGCCGACAACGCCCAGGGCATCGCCGAGATGTCGGGCGACGTGCGGGGCGAGGGCGCGCAGGTCCTCACCGACCTCGACGCCGTCGGCAACACCACCAAGGCCGTCACCAAGGGCATCGCGATCACCACCGCCGTCCTGGCGGCGGCGGCGCTGTTCGGCGCCTACCGCGACGCCATCGCCAACGCCGTCGCGGACACCGGGATCACCACCGTCGACGCCTTCGGCGCGGCGGCACTCAGCCTCGACATCGCCTACCCGAGCAACCTGGTCGGGCTGATCATCGGCTCCGCGGTCGTCTTCCTCTTCTCCGGTCTCGCCGTCAACGCCGTCTCCCGGTCGGCGGGCTCCGTCGTCTACGAGGTGCGGCGCCAGTTCCGCGACCATCCGGGGATCATGGACCGGACGGAGACACCGGAGTACGGCAAGGTCGTCGACATCTGCACCCGCGACTCGCTGCGGGAGCTGGCGACCCCCGGGCTGCTCGCCGTGATGGCGCCGATCGCCGTCGGCTTCAGCCTCGGCGTGGGCGCCCTCGGCGCCTACCTGGCCGGTGCGATCGGCACCGGCATCCTGATGGCGGTCTTCCTCGCCAACTCCGGTGGGGCCTGGGACAACGCCAAGAAGCTGGTCGAGGACGGCCACCACGGCGGCAAGGGCAGCGAGGCACACGAGGCGACCGTGATCGGCGACACCGTCGGTGACCCGTTCAAGGACACCGCCGGTCCGGCGATCAACCCGCTGCTGAAGGTCATGAACCTGGTGGCGCTGCTCATCGCCCCCGCCGTGGTGACGCTCAGCTACGGCAGCAGTTCCAACGGGTTCCTTCGCGGCCTGATCGCGGTGCTCGCCATCGCGGTCATCGTGGCCGCGGTCTACGTCTCCAAGCGGCGTGGCATCGCCGTCGACGACTCCGACGATGACATCGATCACGTCGACGGCCCGGCGGGTGCCGCCGGACCCTCGGCCACGGGGGCCGCCGTCACCCCGTCGGCGTCGGGCGAGGGCACCTCCGCCGACAGCGGCAGCCGAGGTGGCGCCGGGGAGAAGGGCGGTCGCGGCTAGCCGGGAGTACACCACCCGGGCGCGCCGGAGGCGATAGCCCGGGTGACGCAGTGGCGGCGGGTGGGCGGTGTGCCGGGGCACACCGCCCACCCGTCTGCTGTAGGTTCCCGGCCAGGGACACGCCCCGGCGGGGGCCATCGGCTGGGAAGGGACCTGAGAACGGTGAACAGAAGGTTCGCGACGACGGTGTCGGGCTGCGCGATGCTCGTCCTCACGCTGACCGCGTGCGGTGACGACAGCGGCGAGAAGACCGAGGCATGGGCGAAGAACGTCTGTGACCAGGTGCAGCCCCAGGTGGAGCGCATCCAGGCGGCCAATGAGGCCATCGCCGAGGCCAGTGAGGGCAGCGGGGAGCCGGCCGAGGTCCAGGAGGCGTACTCCAGCTCCTACGGCGAGCTGTCCGCCGCGTTCGAGTCGCTGGCCACGGCAGTCGACGACGCGGGCGATCCGCCCGTCGAGGACGGCGAGGAGCTGCGCACCGACGCGGTCGAGGAGCTGACCGGTCTCTCCCAGTCCTACGAGCAGCTCCAGGAGGCCAGCGACGAGCTGGACACCTCCGACCGGGCGAAGTTCGCCGAGGGCCTGCGTGCCATGGTGGGCCAGCTGGAGGAGCTCGGACAGTCGGGCGACGAAGCCCTCAGCAAGCTCCAGAGCGGTGATCTGGGCGACGCCATGGCCCGCCAGGAGGGCTGTCAGAGCCCCGTTCCCGGCGACCCCTCCGCCGACGAGAGCGACGACGCCGAGACGACCGACGACGCCGGTGACGCGGGCTCCGAGGCGCCGGCCGACGACACGGCCGACGGGGATGACGCGGCCGACTCGGACAGCGCGGACGAGGACGCGGAGGACGACGCCTGACGTCTCGGCCGCCGAGGCCCCGGCCCGTCGTCGCACCACCGGCGCCGGTCCGCGGGTCCGCGGGTCCGCGCGCCGGCGGTGAGGCACCGCGCCATGGGCCCGCCCGGGTCTCGTCCCGGGCGGGCCCATGGCGCCTCCGGTGCGACCGGCGGCGCGCCCCGTGCGCCGCTCACCCGGCCGTCCGGGGGTGACGCCGGGACACAATGGGGCGGTGACCACCGACGAACTCCCCCTTCCCGGACCCGACACCGATCGGCTGCGGGACACCCTGCTGGCCGCGTCCTTCACCGCCGACGGCCTGCTGGAACAGCTCGGTGCCGTCCCCTATGCCGCGCTCGCCCGCGCTGAGATCGTGCCCGCGCTGCGGGCCACCCGGGACGGTTCGCCACTCGCCGTGCTGATCCGTCTCTTCCTGCTGCGCGGCTCCGTCGCGCGCCCCGAGGCCGCCGCCGTGCTCCCGGTGAAGGAACTGCTCGCCTCCGGCTGGCTCACCCCGGACCCGGACCCGGACGCGAACGCGGGAACCGGAACGAACGCGGGAACCGGCACGAACCCCGGGGCGGTGCGGGCCGCCGTGGACATCCGCCCGTACGCGGGGCCGGCCGGTCAGGACTGGTGGGTCGTCTCCGACGCCGGCTGCGCGATCGGCGGTGCCGCCGGGGCGGCCGGCGCCCGTGCCGACGTGGTGCTCGGAGTCGGCGGCGCCTCCGCCACGCTCGCCCAGATCACCGTGGACGGCCCGGTCGCCCGCGCGCTCGATCTCGGCACCGGCTCCGGTATCCAGGCACTGCACCTCGCGGTCCGCGCCGCGCGGGTCACCGCCACCGACGTCAACCCCCGGGCCCTGCGGATGGCACAACTGACCCTGGCGCTGTCGGGGGTTCCCGAACCGGCGCTCCGTCAGGGGTCGCTCTACGAGCCGGTGGCCGACGACGAACCGTACGACCTGATCGTCAGCAACCCGCCGTTCGTGATCTCCCCGAGCACCGGCTCCGCCGAGCGGCTGACCTACCGTGACGGCGGCATGGACGGGGACGAGCTGTGCCGCTCGCTGGTGCGGGGCGCCGCCGAACGGCTCACCGAGGGCGGCTGGTGCCAGCTGCTAGCCAACTGGCAGCACGTCGAGGGCGAGGACTGGCGGGAGCGGGTGACCTCCTGGGTGCCCGCCGGGTGCGACGCGTGGATCGTGCAGCGCGAGGAGCAGGACGTCGCCCAGTACACCGAGCTGTGGCTGCGGGACGCCGGGGCGCATCGTGGCCCCGAGGACGAGTACGCCGCCCGGTACGACGCCTGGCTGGAGGAGTTCGCCGCCCGCGGCACCCGGGCCGTCGGCTTCGGCTGGATCACGCTGCGGCGCACGGGGGCGGCCGAGCCGTCCGTGGTCGCCGAGGAGTGGCCGCACACGGTCGAGCAGCCGCTGGGCGGGGAGATCCGCCGCCATTTCGAGGCCCGTGACCACCTTCGGGTGCGGGACGACGCGGAGCTGCTGGAAGGGCGTTATGTGCTGGCGGACGGCGTCGTGCAGGAGCAGATCGGCGGGCCGGGGGAGGAGGACCCCGAGCATGTGGTGCTGCGTCAGCGGCACGGCATGATGCGTGCCATCACCGTCGACACCGTCGGTGCCGCGCTCGTCGGAAGCTGCGACGGGACGCTCCCGGCCGGGCGGATCGTGGACGCCATCGCCCAGTTGCTGGCGGAGGACCCGGCGACGCTCCGCGCCGCGACTCCGGCGACGCTGCGTTCCCTCGTCGAACAGGGCTTCCTGCACCCGGCGCTCTGAGCGCGCGACACCGGCGCGCGCCCGCTGCCCGCTGCCCGCCGCCCCGCCGTGCGGCGGGTGTGCGGTGGCGTTCAGCCGCCGACGTTGCGGACGACCATCCAGACCACGGCCACCACGCCGATGACGGCAGCCCCGCGGTTGGTGATCCGTGGCCGCCGCCTGCTGCCACGAAGCCCGTCGTACAGCCAGCGGCCGAAGAGGGCCAGTGCCAGCGGCACGCCGAGCAGGAGCAGCACCGCGTTGTCGTGGAAGGCGGCTGGAAGGTCGCCGTGCAGCAGGTCGTAGACCATGCGGGTGCCGCCGCAGACCGGGCAGAGCAGGCCGGTCGCCCAGTTGAAGGGGCAGCGCGGCAGCCACTGCCCCTCCTGGTGGGGGTCGGTGCTCACGAGGTAGGCGGCCGCGGTGCCCGCGACGGCGAGGGTCGCCAGCGGGGCGACCGCCGGGTGGGTGAGCCGGCGGCGCCACGCCGAGTCGCCCCGTGTCCCGTTCATCGTGCCTCCCCCTCTTCAGCGGACCGCTCAGCGGGAGCGTGCGCCCT